>NZ_CP013910.1:1504375-1820000 GCF_001507665.1 Deinococcus actinosclerus | reverse complement strand
CCTGGGCCTGTGGCGGTACACGCTGCGCTTCCGCACGGCGCTGACGGGGCTGCTCGTCCTGCCCATCGTGGTGCCGGACGTGGTGATGGGCGTCAGCCTGCTGATGTTCTACTCGTTCGTCCGGCAGGGCCTGGAACGCGCCGGGTGGACCTTCGACAACGGCTTCTGGACGGTGCTGCTGGCGCACGTGACCTTCCAGATCAGTTACGTGGCCCTGACGGTCCGCTCGCGGCTGGCCGGGTACGGCCCGGAGCTGGAGGAGGCCGCCCGCGACCTGGGCGCCAGCGGCTGGGAGTCGTTCCGGCGGGTGGTGCTGCCGCTGGCGATGCCGGGCGTGCTGGCGGGGGCGCTGCTGGCGTTCACGCTGTCCCTGGATGATTTCGTGGTCACGTACTTCACGAGCGGGTCGGGCTTCAGCACGCTGCCCGTGCTGATCTACACGAACGTGAAGCGCGGCGTGACGCCCGACATCAACGCCCTGAGCGCGCTGCTGGTGCTCGTGACGGTCGTGGCGATCGTCGCGGCGAACGCGCTGCTGCGCCCCCGGAGAGGCGCGTGAAGCGGGCCGCGCTGCTGGCCGGTGCGGGGCTGCTCCTCCTGACCGGCTGTTACCGCGTGCAGAAACCCGCGCAGGCCCAGCCGGGCCCGGCGAATCAGGCAGGACAGGAGGGTCAGGCGACCCCCGTCCCGCGCGGCGACGGGAAGACGCTGCGGGTGTTCATCTGGTCGGAGTACATCGACCCCGATCTGGTGAAGGCCTTCGAGAAGGCGAACGGCGTGCGGGTCGTGCTCGACACCTTCGAGAGCAACGAGGCCATGCTCGCCAAGCTGCAGGGCGGCGGGGCGCAGTACGACCTCGCGGTGCCCAGCAACTACGTCGTGCAGACCATGGTGCGCGCCGGACTGCTCCAGCCTCTGAACAAGTCTGAATTGCCGAACCTGAAGAACATCGCCCCCGGTTTCCTGAACGCCGACTACGACCCGGGCAACGTCTATTCCGTGCCGTACCAGTACGCCGCGACCGGACTGGCCTATAACCGGCAGCGCTACGTCCCGCAGGACACCTGGGCGGAGATCTTCGGCCCGGACGACCGCCACTCGTTCGTGCTGCTTGACGATCCGCGCGAGGTGATCGGCGCGGCCCTGAAGTACCTGGGGTTCAGCGCGAACACCACCCGTGTCGAGCAGCTGCGCGCCGCGCGCGACCTGCTGCGCCGCGTGGTGGCGAAGAAGGGCTTCCAGGGTTTCGACGGCGGCCCCGGCACCCGCAACAAACTGCTGGCGAAGACCGTGGACCTGGGGCAGATCTACGTGGGTGATCTGCTGATCGCCACCGAGGAGGACGAGAACGTGCAGGTGCTGCTGCCCCGGCAGGGCACGACCATCAGCATGGACACCCTGGTCGTCCTGAAACGCAGCCCCAACCCCGAACTGGCCCACCGCTTCATCGATTTCATCCTGGACGCGGAGAACGGCGCGCAGCTGAGCAACTACACCTACTACGCCACGCCGAACGCCGCCGCCCGCCCGTACCTGGACGACTTCCTGAAGGACATCCCCGCGCTGAACCCGCCCGCCGCGTGGCTCACCGACGGCCGCCTGGACTTCATCGGCGAACTGCCAGCGGGGCGCCCGCAGCGGCTGTACGACCGCATCTGGACGGAACTCAAGAGTCGTTGACCCGCCCTGAATTGGCGCGCCGCCTCTGATAGGGGCGGCGCGTTGCCCTTGCGCCAGGGGTGGGCCTCGCCTAGCGTGCGCGCATGACCCCTGTCCCCGTCATCGTCCGGGCCGCCACCCGCGCAGACCTGCCGGCCATCACCGACATTTACAACCACGCGGTCCTTCACACGACGGCCTCGTACGACCTGGAGCCCGTCACACTGGCCTCCCGGCAGGACTGGTTCGACGAGAAGGCCGCGCGCGGCTGGCCGGTCTGGGTGGCCGTCACCGGGGAGGAGGTGGTGGGCTGGGCGACCTTCGGGCCGTTCCGCGCCAAACCCGGCTACCGCTTCACGGCCGAGCACAGCGTGTACGTCCGGGACGGCCTGCGGGGGCGGGGCGTGGGGCGCGCCCTGATGCTCCCCCTGATCGCGGAGGCCCGCGCGCGCGGCCTGCACTCGCTGGTCGGCGGGGTGGACGCCGGGAATGCCGGGAGCCTCGCCTTTCATGAGCGGCTGGGGTTCGAACGGGTCGCGCATTTCCGGGAGGTGGGGCACAAGTTCGGCCGCTGGCTGGACCTGGTGTTCCTGCAACTGCCGCTGGGCGCGTAGGCGTTCTGGCGGGCGCAGCGGCCTGGGCGCGGGTGTACGCTGGGGGCATGATCGACCTGGGGCCGCTGGCCTGGATGGTGCATGTCGCGGCGGCGTTCGCCATCGCGTTCTTCGCGCAGTCGGTGTTCGGCCCGAAAGGCCGTGAGGCGCCGGTGGTGCTGCGCGCGCTGATCCCCGTGGTGCTCCTGACCGTGCTGGGCGCCGGGTGGCTGCCGCATCCGGTGGCGGGCATGCTCATCGGGTACTTCGGGTCGCGGGCCTTTGGCCGTTGGGGCTCGGCGCGTGGGGGCCTGCTGGCCGCGCTGGGGGGAGCGGTCCTGATGATCGGGCTGGGGGCGTCGTGGCTGATCTTCCCGCTGTTCTTCATGGCGCTGGGCTGGCTGGCGTCGGGCGGCCCGGCGCGTGGGCGGCGGGCGCAGGCGGCGCGTGAGGAGCGCCCGGCGGAACTGTCCGCCCAGGCCGGTGGCACGCCCGCGCCCGCGCCGGCGACCCCGGCGGTGGGGGAGGGGCCGCTGGCCGCGTACCTCGCGGACGCGCGGCTGCCGGCCCAGGCGCGCGCGCAGCTTGTGGCGCTGAACCTGCGGACGCAGGAGGCGCTGACCCTGCTGCGGGATCAGGGGCTGGAGGGCACTGAGGGGTTCTTCGTGGCCCGCGCGATCCGTGAGGAGTACGCCCCTGAGGCGGTGCAGGCGTACCTGAAGCTGCCGCGGTCCCTGGCGGATACCGGCGTGATCGAGGGTGGCAAGACCGGCGCGGCGCTGCTGACCGAGCAGCTGGAACTCCTGCTCGATGGCGTGCAGGACATCATCGCGGGTTCGCTGAAATCGGGTGGGCAGGCGCTGGTGACACACGGGCGGTTCCTGCGAGAGCGGTTCGCGAAGGCCGAGCAGGACCTGCGCGTCCCGGTGATGGTCCCGGCGGCCGACAAGGTGAAGTGACCACTTCCCTCGTTACGCCCAGCACGTAACGCGCTATGCTGGGGGGCGATGTCTGTGCCCGCCCGTGACCACGCTGCCCCCGATCCCGCCGTCCTGACCCCCGCCCTCGACCTCCTCAAGCGCGTCTGGGGGTACGGCGCGTTCCGGGGCGTGCAGGCGCAGATCGTGCAGACGGTCGCGCAGGGCGGCAACGCCATGGTCCTGATGCCCACCGGCGGCGGCAAGAGCCTGTGCTATCAGGTCCCCAGCCTGCTGCGCCCCGGCGTGGGGATCGTGGTCTCGCCGCTGATCGCCCTCATGAAGGATCAGGTGGATACCCTGCGCGGCCTGGGCGTGCGCGCCGCGTACCTGAACTCCACCCTGTCCCTGGACGGCGTGCGCGAGGTCGAGGCCGCCCTGCTGGCCGGGGAGCTGGACCTGCTGTACGTCGCCCCGGAGCGCCTGCTGCTGCCCCGTACGCTGGACCTGCTGGACCGCGCCCCGGTCGCCCTGTTCGCGGTGGATGAGGCGCACTGCGTCTCGCAGTGGGGGCACGACTTCCGCCCCGAGTACCAGGGCCTGACCGTTCTGCCCGAACGCTTCCCCGAGGTTCCGCGCATGGCCCTGACCGCCACCGCCGACGACCGCACCCGCGCCGACATCCTGCGCGTGCTGGACCTGGGCGGCGCGCCGCAGTTCGTGTCGTCCTTCGACCGGCCGAACATCCAATACCGGGTGGGGCAGAAGGACAGCCCCAAGACCCAGCTGCTGGACTTCATCCGCGCCGAGCACGCCGGGGACGCGGGGATCGTGTACTGCCTGTCGCGCAAGTCCGTCGAGGAGACGGCCCGCTGGCTTCAGGCGCAGGGCTTGGACGCCGTCGCGTACCACGCGGGGCTGCCGCCGCGCGAACGCACCCACGCGCAGGACCGCTTCCTGAACGAGGAGGGGCTGGTCGTGGTCGCCACCGTCGCCTTCGGCATGGGCATCGACAAGCCTAATGTGCGGTTCGTGGCCCACCTGGACCTGCCCAAGAGCATGGAAGGCTACTACCAGGAGACGGGCCGCGCCGGACGCGACGGGCTGCCCAGCACCGCCTGGATGGTCTACGGCCTCGCGGACGTGGTGAACGTGCGCCGCATGCTGGCCTCCAGCGACGCGCCCGAGGAGGTCAAGCGGGTGGAGGCCGGGAAGCTCGACGCCCTGCTGACCTTCTGCGAGACCGCCGCCTGCCGCCGCGAGGTGCTGCTGGCGTACTTCGGCGAGGAGTATCACGGCCCCTGCGGGAACTGCGACACCTGCCTGAACCCCCCGCAGGTGCGCGACATGACCCGCGAGGCGCAGATGGCGCTGTCCGCCGCGATCCGTACCGGCAACCGCTTCGGCGCGGCGCACCTGACGGACGTGCTGCTGGGCCGCGCCACCGAGAAGGTCGTCAGCATGAACCACCACACCCTGCCCACCTTCGGGGTGGGCGCGGCGCACGACGAGAAAACGTGGCGGGGCGTGCTGCGCCAGCTCGTCAGCCTGGGTTTCCTGGCCGCCGGGGAACACCATGGCCTGAGCGCCACCGGCAAGGCCCGCTCCCTTCTGAAGGGCGAGACCACCCTGACCCTGCGCGCCGACACCCTGATGCCGCGCGCCTCCCGCCGGGCCGAGAAGCAGCCCCGCGTGGGCCGCGCCCCGGTGGCCACCGAGGATCAGCCGCTGTTCGAGGCGCTGCGCGCGTGGCGCCTCGACCGCGCCCGCAGCCTGGGCGTGCCGCCGTACGTGATCTTCACCGACGCGACCCTCAAGGGCGTCACGGAACTCAAACCGACCAGTCACGCCAGCCTGGGCACCGTCAGCGGGGTCGGGCAGCGTAAACTCGCGGATTTCGGGGACGAGGTGGTGCAGATCGTGCGTGACAGCCTGGACGGGCGGCCCGCCGCGCCTGCCCGGACGGTCACGCCCCAGGAACGCGGGGCGCGTGACAATGCCGCCGTGCTGGGTGCCCTGCGCGCCTGCCCGCAGGAACCTGCCGACCCGGCCCCGGCCCTGCTGGGCCAGCCGCAGCCCGACCCGGCGCAGACCGGGCGGGTGGAGGCGGCGCTACGCGAGGTGAGGCGCACCCTGACGCAGGAGACCGGCCTGAGTGCTTTTCTGATCTTCCCGAACGCGGCCCTGGACGCCCTCGCGCAGCGCCAGCCGCGCAGCGAGGCGGATCTGCACGGCATCCCGGGCTTCGGGCCGAAACGCATCGAGACCTACGGCGCGCGGGTGCTCGCCACCATCCGCGACGCCCTGACCCCTGACTGAGGGGGGCGTGTGCATGGGAACTGTCACAGAATTCTTTATGAGGGGCGGTTCGACGGTTCAATTGACGGGTGTGACCCCATGAAGCGCGGAACCTCACAGACAGTTTGATGCTGAAAGAATAGATAGAGGGAATGATTGCTGTTCTGACCGATTCCACCTGTGATCTGCACCCTGACAGTGCAAAGCAGCTGGGAATCAACATCATTCCGCTGCAGGTCAGCCTGCAGCAGCGCACCCTGCTCGACTGGCAGGAAATTGATCCGGACGCCGTCTACGACCACATGCGGGCCGGTGGAAGCGCCAGCACCACCCCGGTGTCGGTCGCCGCCTTCACGGAACGCTACCGGGAGCTGCTCGCCTCGCACGACGCCGTGATCAGCCTGCACATCTCCGGGAAGCTCTCCGAGACCGTGCGCCATGCCCAGCAGGCGGCCACCCAGCTGGGCGAGGCGGGGCGCATTCAGGTGATCGACACCGAGGTGGCCTCCGGGCCGCTGGCGGAACTGGCGATCGTGGCCCGCGATCAGGTCACGGCGGGCCGGGAACTGCATCAGGTCACGCGCGCCGTGCTGGAGGCCCGCAACAGCATGTACGCCGAACTGTCGGTCGCCACGCTGGACTACCTGCGCCGCAGCGGCCGCGTCAGCCGCGCGCAGGCCTTCCTGGGCGGCATGCTGGGCGTGCGCCCGATCCTGACCTTCGAGCGGGGCGAGCTGAAAGCCACCCGCCGCGCCAAGGTGGATCAGGCGGCAGGCGACATGCTCGGCAGCCTCAAGGAGCGCTTCGGGAACACCCCGCTGAGCGTCACGATCATGCACGCCGGGCGGGACACGGCGCGTATCAGCGCCCTGCGCACCGCGATGGTGGGCAGCGGCCTGAACGTGCAGCGGGGCCGCGTGCAGCTCATGGGCCCCGTGATCGGCGCGCACGTCGGGCCCGGCACGTACGGCTTCAACGCCATTCCGATCGGCTGAAGTCTGCGCCGCAGGGCGGCGGCCATCCCCTCGGGCGTGGCCGCCGCCCTGGGCCGGTCAGGCGGGGTGCAGCCCCGCGAACTCCAGGCCGGTCGTCTCGGGCCAGTCCAGGGCGATGTTCAGGCTCTGGATGGCGTGCCCGGCGGTGCCCTTGACCAGGTTGTCGATGGCGGACATCAGGACCACGCGCCCGGTGTCCTGATCCATCTCGAAGCCGATGTCGCAGTAGTTCGTGCCGTCAAGCAGCATGGGGTCCGGGTAGCGGTGGATGCCCTTGGCGACCTTCACGATCCGGATGAAGGGCTCGGCGCCGTACACCTCGCGGTAGGCGCTCCAGACGTCGCGGTCACTGTAGCCGTCGGGAATCCAGGCCTGCGCGGTGGTCAGGATGCCGCGCACGCGCGGGGTGCTGATCGCGGTCAGGTGCAGCGGGAAGTGCCCGGGGAGTTCCTGCTGCGCCTCGGCGGTGTGGCGGTGCCCGACGGGCTTGTACACCCGCAGGCTCCCGGCCCGCTCGGGGTGGTGGCTGCTGTCACTGGCGCTGGCTCCGGCCGCGCTGCTGCCGACCAGACCGGTCGCGATGATGTCCTTGGGGAGCAGCACGCCCAGTTTCAGCAGGGGGTACAGGGCCAGGATCACGCTGGTGGCGAAGCACCCGGCGCAGGCGATGCGGGTCGCGCCGCGCAGGTCCTCGCGGTGCAGTTCCGGGTTGCCGTACACCCATTCGCCCAGTTTCTCGGGGGTGGGGTGGTCCTCGCCGTAGGTGGCGCGGTAGACCTCGGGGTCTTTCAGGCGGAAGTCCGCCGAGAGGTCCACGATGACCTTGCCCCTGGCCTCGTACTCGGCGATCTTCTTCGCGGCGCTGCCGTGCGGGAGGGCCAGGACGATGATGTCGGCCTCGTCCAGCTCCGCTGCTTTGCGGAATTTCAGGTTGGTGCGGCCGCGCAGGTTGGGGTGCACCATGCTGACGGGGGTGCCCGCGTTGCGTTCGCTGGTGACCTGCGTGACGTTCAGGTGGGGGTGGTTCAGGGCGAGGCGCAGGAATTCCCCGCCGGCGTAGCCGCTGCCGCCCACAATGGCGACGGTCTTCTGGTCGTGCATGCTCATCGCCGGGCAGCATACCCCGTCCCGCCATTGCCTGTCGAGTGATACGTCTGGATGCATTGAAAGTATCAAATGAAAGGTGGCGGCGGGATCGCTCCACGCCGCCACCGCCACAGGACCGGATTACGCCTTGGCGGCCTGTCCCCCGGCCTTGCGGCGGTCGCGCCACTCCTCGAAGTACACCACCAGCGGCGCCACGATGTAGATGCTCGAGTACGTCCCGATCAGGATGCCCACCAGCAGCACGAGGCTGAAGTCGCGCAGCACCGGCCCGCCGAAGATCAGCAGGCTCAGCAGCGGCAGCATGGTGCTGACCGAGGTCATGATCGTGCGCGACAGCGTCTGGTTGATCGCCATGTTCACGATCTCGCGGTACGACCTGCCGCGCATCTCCTTGAGGTTCTCGCGGATCCGGTCGGACACGATGATCGAGTCGTTCAGCGAGTAGCCGATCAGGGTCAGCAGCGCCGCCACGGTCGCCACCGTGAACTCCAGGTTCAGCAGCGCGAACAGCCCCATGGCGATCAGCACGTCGTGCACGGCGGCCAGGATCGAACCGGCCCCCATGATGAAGTCGAAGCGGAAGCCCACGTACACCAGGATCAGCCCCAGGCCCAGCAGCACCGCGTAGATGGTCTTCTGCGTCAGTTCCTGCCCCACGGCCGGCCCGACCGTCTCGGTGGCCTGCACGCTGCCCTGCGGCAGCTTCTGCACGGCGGCCTGCACGGCCACCCGCTCCTCGGGCGTCAGTTCCGGCACCTTGATGGTGTACGAGGCGCCCTCCTGCCCGGTCACCACGTTGCGCAGGATCACGGTGCTCTGCCCGTTCGCCTTCTCGACCCCGGCGCCCGTCACGGCCTCACGCACCTGCTCGGTGGTGGTGGCCGCACTCGTCTTCGCGGTGATGGTCGTCCCCGAGGAGAAGTCCACGCCGTAGTTCAGCCCCTTGGTGAGCACCGTCACGCCACCCGCGATCGCCAGCAGCACGCTGAGCGTCGTGATGATCGGCGCGGGCTTGATGAAGTCGATGTGCGTCTCCTTGATCCACTGCGGCGCGCTCATGTTGGGCTTGCGCTGCGAGAGCCACTGGATGAACCACTTCGCGAACACCAGGTTCGAGAAGGTCGAGGCGATGACCCCGATGATCAGCGTCACCGCGAAGCCCTTCACGGCCCCGGTCGAGTAGTTGTACAGCGCCAGTGCCGACAGCAGGTGCGAGGCGTTCACGTCCAGGATCGCCGCCGTCGAGTGGTCGTACCCGGCGCGGATGGCGTTCTTGATGCCCTTGCCCTTGAACAGTTCCTCCTTGATGCGCTCGAAGGAGATCACGTTGCCGTCCACGGCCGCGCCGATCGTCAGGACCAGACCCGCGATGCCCGGCAGGGTCAGCGTGGCGCCGAAGCCCGCCAGCATCCCCAGGATCACGATGCTGGAGAACAGCAGGCCCAGCGCGCCCACCAGACCGAACCAGAAGCCGTAGTACCCGAACAGCATGATGAACACCAGTCCGATGCCCACCAGCGAGGCGACCGCGCCGCTGCGGATCGCGTCCGCACCCAGGCTCGGCCCGATGGCCTGCTCGGCTTCCGTCTTGATCTTGATGGGCAGCGCGCCCGACTTGAGCACCAGCGCCAGCTGGTTGGCTTCCTCGGCGCTGAAGTTCCCAGTGATCTGCACGTCCCGGTTCAGGCGGCTCTGGATGGTCGCCACGCTCTGGATCTGATCGTCCAGCACGACCGCCATCAGCTTGCCGACGTTCTTGCCGGTGAACTCCCCGAACTTCGCGGAGCCCGCGTCGGTGTTCTGGAAGGTCACGACCCAGCGGCCGGACTGCTGATCGGTCGTGGCCTGCGCGTTCTGGATGACCTCACCGGTCGCCTCGACCGGGCCCAGCTGCGCCAGCGTGTACCCGCCGCTGCGGGGATTCTTCTGCGCCAGGGCCTGATCGGGCTGCGCGTTCGCCTGCACGATCCGGAACTCCAGGCGCGCCGTCTGCTTGATGATCTCGCGCGCGCGGTCCTGCACGGCAGGCGTCGCCCCCGGGATCTCCACGACCACGCGGCGGCCCCCCGCGACCGTCACGGTCGGTTCGGCCACGCCCAGCGCGTTGATGCGGTTCTCGATGACCGTCTTCACGCGGTCGAGTTCGTCCTTCGTGGCGGTGCCCGTCTCCGGGGCCAGCTCGATGCGCAGGCCGCCCTTGAGGTCCAGGCCCAGCGTCATGAACTGGAACTTGTCGTTCCACAGGCTCCAGACGTTGTCCTTGTGCTCCCAGGGCCGCCAGATGTACGCCACGGACGCCAGCAGCGTCAGCAGCAGCAGCAGTCCGGTCCAGAGATTCGGTTTACTCGCGCTCGGCGCGCTGCGCGGGGCAGGGCGGCCGGTCTTCTTACCTTTGTTTCCGTACGTCACGATTCACAACTCCAGTTCATTGCAGAGATTCAGGGTCGGCGGGCGGCCGCGAGTCTCACCCGCCGTCCGACTGCCGCCGCCCCAGCACACTCAGGGCCGGTCGCACACGTGGCTCGGCCCACACCGGCAGCGCCAGCGTGAACCGGGCCTGCGCGGGCGGCAGCGCCACCGGCCGGGGGGCGTCGCCCGCCAGCAGCGGCACGGGCGACCCGGGCGGCGGCGCGGGCCGCAGCTCCGGCAGGGCCGGGGCGACATTCCCCGCCGCCCAGCGGCCCGGGTCCGGCACGTTCCAGGGCTGCCCCAGCAGCACCGCCAGCAGCGGCAGCAGGGGGAACAGGCCCGGCAGGCTCAGCAGCGTACGCGGCCACGCCAGTCGGAAGGAACGCGGGAATCTCAAGGCGACCCAGCATAGCAGAAGGGCCCAATCTCCATTAGCCGCCCCTTAACACCAGACCGGCACACTGCCCGCGTGGTCGACGTCCGGACGTCCCCACAGCCCCTTCCATTCCAAACCCTCAGTCCAGGAGTGTGCCCCGATGAAAACCCGCCTTCCCCTGATCGCCTTCGCCGCGCTGCCCCTGACCGTCGGCGCCGTTCTGGCCCAGCAGAGCACCGGCACGGCCACGAGCACGACCAGTGTCACCGCCCAGGCCCCGCAGCGCGTGCAGCCTGCCCAGCCCGGCCAGCGCAGCAGCCAGCAGGGCCAGACCCAACAGGGCCAGCCCACGCCCCCCCAGCCCGGTCAGCGTCCCGGGCAGCCCGGCCCGCGCCCCATGGGCAGCGGCACCAACTACGCCGACACGTTCCTGAAGAACCTCGCCCAGCAGCTCGGCACCACGCCCGAGAAACTCAAGGCGGCCGCCGTGAAGGCCGGCACGGCGACCATCGACGCCGCTGTGAAGGCCGGGGACATCCCCGCCGACCGCGCCGCCGACATGAAGCAGCACCTCACGGAAAACCCCTTCGCCTTCGGCGGTCGCGGCCCCGGCGGCCCCGGGCGTGGCGGGCACGGTCCCCACGACGGCCCCATGGGCCCCGGCGGTCCGCGCGGCCAGGACAACCAGGGTCCGCAGGGTACCGCCCCCGCGCAGGGCGGCGCTCCCACGGCCCCCGCCGGCAAGTAAACCCGGAACGTCCCCGGCCCCCCGTCCCCGTGGCGGGGGGTGGTCGTTGCCCCCGGTGCACCAGAAAGCCGGAACCCCACGCGGAGGTTCCGGCTCTGGCGGTGAAGTTTAGTTCTGCTCGACTTCGACCATCTCGCTGGCTTCGATGATGTCGCCTTCCATCACGTCGTTCCAGTCCACGTTGATGCCGCACTCGTAGCCGGTCTGCACTTCGCGGACGTCGTCCTTGAAGCGCTTGAGGCCCACGATGGTGCCCTCGTACACGACCTGCTTGCCGCGCGTGACCTTCGCCTTCGCGTTGCGTTTCAGGCTGCCGTCGGTGACGTACGACCCGGCGATGTTGCCGCTCTTGGGGTGACGGATGACCATGCGGACCTCGGCGCGGCCCAGGTACCGCTCCTCGAACACGGGTTCGAGGTTCCCCTTGATCAGGCGGTCCACCTCGTCGATGAGTTCGTAGATGATTCGGAAGGACTTGATGTCCACGCCCTTGGTGTCCGCGACCTTCTTCACGCCGCCGGACGCGGTGACGCTGAAGCACAGGATGGTCGCCTCGGCCGTGGAGGCCAGCAGCACGTCACCCTCGGTGGGCGCGCCGATCCCGGCGAGCATCACGTTGATCTTGACGTCGTCCTTTTCCTTGCGGGCCAGGATGCCCTGGATGGCTTCCACGCTGCCCTGCGTGTCGGCGCGCAGGATCAGGTTCACGGTGCGGACGGTGCCCAGCGGCCCCAGGAGGTCTTCCAGGCTGCGCTGGCCCTTGCGGCGGTCACGGGCGTCTTCCTCGTCGCGGCGGACGTCGGCGCGGCCGGCGACGACTTCACGGGCGGCGTGCTCGTTCTTGGCGCTGATGACCTTCTCGCCGCTGCTGGGGACCTCGCTGAAGCCCAGGATCTGCACCGGGGTGCTCGGGCCCGCTTCCTTGATGCGCGCGCCGTTGCTGTCGGTCATGGCCTTGATCTTGCCGTAGTTCTCACCCACGACCAGGAAGTCGCTGACGTGCAGCGTGCCCTCCTGCACCATGACGGTCGCCAGGACGCCCGCCTGCTTGTCCACCTTGCCCTCGATGACCACGCCGCTGAAGGTGCCCTTCGGGTCGGCGCGCAGGTCCTCGATCTCGGCGGTCAGGCTGATGTACTCCAGCAGGTCCTCGACGCCCTCGCCGGTCTTGGCGGATACGGGCACGACGACTAGGTCACCGCCGTACTCTTCGGGCACGAGGTTCAGCTGGGTCAGGTCGGTCTTGACGCGTTCAGGGTCGGCCTGGGGCAGGTCGACCTTGTTGATCGCGACGATCATGGGGACCTTGGCGGCCTGCGCGTGCGCGATGGCCTCGCGGGTCTGCGGCATGAGGCTGTCGTCGGCGGCGATCACGATGATCGCGATGTCGGCGACGTTCGCGCCGCGCGCGCGGATGGTGGTGAAGGCCTCGTGGCCGGGCGTGTCGATGAACACGATCTTGCCCTTGCTGGTCTTCGCCTCGAACGCGCCGACGTGCTGGGTGATGCCCCCGGCTTCCTTGGCGGCGACTTTCGTCTTGCGGATGTAGTCCAGCAGGCTGGTCTTGCCGTGGTCGACGTGACCCATGATGGTCACGACCGGCGCGCGGTGCGGAATTTCCTTCTCGGTGCTCACGGGTGCCTCGGTCTGGTCGGCCACCGGGGCGGCGCCGGTCTGGGCCGCCGCTTCGGTCGCCTGAGGAGCGGTCTGGACGGTGGTCTGGGCGGGCGCCTCGGTGGGCGCAGCCGCAGGGGTCGTGTCGGCGTCGGTCTGGGCGGGTGCGCCGCCCTCGGCCTCGGCGGCCAGGATCTCCTTGATCAGTTCGACGGTGTCTTCCTCGATGGTGCTGCTGACGCTCTTGTAGGACACGCCGAGCCCGTCGAGGATTTCCAGCATCTTCGCGTTTTCGACGCCAAGGTCCTTGGCGAGGGTGTAAATACGAACTTTCGACATGCTCACCTCCGGTGAGACCCGCGCCGGTCTTTACGCGCGGGGTAAATCAGTGGATCGGTTCAGGAGCGTCTGCGAGACGACCGGAGCCTGCGCTCCGAACGCGCGGCGCAGCCGCTTCTCCGCCCAGCACGCCGGGCTGTCGGCGCACACGTACGCGCCGCGGCCCGTGCGCGGCCCCTCCTTCACCCGCCAGCGGCCGTCCGCGTCCCGGCTCAGGCGAAGGAACTCGCCCTGCGCGCGGCGGCGACGGCAGGCCACGCACGTCCGCTCGGGCACGTGCCCGGTCTTCGGCGTGGGGGTGGGGGGGGGGCGGCGGTCAAGGGTTACTCCTGCTCGTCGTCCGGGCTGGCGGTCGCGACCGACTTGCTGTCCTTGAACAGCGCGTCGAACGCCGACTGGGCGCTGCCCGCGTCGCGGCCGTCCTGCTCGTCCTGCATGGCCTGCTGCATCGCGGCGTCCAGGTCGCTGATCGCGGCGGTTTCGCGCAGGTCGATCTTGAAGCCGGTCAGCTTGGCGGCCAGACGGACGTTCTGCCCGCCCTTGCCGATCGCCAGGGACAGCTGGTCGGGGGTGACGGTCACGGTCGCCTCGCGGCGGTCGGGCTGCGCCTCGATCAGGCCCACCTTGGCGGGCGAGAGGGCGTTGCGGATGAAGTCGCGGGTGTTCGCGTCCCAGAGGATCACGTCCACGCGCTCGCGGCCCAGTTCGCCGGTGACGGCCTGGATGCGGTTGCCGCGGTGCCCGATGCACGCGCCGATCGGGTCGACGTTGCTGTTGTGGGAGAAGACGGCGACCTTGCTGCGCTGACCGGCTTCACGGGCGATGGCCTTGACCTCCACGATGCCGTTGGCGACCTCGGGAATCTCCTGCTTCAGGAGGTAGTCGAGCAGCCGCTCGTCGGCGCGGCTCGCGAGGATCGTGGGGCCCTTGGGCGTCTTGCGGACTTCCTTCAGATAGATCTTCACGCGGTTGCCCGGCGTGAGCTTCTCGCCGGGGATCTGCTCGCGGGGCGGCAGGATCGCCTCGCCGGCACCGAGTTCCACGAACCAGTTGCCCTTGTTGTCGCTGCGCACCACCTGCGCGGTGAGCACCTGGCCCTCGCGGTCCTTGTACTCGTTGAAGACCACGTTACGCTCAGTTTCGCGCATCTTCTGCGTCAGGGTCTGCTTGGCGGCCTGCAGGGCGATGCGGCTGAACTTCTCGCGGTCGACGGGGAACTCCATCTCCATGCCGACCTCCACGCCGGGATCGAGTTCCAGCGCGTCGGCCAGGGAGATCTGCAGGTGCTCATCCTCGACCTTCTCGACGACCTCGCGCACGATGAGCACTTCCAGCTCGCCGCTCTGCGGGTCGAGGTGCACCTCGATGCGCTTCTCGGGTTCCACGTTGCGGGTGTACGCCTGGGCGAGGGACTGCTCGAACGCCTCGATCAGCTGCATCTCGTTGATGTTGCGGGCCTGCGCCACTTCACGCAGCGCGTCGGCAAAGTTGAATTCCGGCTGGGTCATCTCACGCTTCCTTCTGGGTGCGTCACCGGCACCCTTGAATCGGTTCTCAAAGGGGGTTACCGGTGACGGTCGGGGAACTCGGCGAGGTTCGCCTGGAACGTCCCGGCCGTCAGGGTGACCGGCTCGCCGTTCACGGTGAACGTCACGCGGTCGCCGTCCACACTGGTCAGGGGCGCAGTGAACGAGTGCCCGTCGCCGCGCACGCGGACCTTCAGGCCCAGCATGCGCTCGAAGTGCCGCGCGCGCAGCAGCGGCCGCTTCCCACCCGGGGACTCGAACTCCAGACGGTACTCCCCGGCGATCGGGTCGACCCGGTCGAATTCGGCTTCCGCCGCGCGGCTGGCGCGCGCCAGATCGTCCACCGTGACCGGTTGCTCGTCGAGGCGGTCAATGCGCACCAGCACGATCGGCTGGCCGCCCATGTTCTGCACCTGCACTTCCAGCACCTCGAAGCCCAGGGGCTCCAGCGCACCGCTCGCGAGTTGCATTAAGTTGTTGTTGTCATTGTTATTCATATTGTGTCGGCTGACCAGCAGCCTAAAACCACCCCCTCCACGAAAAAAGGTGAGCGAACCGCCCACCCCCCGTTCGAGGAATTACCCGCCCAGTATACCCCACCCGGCCGAAATCACACGCCAGCCGTCACAAACGCCGCGCGCGGGGCCGCGCCAGGGGGGCGCCCCTCTTGCGCTGGCCGCCCCTGATCACCTACAGTGTCAGGCCGCGCGGGCGGTTAGCTCAGCGGTAGAGCTCTCGCCTTACAAGCGATAGGTCGGGGGTTCAAATCCCTCACCGCCCACCACCCCGGATGCCCGCCCAGTGCGGGCATTTTTCTTGTGAGGACTGCCGCTGGAGCGTCCTTTGTACCTCCCGTGTACCTCTCTACCGGTCTGTGACGCCCCCCGGCTGTGGTCAAGTCGGCCAGGACGATATCCCCCGGTGTCCTCCGGGGGACGCCACTGTGGCAGGTGTGGGCCGCGCCCCTTACCGCCAGAGGGTTCAGTCCCGCGTGTGGTCGGACATGCGGGCCGCGCCGGCACCGGCCCTTCCTGGCTCGGCCGGTCAGGCGTCGTGCTGATCGAGCTGTGCCACGACCTGCTCGCTCCAGCGGCGGCCCTCGTCGCCACCCCACAGCAGCCACGCGATGTACCCGCGCGAGGGCTTCTCGCCGTCCTTGCCGGTCTGCTTCAGGTTGTCGTGAGCGTGGCGGGGGAAGTACTGCGCGACGTGCCGGACCTCCTGCTCGGTCAGGGTGCCGCCCGCGGCGAGTTGCTCGGCCATGTGCTCCCCGACCTCGGTCCCGCCGAAGCCGTGTTCGTCGCGCAGTTTCAGGCCACGCTCGGCGTTGTGCTGCACCTGCTTCGGAATGCTGAGGTCCACCGCTTTCGTCGTCATGGTCCCACCGTGGCAGGCGCGCGGCAGGGCAAGCGTAGGCGGGGATGCAGAGGCGCAGGAGATGACGGATCGCCTCAGGATTGATGAGCGCGGACCCGGGCCGGGGGGGCAGGTCAGGTCTGGCTGTCCGGGTGGGCCGCGAGGGTCTTCCCGGCGACGGCCGCGCGGGTGGTCATGCCGGTCAGGCGGCCGATCCAGCCCGAGACGGTCCGGGTGACGGCGCCCGGCATGCGGCCGGATTCGGCGTCCCGTACGGCGCGGCGCATGGCGTCCTGTGGGTCCCGCATGGCGGACCCGTGTCCGGTGGCGAGCACGCGGGCCGGGACGTTCAGCAGGGTGCGGGCACTGCGGGTGGTAGCGGCCGGGTCGTGCGTGCCGAAGGTCGGCAGCGGGAAGATCGCGTTCAGGACGCTGGCAACCCGCAGGCCTGGCACGTTCACGAAGGTGTCGCCGCTGTACAGCGTGCCGTCACGCTCGTCGAGGTACGCGACGTGCCCGGGGGAATGGCCGGGCGTGTCGATCACCGTCAGGGAGCCCACGCGGTCGCCGCCGCGCAGCAGCCGGGTGGGCGGGGCGGCCACGCCCTGTTCGGCGAGCAGCGGCTGGTCGGCCGCACCGACCAGAAGTTCCAGCCCGGGCCACCGGGCCATCAGGGTGTCGATGGCGCCGACGTGATCGCTGTGCGCGTGGGTGAGTGCCACGCGGCGCAGGGGCAGGCCCAGCCGGGCGGCGGCGCGGTTCACGCGGCGGTCCATGCCGCTGAGGCCGGCGTCGATCAGGGTCAGCCCGTCAGTTTCCGGTACGAGGTACGCGTTGATCAGGCCGAACTGCGTGAGGCGGATGGGCGGACGGGGCATGGGGAACCTCCGGCATGGGGGAGAGGCGTGTGGCGGGGGCTGGTCAGCAAGTGAACGCCGTTCGCCTTGATGGTGAACACCGTACACCTTCGCCTCACGGGCGTCAAGACGTACACTGTTCACCATGCCGTACCCCGCCAAGCTCACCCGTGAGGGCATCACCCGGGCCGCCCACATCCTGCTCGACCAGGGCGGACCCGACGCCCTTGCCATGCGGCCCCTCGCCGACGCCCTCGGCGTGCGCCCCGGCAGCCTGTACCGCCATTTCGACAGCCGCGACGCCCTGCTCGGCGAGCTGGCCGAACACGCCGCCGACGCCCTGCGCCTCGACCTGGGCGCCGCCGCCGGAACGCTCGGCCCCCGCGACGCCCTGAACGCCGTCGCCCAGGCCTACCTGGACTTTGCCCGCACCCGCCCCCACACCTACGACCTCCTCATGACCCCCCGCCCCGGACAGGCCCCGGGCATCAAGACCAGCGCCGGCAAGCACCTCTGGAACGCCCTGCTGACCCACGTCGGCGCGCTGACCGGGAACCCCGACGACACCGGGCACGCCGTCGCCTACTGGACGTTCCTGCACGGCGCGGCCAGCCTCCAGCGCAGCGGCCTGTACGGCGCCAGCGGCCCGCAAGGCGGCCTGGACATCGGCCTGAACGCCATCCTGGACCGCATGGCACGCGCCGCTCAGGCGTAATCCTGCTTCCAGCCGGTCCCGCACGCCGCCGCGTACACTGGGCGGCATGAAGCGTCGCCAGACCGTCAGCGTCAACGTCGGGGGGGTCATGGTGGGCAGCGCCCACCCGGTCGTCGTGCAGTCCATGACGAACACCGACACCGCCAACGCCGAAGCCACCGCCATCCAGATCGCGCAGCTCGTCCGGGCGGGCAGCGAGATCGTGCGCGTCACCGTCAACACCCGCGAGGCCGCCGCCGCCATCCCCGACATCATTGCCCGCCTGAAAGAGGTCGGGATCGAGGTGCCCATCGTCGGGGACTTCCACTACAACGGCCACATCCTCCTGCGCGAATTTCCCGAAACCGCCCGCCTGCTCGCCAAGTACCGCATCAACCCCGGCAACGTCGGCGCCGGGCAGCACCACGACGCGAACTTCGCCACCATGATCGAGGTCGCCAAGGAGTTCGGCAAACCCGTGCGCATCGGCGTGAACTGGGGCAGCCTCGACCAGCAGGTCCTCGCCCGACTGATGGACGAGAACACCGCCGCCGGTGCACCCAAGACCGGCACGGATGTCATGATCGACGCGATGGTCGTTTCCGCCCTGGAAAGCGCCGCCTACGCCGAGGAACTCGGCCTGCCGCACGACAAGATCCTGATCAGCGTGAAGGTCAGCTCCGCCCCGGAACTCTGGCAGGTGTACCGCCAGCTCGCCCCGCTGTGCGACTACCCCCTGCACCTCGGCCTGACCGAGGCGGGCATGGGCATGAAGGGCATCGTCGCCAGCAGCGCCGCCCTCGCGCCCCTGCTGATAGAAGGCATCGGGGACACCATCCGCGTGAGCCTCACCCCGGAACCCGGCGCCAGCCGCAAACTGGAGGTCGAGGTCGCCCAGCAGATCCTCCAGAGCCTCGGCATCCGCCAGTTCCTCCCGCAGGTCACCTCCTGCCCCGGCTGCGGCCGCACCACCAGCACATTCTTCCAGGAACTCGCGCAGAAGATCCAGGACTACATCCGCGACACCATGCCCGACTGGAAGGCCAAGTACCCCGGCGTGGAGGACATGCAGGTGGCCGTCATGGGCTGCATCGTGAACGGCCCCGGCGAGAGTAAACACGCCAACATCGGCATCTCCCTGCCCGGCACCGGCGAGGATCCCCGCGCGCCCGTCTACCAGGACGGCAAACTCCTGACCACCCTGAAAGGCCCCCGCATCGCCGAGGACTTCCAGGACCTGCTGGAGAACTACGTCGAGCAGCGCTACGGGCGCAGCGAGGCCCCCGCATGAGCGCCTGGGGCGTCGGCCCCTTCCAGAACGAGGCGGCCGCCGGGTACGCCGCCGAGATCGTGCAGGACGGCGCGTACGCCCTGGCGGAAGCCTTCGACGTCGCGCTGGACCCCGACAACGACTACCTGGAAGCCGAGGAAGGCCACCGCGCCGTCGCGGCCGCCGAGACCCTCGCCGCCGTCCTGACCGGCGACACCAGTGCCCTGACCGACGCCGCCCTGCGCGCCTGGGTGCAGAACGCGGACGCCGCCGAACTGGCCCACCTGCGAGGGCACGCCATGGAAGCCCTGGAACGCGTCCTCGGGCCCGGCAGCGAACTCCCGGACCTCTGGGAGGACAGCGAGGACGCCGACGCGTGGCGCGAGGACATCCAGCGGCTGCGCGCCGCCCTCAGCTAAGAGTGCAGGGCTGAGCGTGGACCCGGGCGTGCTGCCCTGGCTGCGGGGCGACCTGACCCGCGCGGACGAGCGCGCCCCGGCGCGCCTGACGGCCGACCTGCACCGCTGCGCCCGCGAACTCGGCTGGACGCTCGTCGGCAGGCTTCACCTCGACCCCATGACCGAGGTGCGGGGGCAGACTCTCCGACCGGCGGCGGATGGGGGAGAGGTCCGGCTTCTGGCATACACCGTCAGTTCTGCGTGGCCTTCGCGGACGCCGTGCACCCGGAGCGGGCCTTCGCGCCCTACCTGAACCCACCGGGCCTGACCGTGTGGTGGCAGGCGCGCGGCTGGGTGGTGCCGGACGCCGCGTGGCTGAACGGTACACCGGACCGCGCCGACTTGGACTGCCTGCCACCCGGCGCGTCGAGAGGGGCGCGGCACCTGGGCTGGACACGCGGCGACCTGCTGTTCCGGTACTGGTGAGGGTCACTCCGGCAGAGAGCCGTTCTGCCGCTCGTAGGACCGGGTGAACATCAGGTTGCCGCGCCGCATCCCCAGCCGCTCGTAGAACGGGACGAGGTCGTCGTCGCAGCCCAGGTCCACGGCGTACAGGTGCCGCAGTTCGTCCCGCAGGCGGGTCATCAGGGCGCGGCCCACGCCCCGGCCCTGCCATTCGGGCAGCACCTCCAGCAGTGGAATGTACGCGGTGAGCACCCCGTCGCTGATCGCCTGCACGAAGCCGACGACCTGCCCGTCATGCAGGGCCAGCACGACCCGGTACGATCCGCGCAGCAGCCGCAGGAACGTGTCGGGCGTGGGCGGGTTGGGCCAGTCCACGAAGAAGCCACGCAACTGCTCAGGCGTGAGGCCGTCCAGGGACGTCGTGAGGGAAGGGCCGGGTTGAGTCACGACCGCCAGTGTGCCGTCTGCCCACCTGTGGGACATCGGCACACTGGCGTACGGGTCGTTTACGGGACGACCTGGGAGCCCCGCTCGCTGTACCCCGCCAGGACCGCCTGCGCGGCGGCGGTGGCGTGCCCCTGGCGGACGAGCGCGACGACCGCCCCGCCGAAGCCCGCGCCGGTCATGCGGGCGCCGTACACGTCCGGGTGCGCCTGGAGGAGCGCGACGAGTTCGTCCACCCGTTCGTGGCTGACGGCGTAGTCGTCCCGGAGACTGGCGTGGCTGCCATTCATGAGCTGCCCGAAGCGGGCGGCGTCCACACCGGGTTCCAGCGCGGCCAGCACGCGGGCGTTCTCGGTGACGACGTGCCGGGCGCGCTCCCGCAGGACGGGCGGCAGCGTCTCGAGGGCGGCGGGGTCGGTCACGTCGCGCAGCTGCGGCGCACCGAGCAGGCGGGCGGCCTCCTCGACCTGCGCGCGGCGTTCGTTGTACCCGCTCTCCGCGAGGCGGCGCGGCACGCCGGAATCGAGCACCAGCACCTCCGCCCCGGCGGGGAAGGGGATGGCGTGGCGGTCCAGGCTGCGGGTGTCGATCAGGAGCATGGTGCGGGTGTTCGCCAGGGAGCTCGCCATCTGGTCCATCACGCCGCACATGACGCCCACGAACTCGTGCTCGACCTGCACGCCGCGCAGCGCGAGGGCCACGTCGTCCAGCTCCAGGGGCAGCAGGTCCCGCAGGGCGCGCAGCGTGGCGACCTCCAGCGCGGCGCTGCTGCTCAGGCCGCCGCTGGGCACGTCACTGGTCACGAAGGCGTTCAGGCCCTCCTGCACGCCGCTCAGGGCGAAGCAGCCAGTCAGGTACGGCGCGAAACCGGGGCCGACCTCGCCCACGGGCACACGGATGGTCTGATCCAGGTTCGCGGAGTACAGGACGTGCTCCTGCGTGCCGTTGCGGCCCAGCGAGACGGCCGCCTGCTGCGGGATGGCGGTGGGCAGCACGAAGCCCCCCTGGTAGTCGGTGTGTTCACCGAGGAGGTTCACGCGGCCCGGGGCCAGGGCGGTCGCCTGCGGCGCGGCGCCGAAGACCTGTTCGTAACTCGTGGGGGTCACAGTCCGTCTCCTGCGGTGTCCGGCACGGCGCGCAGCTCGGCGGCGGCGACCTCCGGGAACTTGTCGTTCGCGAATTCCCCGGCGCCCTGCTCGGTGCCCGCCAGGAACTTCAGGCGGCCCGGGGCGCGCAGGTACGGGTAGATCTCGATGTGCAGCGGGAACGCCGGGCGGGGCGTGTCCAGCGGCGCCTGATGCACGGTCAGCAGGTACGGCATCCGCACGCCGAACAGGCCGTCCAGGCGGCGCAGCGCGTCGCGCAGCACCCGCGCCATGCTGTGCCGCTCGGCGTCGGTCAGGTCGCTCAGGAGGCTGACGGGCCGGGTGGGCAGCACCCACGTCTCGAAGGTGTAGCGCGCAAACGGCGGCACGACACTTAGCGCCGCGCCGTCGTCGCGGACGATGCGGTCTTCAGCGGCGCGTTCCTCCTGGATGAAGTCCTCCAGCCAGGGGCGGCCGTGCTCGGCGACGTACGCGTCCATCTGCGCGGCGGCCCGCGCGGCGACCGGCGGGACGTGATCGTAGGCGTAGATCTGCCCGTGGGGGTGGTGCAGGGTCACGCCGACCTCCACGCCCCGGTTCTCGAAGGGCAGCACCGCGTTGATCTGCCCGGTCTCCGCGAGGCGGGTGGTGCGGTCCGCCCAGACGGCCAGCAGCAGGCTGATCTGCTCGTCCGTCAGGTCGCACAGGCGGCCCTGGACACTCTGGCTGAACACCACGACCTCGCACTTGCCGACGCCAGCGCGTGTCCCGGCCGGGCCGGGCTCCGGGTCGGGGGCCGAGAGGGTCAGGCTGGGGAAGCGGTTGTCGAACACCGCGATGTCGTACTCGCCGCGCGGCAGTTCGGTGGGGTGCTCGGGGTCGCGGGTGGGCGCCAGCGGGTTGTACTCCGGCGGGGGCAGGAACGTGCGGCCCATGCGGTGCGCGGCGTACATGACCCACTCGCCCCGCACCGGATGCCAGCGCATGAGGGGCCGGGCGTCCACGGGGTCGGGGCTGGGGCTGGGAATCTCGCTGTCCACGCGGATGGGCCCCAGGCCGTACAGGGTGAGGCTGCGCCCGTCGGGCTTCTCGAAGTCGGCGGTGTGGTACCCGCTGGCCGCCAGGGCGTCGCCGGGCAGGGGGGTGGAGGAGAGGTCGGTGGTCATGGCTGCTCCTTCCCGGTGCGGGGCCGGTACCCGTGCGCGGGAAGGCCGTCCTGCGCGCGGTCGGTCAGGTTGAAGGTACCGCGCGTGAAGTGCGTCACCGCGTCCCCGTGTGACGCCGCGAGCGTCGCCGGGCGGTCCGGGGTACTGACCGTCAGGCAGCGGCGCAGCAGGGCCAGCCCCTCCTCGTCCAGCAGGCTGACCGGGTCGCTGCTGGCCCGCAGGCCCCCGATGACGTCCAGCATGCCCGCGATGGCGTCCCGCTCGGTGGCGCTGAGGAGGCTCAGTTCGCGGCGGCAGATCGCCACGTCCGGGTCCGGCTGGTACCACGCGTGCTGGTACCAGCGGCTCAGCGCGGTGTGCAGAGCGTTGCGGGCGCTGGGACCGGTCGCGTCCCCCAGCCACACGCGGCGGGACTCCTCGTCCCACAGCGGCGCCACGTCGGGGCCGGTGCGCATGGCGTCCACCAGCCCGATGCTCTGTGCCAGCGGCGCGCCGCACGCCAGGATGAAGGCGTCCTCGCCCACGCCGTCCCGGAACGCCTGGAGGCCCATGCGGTACGCCTCGGCCCGCCCGACCGCAGGGTCGTGACGCACGCCGGGCTGCGTCGCGCCGTACAGGAAGTCGATCTTCAGGTACGTGTACCCCCAGCCGCGCACCGTGCGGCCCAGCTCGCGGATCCACGCCAGCGCGCCGGGGTGGGTGGTGTCGAGCGCGTGGTACGGGCCGCCCCAGTTGTTCCCGAAGGCCAGGGGCGCGCCGTCCTCGCCGCGCAGCAGCCACTCGGGGTGGTCGCGGAACAGGCGGCTCTGCGGCTGTACCAGGAAGGGCGCCAGCCACAGGCCCGCCGTGAAGCCCAGCTCCGCGAGGCGCGCGGGCAGCTCGCGGGCGTGCCCGCCGAAGTGGCTGCTGGGGTCGTCCCAGTCGCCAAGGAACGTCTGGAAACCGTCGTCGAGCTGGAACACGTCGAAGTCCAGCCCATGCTCGCGGGCCAGCCGGGCGTTCTCCAGCATGGCGTCCAGCGTCACCTCGCGGTAGTACGAGTACCACGAGCACCACACCCGCAGCGGGGCGGGCGTCCGCGCGCCCATCGCTGCGCCCAGCTCGGCGGCGCGGGCCTCCAGCGTGGCGATCACGTCCCCGGTCTCCTCCCAGGTGACCGGGACCTCGGGGCCTTCCAGGGTGCAGGTCACGGTCACGTCAGCGGTGCCGGTGCGGGTCTCCCACTGCGCGAAGGTGCGCGTGGCGTCCCCCACACTGCCGACCCAGCCGCTGCCGTCCGCGCGGACCAGCGCCAGCACGGTATGGCTGCGCCACACCCCGGGCTCGCCGCTGGGTGGGAAACCCGGATCGTGCCCCTGCTCCACCCGCCAGCCCTGCCCCGGGCAGGGTTGAACGTCCGTCAGCGGGCGCAGCTCCGCCTCGCTCCACGACTGGAAGCCACTGATCAACACCCGCAGGCCCTGCGGGGCCTCGTTCACCGTCCACCTATTCACCGTCGACTCCTTCACCCTGCACTCCTTTCCCCTCCGTGGGCGTCCAGTCGCCGCCCAGCACCACTGAACTCACCGGCCCCAGTTCCAGCCCGCCCCACGTCACCGCATGCGGATGCCAGTTCTGCACCAGCGTCCGGTCCGCGCGGCGCGACACGCGCACCCCCTCCGGCAGGTCCAGCAGCGGCACACCCGCGCCGCCCAGCACCTCGCGCAGCACCCCACGGATCAGGTCCAGGCTGTGCGCGCCGATCACGGTCGCGTGCCCGTGGCGGATCACGGCGCTCTGCCCGTCCAGCGGCCCGCCCGCGTACGTGGCGAGGGTCTGCGCGCCGGTCACGCGGTAACTCTCGGCCCACAGGCTCGCGTCCACGTTCCCGAACGCGCCGGTCACGCCCTGGGTCATGCCGGGGCGCAGGCTGTCGTACTGCAAGAGGCGCGCGCCCGTCAGGCCCGACAGCGGGCCGAACTGCCCATCCGGCCACATCGCGCCGCCCGGCGTGCGGAACGCCGTGCGCGGCCCGAACACGAACGGCACGCCGCCCCGCGCCGCCGCCTCCCAGCGCGCCGCCCGGTCAGCGGGGACCAGCGTGATCGCCGGGGCGACCACCGCCGCGTAGCCGCTGAGATCCACGTCCGGGTGGGTGATCTGCACGTCCACGCCCAGCGAGCGCAGCGCCATGTAGTACGTGACCGTCTGCGCCCAGTAGCTCAGGCCCGCCGCGTGCCGCTGCTGATCGAAGATCCACAGGCTCTCGTAGTCGTGCAGCAGCGCCACGCGCGCCGGGACCGGCCCCACCGGGAACTGCGTGAGGTCCAGCCCGGCGACCTCCGCGAAGCCCCGGTCGGGCGTCTCGTCGTGGCGCAGCAGCCCGGAGTGCATGACCTCCTGCGCCATCGTCGCGGCCCGCCAGCGGAAGTAACTCACGACGTCCGCGCCGTGCGCCCACGCCTGCGCCGTCCACAGCGCCACAGCGCCGCCAGCGGGCAGCGGGTTGTATGGCGCCCAGTTCACCTGCCCGCACTGCTGCTCCATGACCCAGAAGCCGTTCGGGGTGCCCGCCCCGTCGCGGCCCAGCCCGTCCTTGCCGAGCATCAGGCTGCGGTACACGTCATGGTTGAACGCCACGAGGTCCGGGTGCCCGGTGCGGGCGTAGTGGGTTTTCAGGTCTTCGCCCACGCCGGGCGGCGCGAAGAATTCCAGCATCCCGGTCGGGTAGTTGTCCCAGGTGGCGAAGTCCAGGCCGCGCGCCACGTCGTAATGGTCGAAGCCCGACTCGAAGATCATGAAGTTGTGCGTCACGAACCGCCCCGGCGACAGCTCGCGCAGGAGCTCCACCTGCTCGGCCTGGAACGACGCGATCAGGTCCGACGCGAAACGGTGGTAGTCCAGCACGTGCGACGGGTTCGGTTCGGTCACGGTCAGGGCCGGGGACTTCACCTGCGCCCAGTCGGTGTACTCCATGCTCCAGAACACGTTGCCCCACGCCTCGTTCAGCGCCTCCAGCGTGCCGTAACGGGCCTGGAGCCACCCGGGGAACGCTGCCTCGCTCGCGCCGCCGTAACTGCGGCTGGTGCCGTGGCAGCCGAACTCGTTGTCGGTCTGCCAGCCCACCACCGCCGGGTGCGCCCCGTACCGCTCGGCGACCGCACGGGTGATGCGGCGCGAGTGCTCGCGGAACACGGGGGACGCGAAATCGTAGTGGCGGCGCGACCCGAACTCCCGCACGCGGCCCTGGTCGTCGAACGCCAGGATCTCCGGGTGCGCGCGGATCAGCCACGCGGGCGGCGTGGGCGTCGGCGTGCACATCACGACCCGCAAACCTTCTGCGGCGTACGCGGCGATGGCGTCGTCCAGCCACGCCCAGTCGAACTCGCCGGGGCGGGGTTCCAGGCGGCTCCAGGCGAACTCCGCGACCCGCACGAAGCGCAGGCCCAGCTCCGCCTGCTGCCGCGCGTACGGCGCCCAGCGGTCGGAGGGCACATGCTCGGGGTAATCGCAGGTGCCCAGCATCAGGAAGTCGGGGGTGGCGGGGTCGGGGTTGGTCATGGGGGGGCCTCGGGTGGGAGAGAGGAGTCGGTAACCGGTTTCCGGCGCGGCAGGGCGCAGCAGGGCAGGGCGCTACACGGCGCGCACGTCCTTCACGAGTGCCAGGACGTCCGGCGGGGGAGCGGTCGCGGCGCGGTCGGTGATCAGGGTCGTGACGCGCTCCAGCGGCGTGATGAAGGCCCGGCTGACCACGCCCAGCTTGCGGTGATCAGCCACGACCACCACCTCGCGCGCCTGCTCGGCCATCAGGCGCTTGACCTCGGCCTCCTCGTGGTTCGCGTTCGTCACGCCCGACGCGGCGTGCACGCCGTTGCAGCCCAGGAACAGGCGGTCGGCGTGAATGTGGCGCAGCACGTCCAGCGCGTACGGACTGACCAGCGAGTGCTGGAGGGGCCGCAGCGTCCCGCCGGTCACGATGACCCGCACGCCGGGCAGACGCTCGAGCAGCAGGGCGATGTTCAGGCCGTTCGTCACGACCGTCACGTCCTGCAGGGACGGGGACAGCGCCCGCGCCACCTCGGAGGTGGTGCTGCCCACGTCCAGGAACACGGTGTCGCCACTGCGGACCAGGGCGGCCGCCGCCTGCCCGATGCGCCGCTTGGCCGCTGCGAACTCGCGCATGCTGGTCTCCAGCGGGGCCTCGCGCCGCAGGTCCAGGGGCAGGCTGACCCGCCCGCGCGTGCGCCGCACGTGCCCGGCCTGCGCCAGGGCGTTCAGGTCGCTGCGCACCGTGACCTCCGAGACGCCCAGCAGCCCGGAGAGTTCCGTGACGCTCAGCTCGCCGTGCTGGCGGACCAGCGCGACGATCTCGCTGCGTCGGCCCTCGATCATGTCGGCCCCGGGTCTTTCATGTCTTTCGAAGTTTACGGAAGTTATGAAGCGTGGGCAAGAGGGGGGCTGGCCTGAGCAAGAAAAAACCCCGACCGCGCAGGCCGGGGCTGTTCGCAGGGCGTGCCGCTCAGCGGACGTCCATCAGCTCCACGTCGAAGATCAGGGTCGCGCCACCGGGAATCACACCGGGCACGCCCGCCGAGCCGTACCCCAGGTGCGAGGGGATGGTGAGTCTGGCCTTGTCGCCCACGCGCAGCTGCGCGATGCCCTGGTCCCAGCCCTGGATGACGTACCCGACGCCCAGCGGGAACTCGATCGGCTCGCCGCGGTCGCGGCTGCTGTCGAACTTCTGCCCGTTTTCCAGCGTGCCGGTGTAATGCACGCGCACCATCTTGCCCGCCTGCGCCTGCGCGCCCGTGCCCTCGTGGTACTTGTCGATCTTCAGTCCTTCCGTCTTCCCGTCAGCGGTCATGCGCGACAGGGTAACGGTTGCGGGCGCCGGCGCGCTACCCAACCTGAAGTGACCCTAAAGACATCTAAGAGTGGGTGACAGGTGATGGGCGAAGCGTCAAGGAAATCCAGGGAGACCGGGGGTACTGGGCCTCTCGGGCGGCGCCGCGTGTCCAGGGGCACGGCCCGGGGGTCAGGTGCGCTACCCTCTGAACTCGTGCGTGACCCGCAGCCCTCTCCGCAGTCGGCCCCGCCGGGCTGGCGGCCCTGGCTGCTCAGCGCCGCCGCCGCCTACCTCCTCACCACCTTCGGATTCACGCTCGCCCGCGTGGACGGCGACTCCATGAACCCCACGCTGGAGAGCGGGGACATGCTGGTGCTCCTGAAGTACCCCCGCTGGCTGCGCGCCTGGGGCCTGGGGGGGCCCTACCCGCGCCGGGGTGACCTGCTGATCTTCAAGGCGCCCGCCGGCAGCCCGTACGCCTTTGAAACGCTGTACGGCGTGCGGCACCGCCAGTACAACGTCAAGCGCGTCCTGGCCCTGCCCGGCGACACGGTCGCCATCCGGGACGGACGGGTGGTCGTGAACGGGCGCACCCTCGCCGAGAGCTACGCCAGCGAGGGGTTCGTGGACGATCAGCCCGCCCTGCGCGTCCCGGCCGGAAAGGTCTGGGTGATGGGCGACAACCGCCGCATCGGCGAGAGCCTGGACAGCCGGGTGTACGGCCCGGTGGACCTGCGCGACGCCGCCGGGCCCGCCGACCTGCGCCTGTGGCCCCGCCCGGGCCTGCTCCCGCGCTGAACTGATCCCGCGCTGACCGAGCGCCAGGACCCGTTCACGTGGGGAAGGGGGGACGCTCACACTCGGGCGGTACGGTGCCTCTCATGAAGTGTGTCCGTTCCATGACCCTCCCCACGCTCCTCGCTGGCGCCCTGACGCTGAGCGGCACCACCCAGGCCCAGACGCTCGTGGGCTTCAGCGATCCGAAACTCCCCTTCACCGTCAGCCTGCCCAAGGGCTGACTGGGCGCGGACTTCAAGGACGGCACCAGCGGCGTGTCGCTCGTGTCCGCCAAGGCCCCGCCCGCCACACTGATGCGCCTGCTGTTCGTGGACAAGGCCGGCGGCAAGCCCACCCCCGAGGGGGAATTCAAGAAGTTCGAGGCCGGCATCAAGGGCACGGGCGCCGCGGTGAAGCAGACGGCCAGCCGCACCCTGAAGGTCGGCGCCCTGAGCGGCGTGGAGCGCAGCTACACCCTCACGCACCCCAAGGGCCAGCTGAAGATGCGCGTGTGGTACGGCGTCGGCGCGAAGAACCTGTACTCGTTCCAGCTGACCGACACGCCCGCGCGGTTCGCGGCGGCCAGCGGCACCTTCGACAAGGTGCTCGCCAGCGTCAAGTTCAAGTAAACGCCCAATCTGAACAGAGGCGGCCCCCCATCCATCGGGGGGCCGCCTCTCGTGCGGTGGGTCAGTTCGCGTCGGAGTTGGGCATGCTGTTCGTGACGGCCGCGTCCACGCCGTCCTCGAAGCGTTTGAAGTTCTCGCGGAACATGCGGGCCAGTTTGCGGGCCGTCTGGTCGTAGGCGGCCTTGTCCGCCCAGGCGTCGCGCGGGTTCAGGACGCCGGCGGGCACGCCGGGCACCTGGGTGGGGATTTCCAGGTCGAAGAAGGGTTCCTTCTCGAACGTCACGTCGTCCAGCGCGCCGGACAGCGCCGCGTTGATCATGGCGCGGGTGTGGGCGATGCTCATGCGCTTGCCCTGACCGTACATGCCGCCGCTCCAGCCGGTGTTCACCAGCCACACGCGCGCGCCGCTCTCCTGCACCTTCTGCGCCAGCAGGCGGGCGTACTCGCCCGGGTGGCGGGGCATGAAGGGCGCGCCGAAGCAGGTGCTGAAGGTGGGGCTGGGTTCGGTCACGCCGTCTTCCGTGCCGGGGATCTTGGCGGTGAAGCCGCTGATGAACTGGTACATGGTCTGTTCGGCGCTCAGGCGGCTGATGGGCGGCAGCACGCCGTACGCGTCGGCGGTCAGGAACACCACGTTCTTCGGGTGGCCCGCGATGGACCCGGGCTGCACGTTGTCGATCTGGTCGATGGGGTAGGCGCTGCGGGTGTTCTCGGTCAGCGAGCCGTCGTTCAGGTCGGGCTCGCCCTGCGCGTCCAGCACCACGTTCTCCAGCACGGTGCCGTAGGTGCGGGTGGTGCGGTGGATGGCGGGTTCGGCCTCGGCGTTCAGGTTGATGACCTTGGCGTAGCAGCCGCCCTCGAAGTTGAACACGCCGCTGTCGGTCCAGCCGTGCTCGTCGTCGCCGATCAGTTTGCGGCTGGGGTCGGCGCTCAGGGTGGTCTTGCCGGTGCCGCTCAGCCCGAAGAACAGCGCCACGTCGCCGCCCTCGCCGACGTTCGCGGAGCAGTGCATGGGCATGACGCCCGCTTCGGGCAGCAGGTAGTTCAGCACGCCGAAGATGCCCTTCTTGTTCTCACCGGCGTACTGGGTGCCGCCCGCGATGATCATCTTCCGCGTGAAGTTCACGATGATGAACGTGTCGCTGCGCACGCCGTCCACGGCGGGGTCCGCCCTGAAGGACGGGATGTTCAGCACCGTCCAGTCCTCGTGGAAGTCCGCGAGTTCCTCGGGCGTGGGGCGGACGAACATGTTGTGGATGAACAGCGAGTGGTAGGCCATCTCGGTGACCATGCGGCAGCCGATGCGGTAGCGGGGGTCGGTGCCGGCGTACACCTGCTGCACGAACAGTTCCTTCCCCTCGGCGTAGCGGGTCATCTTGTCGAGCAGGCGGTCGAACACGACCGGGCTGATCGGGGTGTTGAAGCCGCCCCACCACACCTGATCGCGGGTCAGGTCGTCTTCCACGATGAAGCGGTCCTTGGGGCTGCGGCCGGTCTTGTTGGTGCGGACGGTGAGGGGGCCGCAGGCGGCCTGCACGCCCTCGCCGAGCCGGATGGCGTCGGCGTACAGGGCGTCCACGCCGGGGTTGAGGTGGATGGTGGCGGTCTTGATGCCGAGGTCGGCCAGCGGGTTGGTCGCGGTCAGGCTCATGGGTCCTCCGGGTGCAGCGCCGCCTCGCGGGGCGTGCCGGGGTGAATTGGTGTTCGATGTTACGGAGAAATTGTCCCCCGTGAAGCGGTTCCAGTCCAACCTTTGTGGTGTCACGCTTGGGGGGACAACAGCTTCGCGCGTCCCCCTCCGGCGGACGACCTTGCATGCGGCAATGCCCACCGGAACGCCACATCTCAGTGTCCATGGGGGTGTACACATCCATTACCGGGTGCAAGGTCACTGCCCCCGGCTTTTGTTCAAGGGCCGAACAGAATGGCTGGACACCCCCCCCGCTCCCCGGTGCTGACGCACCACGAAAAAGTGCCCTCCCGTCATGAGAAGGCACCGATCAGGTGGAGAAAACTCAGTTCGTCTGCTTGGCCTGACCCTCGGGCTTCGCCGCACTGTCCTGCGCCGCCGTCTTGGCGGCTGCCGGAGCGTCCGGCGCCACCGCGCCCGCTGCCGCCGCACCCGTCGTCGCGGCCTGCGTGGCCTTCGCCGCGCCTGGGGCAGGCGTCGCCTGCGGCTCCTCGATGCGTTCGAGCCACATCGTGCCGATCAGATTGCGGGCGTTGCGCCCCGCCTGATGCAGGCCCTGCGCGGCCTCGGGGCTGACCTTCTCCACGGCGGACAGGATCGCCTGACGCGCGGCGGGCACGCGGGCCAGCACCACCGCGCCGGTCCCCAGCAGCACCAGGGTCGCGGCCGCGCCACCGCCACTGCTGCGGTCGTCCTTGCGGGCGCGGCGCACCTGCTTCTCGATGACCTTCAGTTCACGGCCGAGCTGCTTTTCCAGCGGCGCCAGCTTGCGGCTCACGGCGCGTTCCAGCTGCCCGCTGCTGAGCTGTTTCTTGCCGCTGCGCAGCTCACGCTCGGCGTCGCGGCGGGCCTGGCGCAGGGTGCGCTCCACGCGGCGGCGGCGCGCCTCGGCGCCGTCCACCACGTCACGCAGGGTGCTGCTGACCTGATCCTGCACGTTGGAAAGCAGCCCAGAGGCGGCGCCCTGCGCGTCGGACAGGGTCAGCGCCGCCGCGCGGCGGGCCGGCCGGGTGGCCTTCTCGGCCCGCTGGACGCCACGCGCCGCCTGCGACTGCAGGGTCTGCCCGGCATCGGCGGCCAGCTTTGAGGCCTCATGACCGAGCACGCGCGCCTGCTCGCCCCCGGCGTGGGCGGCGCGGGTGGCGACCTCCTGGGCCTGACCGGCCAGTCCACTGGCGGCACTCAGTACGCCCTCAAGAAGGGCACTGGCGCGCGGCGCCGCCTCCTCCTTCAGGGTCGAGGCCGTGTGGGCCACTGTCTGCACGCCGGTGCGCGCCGCGTCCTGGGCCAGGTGGCTCGCCTGGGAGGCGGCGGTCAGCAGGGCGGGCTTCACGGTGCCGCTCAGGGTGTCCTGGGTGCCGGTCCAGGCGTTGCGGGTGCCGTCCACCAGGGCGCGGCGGGCGTCGCGGTTGGTGGCCAGGGCCGCCAGGGCGCCCAGCATCAGCAGGCTGCGTTTGCTCACGCCGCCATTGGCTTCATTCGTCATGAGAACTCCTTTTTCCCCGCGTCACGCCCCTGCGTCGCAGGGTGTCGGTGGGCGCGGCGGGGTCATGCGGCCTATTCTGGAAGGCAACCCACGCCCCCTGCATGGGGGGAACGTAACGCCTCATTCATGTTCCGCCTGCCAGCAGGTCGCCCTGGCAACTGGCGTCCGCTGCACCCTTGGGCGGCGGGGGGGCGCGCTACACTCCGGGACGTGACCCGCAAGGCCCCGCGCCCCGACTCCCGGCCGTCCGCTCCGAAGCCCCGCCCGGCGGCGTCCGCTTCAGCGGCCGCCGCGCCCGCCCCCGTGACCGGCGGGCTGCCCCTGGGCCGACTGGAAGTGCGCAGTCTCGCCACCATCCGCACGCTGGACCTGACCTTCCAGGCGGGGCTGAGCGTGTTCACCGGCGAGACCGGCGCGGGCAAGAGCATCATCGTGGACGCCCTGGGCCTGCTGCTGGGCAGCCGCGCCAACACCGACCTGATCCGCAGCGGCGAGGACGACCTGCTCGTCACCGGCCACTGGGGCGACGAGATCGCCAGCCGCCGCGTGACCGCTCACGGCCGCAGCACCGCCCGCCTGGACGGCGAGGTGGTCAGCCTGCGCGAGTTGCAGGAGTGGGCGCAGCGCCGCCTGACCATCCACTGGCAGCACTCGGCGGTCAGCCTGCTCACGCCCGCCAACCAGCGCGCCCTGCTCGACCGGCAGGTGGACGCGCAGCACGCCGAGTACGGCCTGGCCTACCGCGACTGGCAGGAGGCCCGCTCCCGTCTGGAGCGGTTGCGCGCCACCGAACGCGAACGCGCCCGGCAGCTCGACCTGCTGCAGTTCCAGGCGCGCGAGATCGCGGAGGTCGGCCCGCAGCTCGGCGAGGAGGAGCCCCTCCAGACCGACCTGACCCGGCTGGCGAACCTCGACACCATCGCCCAGAGTGCCGCCGGGGCGCTGCACCTCCTGAGCGACGGGGACGAGAACGCCCTGGGCTTCCTGAACGAGGCCGTCCGCGCCCTGAACGCCGGGGTGCGCTTCGACGACACCTCCGCCCAGCTGCAGGGAGAACTGCGCGAGGCGGTCGCGAGCATCCAGGCGGTCGTGGGAGAGCTGCGCGGCGTCGCGGAGGATCAGGCGCCGGACCCCGAGGAACTCGCGCGGGTCGAGGCCCGCCTGGGCGCGCTGGGCAAGCTGCGCGCCAAGTACGGCCCGTCGCTGGAGGACGTGCTGGAGTTCCACGCGCAGGTCGAGGTGGAACTGGCGGACCTCACCCGTGACGAGCAGGACGCCGGTACCCTGGACGCCGAGGTGGAGGCCCTGCGCGCGCGGGTGCAGGCTGCCGGGGAGCGGCTCGACGCGGCCCGGCGTGAGCGCGCCGCGCCCCTCGCGGACGAGCTGCTGGCCGTCATCCGGCAGCTGGGCATGCCGCACGCCCGGCTCGCGTTCCACCTGGGTGCGCTGAGCGAACCCGGCCCGCACGGCCTGAGTGACGTGACGCTGCACTTCAACGCCAACCCCGGCGAGGATCTGGCGCCCCTGGCCGACGTCGCGTCGGGTGGGGAACTCAGCCGCGTGATGCTGGCGATCAGCACCGTGCTGGGCGCCGACACGCCCGCCGTGGTCTTCGACGAGGTGGACGCCGGGATCGGCGGCAGCGCCGCGCACGCCGTGGCGGATCAGCTGCGCGCCCTGGCCGCTGCGCGGCAGGTGCTCGTCGTGACCCACCTCGCGCAGATCGCCGCGCGCGCCGACCACCACTACAAGGTCGAGAAGAGTGTCGAGGACGGCCGCACGGTCAGCCGCGTGCGTCTCCTCACCCCCGACGAGCGGCTGGAGGAGATCGCCCGGATGCTCAGCGGGAACACCAGCGACGCCGCCCTGACCCACGCCCGCGAACTGCTCGCCGGGAGCGCCTGAACGCCGTCAAGCGTCAGGGTTTCTGAAAGGCGATTTTCAGTCCACCGTCAGCCACTCCTCATAAGCTGAGGCCCATGAACAGAACCCTCCTGGCCGCCGCCCTGCTCGGCGCGGGCCTCCTCAGCGGCTGCTCCATGACCGGCCCCGGCAACCTCAAAGTTCACGAGGCCGTCCTGTACGGCGGCGCGCAGGAACGGGTCGTGTGGGTGTACGGCACCCTCCAGGGCAGCGCAAGCAGCGTGAAGCTGGGCAGCCAGAGCGCCGACCTGCGCGCCCAGGTCAGCGATCCCATCGCCACGCCCGGCAGCCTCAGCGTGAACGGCAAGGCCACGTACCGCGAGCCCACCGCCGGCATCCCCGCGCAGCTGACCGTCACCCGCCAGGGCGCGGGCTTCACCGTCACGCCCGGCAGCGGCGCGCAGCTCAGCGCCATCTACTACACCGACGGCCAGAGCTGGACGCGGCTGAGCGGCACGAGCGGTCAGGTCACCGGGACGCGCGTGGACGGCCTGAAGGGAGCCGGACAGCTCACGGACGACGAGGCCCGCGTCCTGGCCGACACCCTGCGGCCCCAGGGCCCGCTGGCCGTGGCGGTCCTGGCGAACCAGCCGGCCCCCACCCTGAGTGTGGAACCCGCCCCGCAGGAGCACCTGCGCAGCGACCTGTACATCCTGAGCAACGTGCCCAGCGCGCAGGTGCAGCCGCCCCGCCCCCTGCCCGGCACCCCCACCACCCCGACCCCCACCACTCCGGCCCCGGGAGGCAACGTGACCGTCACCCAGATCGCCACCGGCACCAACGCCACCACCACCGAAGCGGGCGTGCAGGTCGCCACCACCGCCAGCGCGGCCAGTAGCCTCTACGCCCGCGCCTACGGGCGCCAGAGCAGTGTGCCCACGCCGCCCAGCGTCACCGGCCGCAGCCTGATCGGCGTGTTCCTGGGGCAGCGGCCCACCGGCGGGTACGGCGTGCAGGTCATCGGCGCCAGCAGCAGCGGGACCCAGCTGACCCTCCGCGTGCGCCTGACGGCGCCAGCACCCGGCGCGATCCTCGCGCAGGTCATCACCAGCCCCTGGGCCATCGTGAGTGTCCCCGGCACCTTCACGACCGTCAACGTCGTGGACGAGGACGGTCAGCCGCTGCCCACCGTCACCGGTGGCGGCCAGGTGCGCTGAGTCTCACCTCAGCCTTCAGCGGGGAGCGGTCAGCCGATCAGGCGGGACCGCTCCTGTTCCGTGCGGGTCAGGAGGCCGATGGCCTGGCAAGGCAGCTCGGCCCTCCGGGGGAGCGTCGCCCGGAAGGCCGCCCCGCACAGACGCAGCGGGGCCTGCGGCAAATGCAGAAACGGCCCCACAGGGAGGCCGTTTCGGTGAGAGGTGAGGATTACTTGGTGGGCACCTTGATGGCGCCGCTGATGATCTTGGCCTTGACGGCCTCGACCTTGGCGACCTGGGCGCTGCTGATCAGGGCCTTGTTGTACTGGTCGACGGCGTAGCCGACGCCCGCGTCCTTCAGACCGAAGCGGCGCTCGCCACCCTTGAACTTGTTGTTCTTGACGTCCTGGATCAGGGCGTACACGGCGTTGTCCACACGCTTGAGCATGCTGGTCAGGCCGTGGTTCATGGTGGCGGGGTTCTTGTCGAAGTCGCCGAGGTAGTTCTGGTTGCTGTCCACGCCGATGAAGAACATGGGGCGGGTGTTGCCGGCGCAGGCCTTGGTGTAGGCGGCGCTCTTCTTCACGTTGGCGAAGTTGTTGGAGTTGAACTTCACGCCGCTGGGGAGGTTGGCGGCCTTGATGCACTGGGTCTGCTTGATGTAGTCGATCACGCCGTTGCCGGACGCACCAGCGGCGGCGAAGATGATGTCCGCACCCTTGGCGCGCATGCTGCCCGCGATTTCCTTGGCCTTGCCGGGGTTGTTCCAGGCGTCAGGGGTGGTGCCGACGTACTGCGCGATGACCTTGACCTTGGCGTTGGCGGCCTTGGCGCCGGCCGCGAAGCCCGCCTCGAACTTGTGGATCAGGGGGATGTCCATGCCGCCGACGAAGCCGACGACACCGGTGGCGCTGTTCATCGCGGCCAGGTAGCCGACGAGGTAGCTGCCCTGCTCTTCCTGGAAGACCAGGCTGGCGACGTTCTTCTCGGCAGAGACGTCGTCGATCAGGCCGAAGAACAGGTCAGGGTTCTCCTTGGCGACCTGGCTGATGCTGGCGTTGTTGGCGAAACCCACGCCGATGGTCAGGTCGAAGCCGTCGTTGGCGAACTGGCGGATGCCCTGCACGGTCTGGCTGGGGTCGCTGGGTTCGAAGTCCTTGGACTGCACGCCCAGGTTCTTCACGGCGCGCTGGGTGCCTTCGTAGGCGCTCTGGTTGAAGCTCTTGTCGAACTTGCCGCCGGCGTCGTAGGCGATGCCGACGCGCAGGGCCTGGGCGGAGGCGGCAGTGGCGGTCATGGCGAGGGCCAGGGTCAGGATCTTCTTCATGTGATGTTCCTCCAGAGGAATATGGTGCGTGGATTGCTTGAATAGAGTATACGGATTTTGGTGGGTGTCTAGACCCCCGGCGCACGGTGGGGGACAGATCGGATGCAGCGAGCGGATGAAAGCGGGTTTGGGTGAACCTTTAGCCTTTCGCTGAGCAGCCGGCCGGTCCAGGGTCCGGTGCGGTGTCGGTTCGGGTCGCTGCCAGCGTACTGTTCCAGGCTGAATTGAAGCTGAATGGTACGCTACCGGCCATGACGCCCGAGTTTGACCGTTACCTGGCCCTGCGGGCCGAGGTGGCCGCCCACAACCGCGCCTACTACGAGCAGGACGCGCCCAGCATCCCCGACGACGCCTACGACGCCCTGGCCCGTGAGCTGCGGGACCTGGAAGCGGCGCACCCCGACTGGGCGGCGCAGGCCGGGGCCGACAGCCCGGCGCAGACGGTGGGGGGCGCGCCCGCCGCCGCCTTCCAGCCGGTGAACCACCCCACGCCCATGACCAGCCTGGACAACGCCTTCGACGACGCGGAACTGCGCGACTGGCAGGAGAAGCTGGCGCGCGCGCTGGGCCTCCCGGCCGACAGCGACGACTTCACGTTCACGGGCGAACTGAAGATCGACGGCCTGAGCGTGAACCTCTACTACCTGGACGGCGAGTTGCAGTGGGCGGCCACGCGCGGCAACGGCGTGACCGGCGAGATCGTCACCGCGCAGGTGCTCACCGTTCCGGGCATTCCCACCACGCTGCCCGGCCTGAGCGGGGAACTGGAGGTGCGCGGCGAGGTGTACATGAGCCGCGCGGACTTCGCGGCGTTCAACGCGCAGGCCGAGGAACTCGGCACGCCGCTGCTGAAGAATCCCCGCAACGGCGCGGCCGGCGCGCTGCGGCAGAAGGACCCGGAGGTGACGCGCAGCCGCAACCTGAAGGCCATCCTGTACGCGCTGGGCAAACGCGACGGCGTGCCCGCCCGCACGCAGAGCGAGGTGCTGGCGTGGCTGGCGGGCCAGGGTTTTCCCACCAGCGCCCACAGCGAGACCCTGCGCGGGCTGGCCGCCGCCGCCGACTACCACGCCCGCATGACCGCCGCGCGCAGCGCCTTCAAGTTCGACGCGGACGGCACCGTCCTGAAACTGGACGACCTGCGCGCCCAGGAGGAGGCGGGCTTCACCAGCCGCGCGCCGCGGTGGGCCATCGCGTACAAGTTCCCGGTCGAGGAGGTCGAGACGACCCTGGAGGCGATCACCGTGAACGTGGGCCGCACCGGGAAGCTCGCGCCGCTGGCGCACCTCGCGCCGCGCCTGATCGAGGGCAGCACCGTCAGCCGCGCCACCCTGCACAACGAGGACTTCATCCGCGACCTCGACCTGCGGATCGGGGACACGGTCGTGGTGCGCAAGTCCGGCGGCGTGATCCCACAGATCATGCGCGTCCTGACCGAGAGGCGCCCGGACGGCGCTCTGCCCTTCGAGTTCCCCACCCACTGCCCCGAGTGCGGGCACGAAGTCACGCGCGCCGAGGGCGACGCGAACACCTACTGCCCGAACCCCGCCTGCCCCTCGCAGGCCTTCGAGCGCATCCGGTACTTCGTGTCGCGCGGCGCGATGGACGTGCGCGGCATCGGCGAGAAACTGGTCGCGCAGCTCATCGAGACCGGACTCGTGCGCGACGCCGCCGACCTGTACGGCCTGAACGCCGAGCAGCTCGCCGCGCTGGAACGCGGCGGCGAGAAGAAGGCGCAGAACATCCTGGCGCAGCTCGACGCCAGCCGGAGCAGGCCGCTGTGGCGCCTCGTGAACGCGCTGGGCATGAACCACGTCGGGGAACGCAACGCCCAGGCGCTCGCCCGCGCCTTCGGCACGCTGGACGCGCTGCTCTCGGCCACGCCCGAGCAGATCGAGCACGTCCCCGGCCTGGGCGGCGTGATCGCCCAGAGCGTCACCGCGTCCCTGGCCGACCCCAGCATGCGGGGCCTGATCGCCCGCCTGCGCGACCACGGCGTGAACCCGCAGGAGGAACAGGTCACGCGCGGCGAACAGCTCCAGGGCCTGAACTTCGTGATCACCGGCACGCTGGGCCGCCCGAGGGAGGCCATCAAGGCGCAGCTCGAACAGGCCGGAGGGCGCGTCACGGGCAGCGTCACGAAGAAGACCAGCTACCTGATCGCGGGCGAGGAGGCGGGCAGCAAACTGGCCCGCGCGCAGGAACTCGGCGTGACCGTGCTGGACGAGGCGGCCCTGGACGAGCTGCTCGCCGCGCGCGGCGTGACCAACTGAAGGCCCAGCAGGTACACTGGGCGGTATTGTCGCGCGTCCATCCCGCGCGACCCGGAGGCAAGACCAGCATGGCAACACCCGAAGTCGAGATCAGCAAGAACGTCCTGATGGACATCGCCGCCACCACCCTGGACGGCATCGAGGGCACCGAGGTCGCCGCCACGCCCCTGAAGGTCGGCGAGGTGCTGCGCACCCAGACGCCCGGCCGCAAGCCCCGCGCGCTGAAGGTCACCCGCGAGGGCCAGGACGTCACCGTGGACGTCGGCCTGAACATCGAGTTCGGCCGCAGCCTGACCGGCACCGCCGAGAAGGTCCAGCAGGCCGTGCGCGAGAACATCGAACTCATGACCGGGCTGCGCGTGCGCGCCGTGAACGTCACCGTGCAGAACGTGTGCGTGCCCAAGGGCGGTCAGGCGTGACCCGCCGCCGTGAGAAGGCCGCCGCGCCCGTCGGTACCCGCCGCGCCGCGCGCGAATTCGCGTTCCGCGTGCTGTTCGAGGCCGACCGGGGCAACCTCCCCATGCAGAGCGTCTTCACCCGCGCCGAGGGCAGCATGCGCAGCGGCGACGACACCTACCCCGCGCTGAGCGACGAGGCGCTGGCCTTCGCGCAGGAACTCGTGCAGGGCATCGGCTCGGCCCGCCCCGACGTGGACGCCACGCTGCGCCGCACCATCCGCGGCTGGAGCTTCGACCAGATGGCCCAGACCGACCTGAACGTCCTGCGCCTGGCGACCTTCGAGATGATGTACACCCCCGAACCCCACCCGCCCGTGATCGAGAGCGCCGTGCGCATCGCCCGCAAGTTCGGTGGGGACGACTCCGGCCGCTTCGTGAACGGCGTGCTGGCCGGCCTGAGCCGCAGCCTGAACGAGCAGGCCGCCCCCACGCCCGCCCGCGAGGAGCCGCAGGAGTGACCGAGCGGCCTGCCGCGCAGGTGCTCAGCGGGCCGCCCGCTGCCGCCGCGCTGCTCGACGAGGCCCGCCGCCGCGCCGCGCGCCTGCCGCGCCCCCCCACCTGGCCCTGGTGCGGGTGGGGGAGGACCCCGCCAGCGTCTCGTACGTGCGCGGGAAGGCGAAGAAGGCCGCCGAGGTCGGCCTGAGCAGCCACGTCCACGCCCTGCCAGAAGCGACCCCGCAGGCCGAGCTGCTGGCCCTGGTCGCGGCGCTGAGCGCCGACCCGGACGTGGACGGCGTCCTGGTGCAGTTGCCCCTGCCCGCGCACCTGGACCCTGAGCCAGTGCTGCGGGCCGTGGACCCCGCCAAGGACGTGGACGGCCTGCACCCCGCGAACACCGGCGCGCTGTGGAACGGCCACGAGGGCCTGCGGCCCTGCACGCCGGCCGGGATCATGGCGCTGCTGGCGCACCACGGCGTGTCCGTGCGCGGCCAGCGGGCGGTCGTGGTGGGCCGCAGCGCCCTGGTGGGCCGCCCGGTCGCGGGGCTGCTGCTGAACGCCGACGCCACCGTCACCCTGGCCCACCGCGCCACGCCCGACCTGGGCGCCGTGACCCGAGAGGCGGACGTGCTGATCGTCGCTGCCGGGCAGGCGCACCTGATCACGCCGGACATGGTCCGGCCCGGCGCGACCGTCGTGGACGTCGGCATCAACCGCGTCCCCACCGCGGACGGCAGGGGGCGACTGACCGGCGACGTCCACCCCGACGTGGCGCAGGTGGCGGGCGCCCTGACGCCCGTGCCCGGCGGCGTGGGGCCCATGACGGTCGCGCAGCTCCTGATGAACACCGTCATCGCCGCCGAACGCCAGCACGCGCTCATGCCAGAGGGGCCCGGTGAACACGTTCGCTGACCTGCTGAGCAACCGCTGGCTGTGGGTGGCCGTGCTGAGCAGCACCTCCGCGCAGCTGCTGAAGGTGTTCCTGATCCTGCTGATCGAACGCCGCTGGCGGCCCGGGGCGTTCATGGAAACGGGCGGCATGCCCAGCAGCCACTCCGCGATGGTCGCCGCGCTGACCACCGGGGTCGGCATCACCGAGGGGCTGGGGAGCCCGCTGTTCGCGGCGAGCGCCGTGTTCGCCCTGATCGTCATGTACGACGCGACCGGCGTGCGCCACAGCAGCGGCCAGCAGGCCCGGCTGCTGAACGACCTCGTCGAGGAACTCCGCGCGGTCGTCCGCGAGGGCTTCGCGCCCCTGCCCCTGCGCGTGCTGCTGGGCCACACCTACCTGGAGGTGCTCGTCGGGACCCTGCTGGGCGTCGCCGCCGGGTTCATCGCCTTCAGCCGCTGAGAGTTCATATGGACTTCGGTTGAACGGCTGACAGGGCCGTTCAATCCGGGCAGATGCGAGGAGGAGAGAAACGGGTTCCCGACGAGGAGCTGGCACTCCGGTGAAGTTCCGGATTGTCAGCGAAGCAGCCGGAATCCGTATCAGACCGCGCCGCCCGGCATCCACTGCGGGCGGCGCGCGTCTCTCCTGCCCGGTGTGACAACGAAAAAGCCCCCGTGTGGGGGGCTTCACGTGCCGTGGCGTGGAACTCAGGAAACCTTGACGCCCTGGCTCTTGAGCAGGCGGCGGGCGGTCTGGGTGGGCTGGGCGCCGTTGGCGAGCCAGTACTGGGCGCGCTCCACGTTCACCTTGAGGTAGTTCTCGGTGGTCTTGCGGGGGTCGTAGTGGCCCAGGTTCTCGATGTACCCACCGTCACGGGGACGGCGCGCGTCGGCAACGACGATGCGGTAGTGGGGGTTGTGGGTGGAACCGAAGCGGGACAGGCGAATCTTGACCATGGTAGTTCTCCAACTGAGGTATTTGAGGGTAAAGCTCCCGCTAGGATCACGGGGAAATGCGCCCGTCAGCAGCCAACCGGTAAGCGCACCGAAGAAGAGTATCAGACCGGCCAGCCGCGCATCAAGGGGCGCGGGGCCGCTCTTCTCCCTCTCAGAAGCCCGGCGCGACCGGCTGCCCGCCCTGGCGCAGCTGGAAGGCCATGTTGCCGGGCCCGATGATCGAGCTGCCGCCCACCGCCCCGACCGGCGTGCCCCGCCCGACGCGGCTCCCGACACTGACGAGGGGATCACGCAGGCCCAGGTACGCGCTGACGCTGCTGCCGTGGTCGATCAGGACGACCCAGCCCAGTGAGGCGTAGTACGACACGGCCAGGACATTGCCCTCGGCGGCGGCGACGGCCCGGTCGGCGCCGGTCAGGACCACCCAGGGCGTACCGTTGGCCCCGAACGGCGCCGCCACGCGCCCGCCGGGCAGCGGGAATCCCACCGGGCCGGTCACGGCCGGCAGGGGCGCGAGCTGCTGCTCGACCTGCACCTGCGCGGCCTGCACCTGCACCTGCCGGTCGCGCAGGGCCTGCTGCTCACGCTCCAGCTGCGCGGCGCGGGCCTGCTGATCGCGCTGGAGCTGCGCGGCCCGCGCCTGCTGCGCCTGCCGGAGCTGGGCGGCGCGGGCCTGCTGCGCCTGCCGGGCGGCAGCGGCGGCCTGGGCTTCCCGCAGGCGCGCCAGCCGCAGCGCCTCCTGCCGGGCCCGCTCCTGCGCCTCGCGGATACGCCGGGCCTCCTCCTCGCGGCGGCGGCGCTCCTCTTCCAGGCGGCGCTGCCGCTCGGCTTCCAGGCGGGCGCGCTCCGCGACGACCTGCCCGACGAGCTGATCGACCTGCTGCGCGGCCAGGGCCTGCTCGGCCGCCTTGCGGGTGGCGAGGGTGCGCTGCCCCTGCTCGCTGGCCCGCAGCTGCGCCAGCAGCGTGTTCTGCTGCGTGCGCTGCGCCTGTAGCGCCCTGAGCTTGCTGCCCCGCTGGGCCTGCAGGGCCTTGAGCTGCGCGGCCTGCGCCCGCTGCGCGCCCTCCTGCTCGCGCAATGCCGCGACCTGTCCGCGCAGGCCGGCGAGCACCTCGGTCTGGTACGCGCCCGCCATGTTCGCGTACCGCAGGCGGATGAGCAGGTCCGAGAGGCTGCGCGCCTGCGAGAGCAGCTCCAGGTACTGGCCGCTGCGCTGCCGGTACATCAGCTGCATGACCTCGCGCACGTCGCCCTGCAGGCGGGTCACCCGGGCGCGCGTGACCTTGAGCTGCTCGCCGGTGTCGGCCAGCTGCCGCTCGGCCAGCGCCACGCGGGCGGTGACGGTCGCCAGTTCGTTCTCCAGCGTGGCGGTGCGCTGCGCCAGTGCGTCAAGCTGCGCCAGCGTCTGCCGCTGCTGCGCCGTGAGGTTCTGGATGCGCGCGCGCAGCGTCTGGAGTTCCTGCGCCTTCTGGGCGCTCAGCTGCCGCTGCTCCTGCAACTGCCGCTGCAGCTGTTGCAGGCGGGCGCCCGTGTCCGGCGTGCCCCCGCTCTCCTGCGCGGCGCCTGCGCCCAGCACCAGGACCAGCAGCGCCGCGCGGGCCGGGCGGAGGGTCATTCCAGCTCCTGGAGGTAACGGCGCGTGGCGAACACGCTGCCCAGCAGGCCCACCAGGATGCCCAGGCAGGCCACGCCGCCCAGCAGGGGGGCCAGCGTGCCCGCGTCGCGCACGACCGGGAACACCGGCGCGAGCTGCTGCACCCGGTCGGTGAGGCTCAGGTAGGCGGGCGTCAGGATCGCCACGGCCAGCGCGGCGGCCACGGCGCCCACCAGCAGGCCCTCCAGGACATGCGGCATGCGGATGAAGCCGCGCGTGGCGCCCAGCAGGCGCATCACGCTGATCTCGTCGCGGCGGGCGTACATGGCGACCCGCACGGCGTTCAGGATGTTGAACAGGGTGCCCAGCAGCAGCAGGCCCACCAGTACGTACCCGGCCAGCCGCACCGCGCTGAGGGTCTTGACGGTGGGGTCTACGTACCCGGCGCCGTACTCCACGTCCTCCACGCCCGGCAGGGCCGAGACCTGCGCCGCCACCGTGCGGGTGTCCTCCACGCGGGCCACGCGCATGCGCAGCGTGTCCGGGTAGGGGTTCCCGACCAGTCCGGCCGCGTCCCGCGCGAACGGGGAGTCCTGCGTCATCTCGGTGAGCACGGCCTCGCGGCTCACGAGCCGCGCCTCGCGCACCTGCGGGATGGTGCGCACCTGCGCCAGCAGCGCCTCGTCCTGCGCGTCCTCGCGCAGGAACGCCGCGACCTCCACCTGCGATTCGAGCTGCGCGATGGTGCGGTTCACGTTCAGGGTCAGCAGGAGCACGAACCCCAGCATCAGCAGGGTCAGGGTCATGGTCATCAGCGTGGCCAGGGTCGCCGTGACGTTGCCGCGCATGGCCAGCAGCGCCTGCCTCAGGTGGTACCTCACAGCGCGTACCCGCCGTACGGGTCGTCACGCACGAGTTTGCCCTTACGCAGCGTGAGGGTACGGTGCCGGAAGGTCTCCACGAGGTCACGGGCGTGCGTGGCGACGATCACGGTCGTGCCGCGCAGGTTCACGTTCTGCAGGACCTTCAGGACCTCGCGGCTGTTGTCCGGGTCGAGGTTCCCGGTGGGTTCGTCCGCCAGCAGCAGCGGCGGGTTGCCCACGATGGCCCGCGCGATCGCCACGCGCTGCTGCTCGCCCAGCGAGAGGTGCAGCGGCAGCGCGTATTTCTTGTGTTCCAGGCCCACGGTGCGCAGCGCCGCCGTGACCCGCTGCGGCCACTCGCGCTGCGGCACCCCGGTCACGCGCAGCGCGAAGGCCACGTTGTCGAAGGCGTTCAGGTGCGGCAGCAGCAGGTTGTCCTGAAAGACGGTGCCCATGCGGCGGCGCAGGATCGACGTGCGCCGGCCCCGGTACGCCGAGAGCGGCTCGCCCGCCACGCGCACCTCGCCCCGGCTGGGCAGCGCCCGCTTGAGCACCAGATTCATGAAGGAGCTCTTGCCTGCACCGGAATGGCCCACGAGGTACACGAACTCGCCCTTGCCGATGTTCAGCGACACGTCGTCCAGGGCGAGGGTGCGGGTCACGGGGTACTCCAGGGTCACGTGCTTGAAATCGATCACGCCGCTTCCCCCGACAGGTGAAGAGGCGGTAAGTGGATGCGCTTGGTCATGCTTGCCGCCCAGGATAGCCCAGGGGCGCACCCAGCCCATGAACGCCTGCCTGCCCAGCGGGCCCTCGACCCGGAGCACGCTTACGTTCGTTTCACCACGGCGCACTATCCTGAGCGCGTGAACGCCAAACGCATGACTGTCGTGGGGGCCGCGCTGGCCGCGACCGCCGCCGTCGCCTACGCGCAGCTGGGCGGGTACACCCCGGTGAACCTGAGCAGCAGCGCCGAGGGCAAGAGCCTCATACAGGTGCTGAACGACCTCAACCGCTACTACCTGCACCCGGTCGATCAGGACAAGGTGCTGCGCGGCGCCATCACCGGCGCGCTGGGCAGCCTGGGAGACGAATTCACGTACTACAGCGAACCCGAGGACAACGCCATCGACGCCGCGAACCTCCAGGGCGAGTTCTACGGGATCGGCGTGACGCTGGTCGCCGCGAACGCCGACGGCACCGGCGGCAAGATCGACAACGTGTTCAAGACCGGCGCGGCCTCCACCGCCGGCGTGCAGATCGGGGACGTGTTCCTGAAGATCGGCGACAAGGACGTGACCGGCGCCAAACTGAACGAGATCGTGCGGCTCGTGCGCGGCGAGAAGGGCACCCAGGTGACCGTGACCTTCGCCCGCGACGGCAAGCCCTACACCGCGAAGATGGAGCGTCAGCCCGTGCAGATCGTCAGCGTGGAACAGACCGTGCTGCCCGGCAACGTGGGCTACATCGCGCTGAACACCTTCTACAACGAGAAGGCCAGCGAGCAGTTCCGCGCCGCCGTGGCCGACATGAAGAAGAAGAACGTCCAGAAACTGATTCTGGACCTGCGCGACAACGGCGGCGGCCTGCTGAATGCCGGCGTGGACGTGGCCGACCAGTTCCTCCAGAGCGGCCCGATCGTCAGCCTGCGGGACCGCGCCAAGAACACCCAGGTGTTCGGCCGCGCCACCAACAGTGCCAGCGACTACACCGGCAAGCTGGTCGTGCTCGTCAACAAGAACAGCGCCAGCGCCAGCGAGGTCGTCTCCGGCGCGCTGCAGGACACCGGCCGCGCGCAGATCATCGGCGAGCAGACCTTCGGCAAGGGCGTCGCGCAGACCCCCATCACCCTGCCCGACGGCGGCAAGGTCGCCATTGTCAGTAACGAGTGGCTGACCCCCAAGGGCCGCCAGATCCACAAGAAGGGCGTCACGCCCGACATCGAGGTCAAGGACACCCGCTACACCACGCCCGTGAACTTCAGCGGCAGCGGCGTGAAGCCCGGCGAGAAACTCACCCTGACCGTCGAGGGCAAGCCCGTGACCGTCACGGCCGACAAGGACGGCAAGTTCAGCTACACCGGCGAGGTCAAGCGCCCCACCCGCAGCGCCCAGCAGGGCGAGGCCGTCGTGGACGTGCAGGGCGACGCCATCCTGAAGAAGGCCATCGAGGTGCTCGGCCAGTAAGGTCCGGCCGGGCAGGTGGGGGGCGGTTTTCCGGTGGGAGAGCCGCCCCCCTCGTCCTGCCCGCGCGGGAACGGGGGAGAGCGCCCCTCAAGGCCCGCTCCGCACTTTTTAACCGACGTGTAACCCGGGCGCACCAGACTGCGCGCATGAACAAGACCCTCTCCATTCTGGCCCTGACGGGCTCCCTGGTTCTCGGCGGTCTGGTCGGCTACGACATCCGCGAACGCAGCGCCGACGCCGGAGCAGCCGCGCCGTCCACCCAGACGGCCCAGACTGCCGGGGCGCAGCCGGCCGGGACCACGGCGACCGGCGCGCAGGGACAGATGGTGCAGACGCTCGCGCAGCGGTACAGTGACGGCCGCGCCCGCACGGAATCCGAGGCGAACACCGTGCAGGTCGTCAAGGACCGCCGCGACGGTCTGGTCCTCATCACGGTGAAGGAGGGCGACAACAGCAGCGCCCAGGCGCAGCTGCGTCAGCGGCTCCAGCAGCAGCTGCCCTTCGATTTCGGGCTGCCGGACGGCGGCGGGCAGGATCAGGGCGCGACGGCCACCGGCAGCGGTTTCTTCGTGACGTCCGGCGGGGACATCATCACGAACAACCACGTGGTCGAGGGAGCCAGCGAGATCACCGTGCACCTGCACGGCAACACCAAGGGGTACAAGGCCCGGGTCGTGGCCCGCGCGCCCGACTTCGACCTGGCGCTCATCCGGGTCGAGGGCGTGCCCGCCAGCGAGATCAGGCCCCTGCCGCTGGGCAACAGCGACCAGCTCGACGTGGGCCTCAAGGCCATCGCCATGGGCGCGCCGTTCGGGCTGGACTTCAGCGTCTCGGAGGGCATCATCAGCAGCCTGGAACGTCAGGTCGCCGTCGGGACGAAGGGCGTGAATCAGAACGTCATCCAGACCGACGCGGCCATCAACCCCGGCAACAGCGGCGGCCCGCTGCTGAACAGCGCCGGGCAGGTCATCGGCGTGAACACCCAGATCCTCACGGGCGGGATCGGGCAGAGCGCCGGGGTGGGCTTCGCGATTCCCGTGAACACCGTCAAGAAGCTCCTGCCGGAGTTGCAGGCCGGGAAGGGCGGCGTGATCCAGACGCCCAGCCTGGGCGTGGGTATCAACGACGTGGCCAGCCTCAGCGCCGCCGAGCGCAAACAGGCGAAACTGCCCGAGCAGGGCGTCCTGATCGGCCGGGTGTACCAGGGCAGCCCCGCCGCCGCCGCCGGACTGAGAGGCAGCCGCACCCTGATCGACGAGTCCACCGGGCAGCGCACCACCCAGCCCGGGGACGTGATCACCGCCGTGGACGGCCAGCCCATCACGGGCGCGGAGCAGCTGCCGCAGCAGATCATCAGCCGCAAGATCGGCGAGACCGTCACCCTCACGGTCGTCCGGGACGGGCAGTCACGGGACGTGAAGGTCACCCTGAAGGCCTTCGACCTGGCGGCGGCGGCGCAGCGGGAGGACGCGCAGGGTCAGTAAGGCGTCCGGCAACAGGGCCGGGTGAACGCGGCTGCTCCAGTGGTGGGGCCGCCGCGTTCAGCTGTGCTGTCACCTCGTCGCCCCAAGACCTGTCTGGGGGAGGATGCACGACGTCCCAGCCGCTGCCCGGCTGAGGTGCAGCGGCGGCGGGGCCCGGGTGGAGGGTACGGGGGTGTCCGGCCTGTCTGGGCACATGAGGGCCATGAGGGGCGCGCGGCTATGCCGGGAACGGTGTGGGACTGTACTATTTGACCTGTTAACTGGAATCACTTCCACTCTCGTTCCACGACCGTTCCACCGGAGGAGTCCCCTTTCATGACCATCCCACGCTCCAGCGGCATCCTGCTGCACCCCACCAGCCTCCCCGGCCCGTTCGGTATCGGCGAACTGGGCGCCTCCGCCCGCGCCTTCGTCGACTGGCTCGCCCTGGCCGGCCAGACATACTGGCAGGTCATGCCCCTGGGCCCCACCGGCTACGGTGACAGCCCCTATCAGGCCTTCAGCGCCTTCGCGGGCAACCCCTACCTGATCGACCTGAACGCCCTGCGCGAACACGGCCTGCTGAGCGACACCGAATTCAACGTCCTGCCCGAATTCAACCCCGGCAAGGTCGACTTCGGCCAGCAGTACGTGTGGCGCAACCAGATGCTCGAACGCGCCTACGCCCGCTACGCCTTCGGGGACGCCCAGCACCTCACACCCGACTTCGACGCCTTCAAGGCCGAGGAAGCCGACTGGCTGGACGACTACGCGCTGTTCATGGCCCTGAAGAACGCCCACGGCGGCCTCCCCTGGAACGCCTGGGAAGCCGGCACCCGCGACCGGGACCCCAAGGCGCTGGCCAGCGCCCGCACCCGCCTGAAGGAAGACATCGAACGGGTCAAGTTCATCCAGTTCCTGTTCTTCCGCCAGTGGACGGTCCTGCGCCGCTACGCCGCCGAGAAGGGCATCCAGATCATCGGCGACATCCCGATCTTCGTCGCCATGGACAGCAGCGACGCCTGGGCCAACCGCGACCAGTTCTACTTCGACGACCAGGGTCAGCCCACCGTCGTCGCGGGCGTCCCGCCGGACTACTTCAGCGAGACCGGCCAGCTGTGGGGCAACCCCCTGTACAACTGGGACGTCATGGACAAGGACGGCTACCAGTGGTGGATCAAGCGCTTCCAGGGCAGCCTGAAACTGTTCGACGTGATCCGCATCGACCACTTCCGGGGCTTCGCGGCTTCCTGGGAGATCCCGTTCCCCGCCGAGACCGCCATCCACGGCCAGTGGGTGCCCGCCAAGGGCCACGAGATGTTCGAGGCCGTGCGCAAGGCCCTGGGCACCCTGCCGATCATCGCCGAGGACCTGGGCGTCATCACGCCCGACGTGGAGAAACTCCGCGACGACTTCGGCTTCCCCGGCATGGCCGTCCTGCAGTTCGCGTTCGGCGGCGGGGACTTCAGCGTGAACGACTTCCTGCCGCACAACCTGCGCGAGAATCAGGTCGTGTACACCGGCACGCACGACAACGACACCACGCGCGGCTGGTGGCGGAACGCCGACGAACTCGAACGGCACAACTTCCGCGTGTACACCAGCAGCGACCCCACCGAGGAGACGTTCGCGTGGCAGCTGACCCGCATGGCCTTTGAGAGCCGCGCGAACCTCGCCGTCGTGCCCCTCCAGGACGTCATGAACCTCGGGACCGAGGCCCGCATGAACCTGCCCGGCACCACCGGCGACCACAACTGGACATGGCGGTACCTCGCCGCCGACCTGCGCCCCGACCTCGCGCAGAAGGTCCGCGAGTTGACCGAGGCGACCGGCCGGTAAACACCGTCAGGCGCTGACGGTCGATGGTTGATAGGCGGTCCGGCGACCCTCTATCAGCCATCGACCGTTCACCATCCACTACCCTGTGGGGCATGAAGCTCTACACCAAGACCGGGGACGGCGGCACGACCGGCCTGTACGGCGCGGACCGCGTCAGCAAGGCGAACATCCGCGTGGAAGCGTACGGCACCGTCGACGAACTGAACAGCGCCATCGGCCTGGCCCGCGCGCACGGCCCGAGTCCCGAGATGGACGCCGACCTGGAGTACCTCCAGAACGCGCTCTTCGATGTCGGCGCCGACCTCGCCACCCGCAGCGGCACCACCTACGAGCGCAAGCTCAGCCGCATGGACGAGCAGGACGTGACGTTCCTCGAGGCGATGATCGACCGCTACCAGGAGAGTGCCCCGCCCTTCACGGGCTTCATTCACCCCGGCGGCACCCCGGTCGCGGCGAGCCTGCATGTGGCCCGCACGGTCGCCCGCCGCGCCGAACGCGAGGTCATCCGCCTGCTGCACGAGGAGGACGCCAACGCGCACGTGCAGGTGTACCTGAACCGCCTGTCGGACCTGCTGTTCGTGATGGCCCGCGCCGCGAACCAGGCCGCCGGGATCGGGGAACACGCCTGGCTGGTCAAGGGCCGCCGCTGAGCGAGTGACGGACCGAGGGGGGCGACGGATACGGGCGTCGCCCCCTTCGTCACGCGGTTACTCCAGCGCCTTGCCGCAGTGCGGGCAGCAGGCCGCCGCCGTTTCCTGCTGGCGCAGGCGGGAGAGTTCCTCGGCGAAGCCGCTGGCGATCATGCCCGCCGGGAGGGCCACCATGCCCACCCCGAACAGCATGATCAGCCCAGCGGCGGCCTTACCCAGCGGCGTGGCGGGGTACACGTCCCCGTACCCGGTGGTGGTCAGGGTCACGACCGCCCACCACAGCGCCTGCGGAATGCTCTCGAAGCCCCTGGTGCCCGCGCTGGACTCCACCTGATACAGCAGGCTGGCGGCGATGAACACGAGCACCAGCACGATCAGCACGGTGGAGAGCAGTTCCCCGGCGCGCTGGCGGATGACCCGCCCGATGAGTTGCAGCGAGTCCGAGTAGCGGCCCAGCTTGAGCAGGCTCAGGAGTTTCAGGAGGCGCAGGCCGCGTAGACTGGCCAGGGCGGTCGTGGCGGGCACCATGAGTGAGATCAGCACCAGCAGGTCGATCAGCGGCAGCGGCGAGGTCGCGTAGCGCAGGTACGACCGGACGCTGCCGTCCGCGCCGGGGCGCAGCGGCGTGACGTACAGCCGCCCCAGGTACTCCAGGCCGAACACGAAGGCGCACACGTAGTCGAAGAGGCGGATGGCCCGGCCGTACTCGCGCTGCACCTCGGGCACCGTGCCCGCGATGGTCACGGCGATGGTGAGCAGGATCAGCGTGACGAGCAGCGCATTGAAGGCCCGTTCGGCAGGGCCCGCGCCGTCACTGGGGTCCAGGAACGAGTGCAGTTTCTCCCGGAAGGAGGCTGGCGCGCTCATCCCGGCAGCACCACGTGCGGGGCGAACGTGGCGCGGTTGTCGGTCACGCGCGAGCGGCCCTCGCGGATGCCCAGGCCGCACACCTCACTCCCGGCGATCCACACGCCCAGCACCGGGTAACGCGGGCCGTCCGGGGCGTGCGCGGTGGGCAGTTCGGTGTACGCCTGCTCGACCACGGGCAGGTCCGCGTACGCGCCGGGCGTGCTCTCCTGGCCGGGCAGCTGCACGTTCTGGCCCTCGCGGGAGTACAGCGGCTTGCGCACCACGTCCGCCCCCAGCGCGCCGGGCGTGAGGGTCGCGGGCAGCAGGTTCGGGTGCCCGGGGTTCAGTTCGTGCAGCAGCGCCAGCAGGCCCTTGCTGCCGGTGGCGGCCTTCCACAGCGGCTCGATGAAGCGCGTGCCGGTGCTCGCCAGGAACGCCGAGTCGCGGGACTCCCACGCGAACTCGAACGGCCACAACCACATCAGCTGCCGGATGGGCAGACTCCAGCTGTCCAGCAGGTACGGTTCCGTCGGGCTGGTCCCCAACTCCTCGGTGAAGATGAACGACGTGCGCAGTCCCGCCGCCCCGGCGAGTTCCCGCAGGTACGTGATGGTCGCGGCGTCCTCGTCCACGCGGGCGCTGCTGAAGGCCACCTCGGTCAGGCCCCGCGCAGCCTTCAGGTGCGCCCACTGCTCGGTCAGCCCCTCGTGAATGGTGTTCCACTGCGTCGCTCCGGCCGGCAGCTCACCACGCGCCTGCTGATCTTCGAGCCACTGCCACTGACTGACCGCCGCCTCCAGCAGACTGGTGGGCGTCTGCGCGTTCACCTCCAGCAGCTTCACGCCCCCGCGCCCGTCGTAGGCGAGGTCCAGGCGCATGTACACCGTCGGGTCGTCCCCCTCCCAGGAGTCCCGCACGGCGCTGTGCAGGAACGCGGGGATGCCGAGTTCCGACAGCCGCCCGTGCTCGATGGCGTGCCCGGTCGCCTCCAGCACCAGATTCGTGAGGTCCTGACTGGCTGCGCGCAGGTGCTCGATCTGCGCGGGCGTGAAGGCGTAGTACCCGTCCTCGCTCCAGTACGGCACCGGATGTTCGGGTGTGGGGGCGAACCACGTGAAGCCCACCTCGCGCAGCCGCGCCTCCCAGTCCGGGCGCGGGGTGACGGTGCGCCGGATCATCCGCCGGACCCGCTGCCGGTGCTGCTCGCGCGGGCCGAGGTGGTGAACCCACCCCGCGACACGCTGGACGCCGCATTCATGGAAGTCCGGGCCGACGTTGCCCGGGCGACTGGACGGCTGGAGGAGGTGGATGTGGAGCGGGTGGCCGCCCGGGCCGCGACGCCCGCCACGACTGCCCCGGCCACCCTGCTGGTCGCGCTCTTCTTCCCGGACTTCAGTTTGACGCTGTCGTGGTCGCAGTCGATCTCGCCGTCGAGTTCGAGTTCACAGCCGTCCGGGACGGTCTGAGCCTGAACGGTCTGCGCGGGGGCACCGGTCGAGCCGAGTGCGCCGTACTGCGCGTAGGGCTGGTTCACCGCCTGCGCGGGCTGGTTCGCGCACGACGCGATCAGGGCGGGAAGGACAGCGGTCATCAGGGGCAGGCTGAATTCTCTGGGCATGGGGGCTCCGGCGCGCGCCGGCAGAGGAGCGCGCAAAGAACGAGTGGGACGGGTGGACGGAGATTCAGCCGCCGAAGCTGCCCGAGCGGCTGCCGGACATGAAGCCCCCCCGGCTGACGGGCGCCTTGAAGTTGCCGTACGAGCCGCGCTTGCTGTCGTAGGTCAGGCCCGCGCCGGACACCTTGCCCAGGCGGTCGTAGCCGACGTAGCGGGTGGTGCCGCTCACGACCCGCACGTACGGGCCGTAGTAGCCGCCGCCCGTGCGGTACACGCAGGGGTTGCTCAGGCCCCGGTCGATCAGGACGCGGTTGGCGATCAGGCACTGCTCGTAGCTGCTGTACGTGGTGCGGGAATACCGGTCCAGATCGTTCCCGCAGGAGGCCAGCAGGGCGGGCAGCGCCGCCAGCAGTGGCAGGGTGAAGGACTTGCTCATGCGTCAGAGTACGGCGCGAGTCCCGCGCGGGTTGCACAACTTCGCACGGCGCCCGCGATCACCCGCCCACCCGCCGCCGCCTGCGCCGCGCTGAGGCCCCCGTGCCCCAGCAGCAGCGCGTTCGGGGCCTCGCCCAGCGTGTAGGTGTCCAGCGTGGTGACCTGCACGCCCTGCGCGGTCAATTGGGCCGCCACGTCCCGCGCCGGGAGCGCCGGGTGGAGGTGCAGGCAGACGTGCAGCCCCGCCTCGATGCCACCCAGGTGCGCCAGTCCGTCCAGACCGTTCAGCGCCCCCGTCAGCGCCGCGCGGACCTGCGCGTGCCAGCGGCGCGAGCGGCGGATGTGCCGGTCCACGTGCCCGCCGGTCAGCAGGTGCGTCAGGGCCGCCTGCACCTGCACGGGCGGCCCGAAGTCCAGCAGCGTCCGCGCCCGCACCAGCCGCGAGAGCAGGGGCGGTGCGGCCACCACGAACCCGGTGCGCACCGAGGGAGTCAGCACCTTGCTCAGCGTGCCCAGGTACAGCACCCGCCCACCCGCGCCCGTCTGCGCCGCCAGCGCGGCCAGTGGTGGCAGCGGGGGAGCGCCGTAGCGGAACTCGCCGTCGTAGTCGTCCTCGACGATCAGCGCGTCATGCCGCGCCGCCCACTCCAGCAGCGCCAGCCGCCGGGGCAGGCACATGCGGCTCCCCAGTGGGAACTGGTGGCTGGGCGTCACGTACACCAGCCGCGCGGCGGGCGTGTCCGCGTTCACGATCAGGCCGTCGGCGTCCACCGGCACGGGAACGACCTCGTGCCCGGCGTTGAGCAACACCTGCCGCGCCGCGCGGTACCCCGGGTTCTCGATCAGGACCCGTGACCCCGGGGGCAGCAGCGCGCGCACGATCAGGTTCAGGGCGTGCAGCGTCCCGCCCGTCACGAGCACGTCCTCGGCCTGCGCGCCCAGCCCGCGCTGGCGCCCCACGAACGCCGCCAGGGCCGCGCGCAGGGGGGGCTCGCCCGCCGGGTCGGCGTAGTCGCCGCTGACCTCCTCGCGGGCCGCGTCCGCCCAGGCCTGCCGCCACGCGCGGCGGTCCAGGGTGGCGGTGCCGGTCACGCCCACCCGGAAGTCCAGCCCCGGCCGCCCGCCCGGCCCGTCCACCGGCAGCGGTGGCATGACCGGCAGCCACGCCGGAACGCCCGACGCGCCCACCGGGACCTCCGGGGCGGGGGCGGGCGTCTCGTCGCGCACGCGGGTGCCGCGCCCCACCAGAGATTGCGCGGTGCCGTCCGCGAGCAGTTCCGCGTACGCCGTCTCCACGACGCCGCGCGTGACGCCCAGCGTGCGGGCCAGCGTGCGCGTGCCGGGCAGCGGCGTGCCGCCCGGCAGCAGCCCCGACAGGACCGCCTCGCGGATCTGCCGGGCCAGCTGCGCGTGCAGCGCCTCCGTCTGGTCGCGGCGCAGGTCCAGCGGGAAGGGCAGCTCGTCCGTCCGGGCGGGCAGTGGCCCCCGGGTATCAGCAGGAAGTGGAGCTTTCAGGGGGGCCACCATGCCCCGTAGTGTACGCCCATGACCGAGCCCCGTGACCTCCGCCCCATCCCGCCCGCGCAGGCCGAGCTGGCCCTCCCGGCCCTGCGCGCGCTGCGGCCCGACTCGCCCCACACCGCCACGCCCGACGCCCTGCGCGCCTTTCTGAACACGACCGGCCCCGAGGGCTACGCGCTGGTCGGCGCGTTCGAACCGGGCCGCGAGGAGGCCGCCGCCGTCGCTGGATACCGCGTCATGCACCTCCTCTGGGCCGGCCCCACGCTGTATGTGGACGACCTGAGCACCCTGCCCGGCGCCCGTGGACGCGGTCACGCCCGCGCGCTCCTGCACTGGCTGAAGGGCCGCGCCCGCGAACTGGACTGCGCGGCGCTGCACCTCGACTCCGGGGTGGGGGAGACGCGCCACGCCGCCCACCGCCTGTACCACCGCGCCGGAATGAACGTCACCGCGCACCACTTCAGCCTCCCGCTGGGTCGGGGGACGGCATGACGCGGAGTCCGTCTGTTGCGTTCACACCCCAGGAGGGCGCCGGGTTGCTCACTCCACGCCCGGACTCCGCTTTACTCCTTCTCGCCTCCGCTCGGATTGAGCTGGTTGTGCAAACCATTCAATCGGAGTTGCTATGACCCGCACCGTCGGCATCCTGATCTTCGACGGCATCGAGGTCCTCGACCTGGGCGGGCCCTTCGAGGTCCTGAGTGTCGCCACGCGACTGGCCGGGCGGGACGGCGAGGCGGTCCCATTCCAGCCGGTCTTGATCGGCGCGTCGGGCGCCCCGGCGGTCGGACGCGGGGGGTTCCGGGTCCTGCCGCACGCCACGCTGGACGATCACCCGCCACTGCATGTGCTGATCGTGCCCGGCGGCGTGATGGACGCGCCAATGGCCGACCCGCGCGTGCGTGCGTGGGTGCGGGGGCAGGCGGCGCGGGTGGAGGTTCTGGCCTCGATCTGCACCGGTGCCTTCCTGCTGGCCTCGGAGGGCCTGCTGGACGGCCGGCGCGTCACCACCCACTGGGAGGATCAGGCGGACCTCCAGGCGCAGTTCCCGGCGCTGACGGTCGTGCCGGACGTCGCCTGGGTGGACTCGGGCGCGGTGGTCACGTCGGGCGGCATCAGCGCGGGGATCGACATGACCCTGCACCTCGTGGAGCGGCTGCACTCGCGCGCGCTGGCCGAACGCACCGCCCGCCAGATGGAATTCCGCCCGGCCGGGCGGGGCCTCCGGGAAGAGGTGACCCCGTGAGCGGCTTCTACGACCCCGCACAGCGCGACCCCAGCGTCAGCCGCCGCCCGCAGAACCGCCGGGACGACGCCTGGATCGAGGATCTGCTGCTGCGCGTGCCGCTGGGCCGCGTGGCGACCGTGTACCGGGGCGAGGACGACCGGGTGTGGCCCTTCGTGACGCCGCTGGCCTTCGCGTACCGGCCCGGGTCGCGGGACCTCGTGTACCACACGAACGTCGTGGGTCGCCTGCGCGCGAACACCGAACAGGCAGAGGCACAGGGGCACCCCGCGACCTTCGAGGTCACCGAGACCGGCGCGCTGCTGCCCAGCACCTCGCCGCTGGAACTCAGCGTGCAGTACCGCTCCGTGATCGTGTTCGGCACCGCCCGCGTCCTGCGCGGCGAGGACGCCCGCGCGGCCCTGACCACACTCAGCGAGCGGGTGTTCCCTGGCCTGCGCGTGGGCACGCATACCCGGCCCATCACGGACGCCGATCTGGCCCGCACCGCCGTCTACGCCCTGAGTATCGAGCGCTGGAGCGGCAAGGAGAACTGGGCGGACGGCGCCGCGCAGGAGGACGGCTGGCCCGAGCTGCCCGCGCACCTCGCCGCGCCGTTCGTGCCGGGGAGCCGCGCGTGACCCGCCGCGACGCGCTGGATATGTTCCTGCTCTCGGCGTTCTGGGGCGTGTCGTTCCTGCTGATCCGCCTGAGCGGCGAGGTGTTCCCGCCGGTGTGGGTGGCGCTGCTGCGGTCCGTGTTCGGCGCGGCGGTGCTGCTGCTCGCGCTGCGGCTGGGCCGCCACACCCTGCCGCCCGCCCGGCTGTGGAAACCGCTGCTGCTGGTGGCGCTGTTCAACAACGTGATCCCGTGGTCGTTCTTCGCGTGGGGCGAGCAGACCGTGAGCAGCAACATCGCGGCGATCATCAACGCGACCACGCCCCTGTTCGCGCTGCTGATCGGCCTGACCCTGCGCGACACCCGCCTGAGTGGCCTGACGCTGGGCGGCGTGCTGCTGGGCCTGGGCGGCGTGGCCCTCACGGTCTCCGGCGGACTGGGCGGCGGGCACGCCACGCTGCACGGCGTGATCATCCTGCTGCTCGCCAGCCTGGGGTACGCCATCGCCACCACCATCGCCAAACGCACCCTGGGCGGCCTGAACCCGGTGGGGCTGGCGACCACGCAACTGGGCCTGAGCAGCGTCATGCTGCTCCCGGTCGCGCTGATCGGCCCGGCCCCCGCTCCCCTCACCCTGACCGCCGTGGGTGCCGCCCTCTTCCTGGGCGTGGTCGGCAGCGGGCTGGCGTACCTGCTGTACTACGGCCTGCTGGCCCGCGTGAGCCCCACCCAGGTCACCGCCGTCACGTACGCCCTGCCGGTCTGGGGGCTGGGCTGGGCCGCGCTGGCCGGGGAGCCCGTCGGGGCGCTGTCCGTCTTGGGCGTACTCGTGGTCCTCAGCGGCCTGGGCCTGATCAACCTGCCGCCCCGCGCGAAACCAGGGGCGACCCCGCTGCGGACCGACGCCTGACCACTCCGCAGCAGACTCCTTACCCCCACCCCTGGCTTTCCGCATGCCAGGAAGAATGACTGGATTGCTTGTCGTGTGCCATGATCGTGTCCCCTGGACACCCGGGCACCTGACAGGGCCAGCAGGGCCTACACTGTCGCATCCCGCCTGCGCCCCGGCGCGGCCAGATCAGCTCACCCCGCCCTTTTCCACCCCCGCACGGAGGACTCCCCGCATGACCTCAACCCAGAGCAAGTGGCTCGAAGCCGAACTGAAGTACGACAGCCGCGTCGTCGGCAAGCATGAGGTCGTCATGACCCGCGGGCAGGGCAGCGTCGTCTGGGACGAAGCCGGCCGCTCGTACATCGACTGCGTCGCCGGGTACGGCGTGGCGAACATCGGCCACTGCCACCCGGACGTCGTGAAGGCCATCAGGGATCAGGCCGAGCGGCTGCTCGTGATGCCCCAGAGCCTCCCGAACGACAAACGCGCCGAGTTCCTGACCGAACTGGTCGGCGTGACGCCCGCCGGGCTGGACCGCGTGTTCCTGTGCAACAGCGGCACCGAGGCCATGGAGGCAGCGAAGAAGTTCGCGATCACCGCCACGGGCCGCAAGCGGTTCGTGAGCATGAAGCGCGGCTTCTCGGGCCGCAGCCTGGGCGCGCTGGCGTTCACCTGGGAACCCAAGTACCGCGAGCCCTTCGGTGAGGCCGTGGACAACCGCAACGTGGACTTCGTGACGTACGGCAACATTGAGGAACTGCGCGCCGCGATCACCTCTGATACGGCCGCCGTGATCCTCGAACCCGTGCAGGGCGAGGGCGGCGTGCGCCCCGCCAGCCCCGAATTCATCCAGGAGGCCCGCCGCCTGACGCAGGAGAAGGGCGCGCTGCTGATTCTCGACGAGATCCAGACCGGCTTCTGCCGCACCGGGAAGATGTTCGCCGCCGAGCACTACGGCGTGATCCCCGACGGCATGACCCTAGCCAAGGCCATGGCGGGTGGGGTTCCCATCGGCGCGTTCGTGATGACCGCCGACGTCGCCGACCGCATGCCCGCCGGGGGGCACGGCGGCACGTTCGGCGGGAACCCGCTGGCGATGGCCGCCGGGGTGGCCGCAATCCGCGCCATGAAGCGCGAGGGCATGGCCGAGCAGGCCCGCGAGAAGGGCGCGTACTTCATGGAGAAGCTCCGCGCGATCCAGAGCCCCAAGATCCGCGAGGTGCGCGGCCTGGGCCTGATGATCGGCGTGGAACTCAAAGAGAAGAGCGCCCCGTACATCCACGCGCTGGAACATGAGGAGGGCGTGCTGACCCTCCAGGCGACGCCGCTGGTCGTGCGCTTCCTGCCGCCCGTGACCATCAGCCGCGAGCAGATCGACACGGTGGTCGCCGCGTTCGAGCGCGTTCTGAACGGTGTGAATCCCCGCGCCGAGCGGCAGGCGGAACTGGCCGCCGCGCAGCAGGAACAGACCCAGACCGAGTAATGCGGACTCCGGTTGAAAGGTTTGCAAAATCTTTCAACCCGAGCGGATGCGAGGAGGAGCGAAGCGGGTTCCGGACGTGGAGTGGACAGATCGGTGGTCTTCCGATCTGTTCACGAAACAAACGGAATCCGTATTAAGGTCGCCTCCCCAGGCCCACGCCTTCCCCGAGCGGGGGGGCGTGGGCCTGCATTGAGCGGTGGGCTCCTCCATGTGCTGGAGGGGCTCCTGCGCATTTCGTCCGAACTGGCGGGACGTATGGGGCCCCTGTTCCTGACGGAAGCTTCATGAAGAGGCACCTGTCTGGCGAACGTGCACAATTCTCAATCACGGACGCGTGAACTTCCTTACACTGCCTGCGATGAAGGTCTGGGCCGCAGGAATCACCGCCGGAACCGTCGCTCTCCTCGTGGGGGGAGCGCTCGCGGTTGCCGCCACGCAGAACACCACCACCCTCGCCCCCGGCCTGCGCATCGCCGGGACGGACGTGAGCGGCATGACCCGCGAGCAGGCCCTGGCCGCCGTGGGCAGCCGCGCCGCGACGCCCCCGCAGGTCACTGTTACCGCCGGCAAGACCACCTGGACGCTGAGTGCCGAGAAACTCGGCTGGCACGCCGACGCGGCAACCAGTGTGGACGCCGCGCTGAAGATCACGCAGGAGCGCGGCGTCCTCCAGAAACTCCAGGGCATGATCGGTCAGGCCCCCACCCAGGACATCCCCCTGACCGCCGCCGTGGACGCCGCCAGGGCGAAGGCTACCCTGACCGCCCTGACGGCCGGGCTGAACACCGCCCCGAAAAACGCCAGCGTGTACTTCGACAAGGTCAGCAAGCGCTACGCCGTGAAAGCCGATGCGCCTGGCCTGAGCCCCGACGTGACCGGCGCCGTGAACGCCTACGTCGCCAACCCCGACCTGACCGCACTGACCGTCACGGTGAAGGCCACACCCGCGAAGCTCACGGCCGCCACCCTGAACACGTACGTGGCGCAGGGCAACGCCCTGGCCCGCCCCTTCACCGTCACGCTGAACGGCACGGCCCGCAAGGGTGGCCTGACCGCCCTCCAGGTCGCCGACCTGTACTGGGTGCGTGACAGCGGCATCGAACCCGACGACGCGACCCTCAAGGCCGCGTTCGGCCGCCTGACCGACGCCGTCGACCAGCCTGCCCTGAACGCCCGCTACGTCCTCCAGGGCGGCAAGCTGGTCAAGGCGAAGGAGAAGGCCGGGCTGGTCACCGACCGCGCCGCCGCGTACGCGCTGTTCCGCAAGGCCGTGCTCGATCCCACCGTCAAGACCGTGGTGTTCCCCAGCAAAGCCGACCAGCCTACCCTGACGGTCGACAAACTTCCCGCCGCCGACAAGCTCGAACTGATCGCCGTGGGGACCAGCACGTACTACCACTCCAGCGCCGCGCGCCGCACGAACGTCGCCAACGCCGCCGCGAAGATCAACGGCTCGGTGGTCCCGGCCGGTGAGGTATTCAGCTTCCTGAACAGCCTGGGGGGTATCGACGCGTCGAACGGGTTCGTGGGCGGCCTGATCATCAGCGGTGGCCGCACCGTGGACGGCCTGGGCGGCGGCGTGTGCCAGGTGAGCACCACCACCTTCCGCGCGCTGTACCAGGCGGGCCTGCCGATCGTCGAGCGCAACCAGCACTCCTACCGCGTGGGCTACTACGAGCCGCAGGTGGGCTTCGAGGCCGCCGTGTACGACCCTGGACTCGACCTGCGCATGAAGAACGACACCACGGCGCCCATCCTGATCAAGACCCGCAACGACGACGCCCGCAGCACCCTGACCGTGGAGGTCTGGGGCGTGAAGCCCAAGCGGACCGTCAACATCAGCCCGGCGGTCATCACCGCCCGCGTGCCGCACCCGGCCCCCAAGTACGTGGTGAACCCGAACCTGCGCCCCGGCACCATGCGTCAGGTGGACTGGGCCGCCGACGGCTACAGCCTCTACATCACCCGGACCATCAAGGACGCCAGCGGCGTGCGCACCGACAAGGTCAGCACGGTGTACAAGGCCTGGCAGGCGGTGTACGAGACCGGCCCCAGGGGTTGAGAGTGAAAGGTCGGTGGTTGATGGAGTTCGATTCCATCAGCCACCGACTTTTGACCTTTCACCTGACGTACGAACGCCCGTTTGTTCCCCGGTCCGGAACGCCCGGCGGTCTAGACGCGCCTTGCACCCGGTTCAGGCCGGGGCCTATGGTGAGGCCATGAACGCGGCGATCGTGGTGGTACTTCTTAGCATCGGGGGAGTCCGAGGCTAGGCGTACCGCCGACCCGCACACCCCCACCCACACCCGGGTGGGGGTTTTTCATACGAGCGCAGGCACGGAGGAGACCATGGCAGACAACGGCAAGCAGCACGCCCCCCACCGGGGCGATATGACCGGCGCGAAGGCCCTGTGGGCGACCCTCGCGAACCACGGCATCAGCACCGTGTTCGGGTACCCCGGCGGGGCGATCATGCCCGTGTACGACGCCCTGACCTTCTACCCCGAGGTGCGGCACGTCCTGACCCGCCACGAGCAGGGCGCCGCGCACGCCGCCGAAGGCTGGGCCAAGGCGACCGGCGAGATCGGCGTGTGCATGGCCACCAGCGGCCCCGGCGCCACCAACCTCGTGACCGGGCTGGCCGACGCGATGCTCGACAGCGTGCCGCTGCTGGCGATCACCGGGAACGTCGCGTCGCACCTGATGGGCACCGACGCCTTCCAGGAGGCCGACATCACCGGCATCACCCTGCCCATCACGAAACACAACTACGTGGTGCGCGACGTGGAGGAACTGCCCCTCATCGTGGCGGAAGCCATCCGCATCGCCCGTTCGGGCCGCCCCGGCCCCGTGCTCGTGGACATTCCCAAGGACATCCAGCTGGCCGCCTTCCACGGCGAGATTCCCGCCCCGCACGCCCGCCCCGAGGCGCCCGCCCCCAGCCCCGAGAGCGTCGAGCGCGCGCTGGAGCTGCTGCGCGGCGCGAAGAAACCTGTGATCATGGCGGGCGGCGGCAGCCTGGACGCCAGCGCCGAGATCACCGCCCTGGCCCGCGCCTGGGACATCCCGGTCATCACCACCCTGATGGGCCTGGGGGCGTTCCCCAGCAGCGATCCGCTGTGGCTGGGCATGCCCGGCATGCACGGCAGCGTCGCCGCGAACCGCGCGATCAGCGAGGCGGACGTCCTGCTGGGCATCGGCCTGCGCTTCGACGACCGCGTGACGGGCCGCGTCAGCGGCTTCGCGCCGAACGCCGCGATCATCCACGTGGAACTCGACGCCGCCGAGATCGGCAAGATCATCCGCACCCACGTCCCCGTGCGCGGCGACGCGAAGCAGGCCGCCCAGCTCCTCGCCGAGGGCGCCCAGCCCACCCCACGCCCCGAGTGGAAGGCGCAGATTGAGGACTGGAAGAGCCGCACCGTCACCCCCGAAACCTACGGCGCCGGGTACGCCGTGAAGGCCGTCGTGGACCGCCTGCGCCCCGACGACATCCTGTCCAGCGACGTGGGGCAGCATCAGATGCTCGCCGCGCAGCTCGCCCGCTTCGAGAAGCCCCGCCGCTGGATCAACTCCGGCGGGCTGGGCACCATGGGCTTCGGCCTGCCCGCCGCGATCGGCGCGGGCATGGCCGAGCCCGGCGTGCGCTCCGTGGTCATCGCCGGGGACGGCGGCTTCCAGATGACCGCGCAGGAACTTGCCACGCTGAAGATGTACGACGTCCGCAACGTCAAGATCTGCATCATCAACAACTCGTTCCTGGGCATGGTCCGCCAGTGGCAGGAACTCTTCCACGAGAAGCGCTACAGCGAGGTCTGGCTGGGCGACAGCAACCCCGACTTCATCAAGCTCGCCGGCGCCTACGACGTGCCCGGCTACCGCGCCACCACCGCCGAGGAGCTGCCTGCCGCCATCGACGCGTGGCTGAGCGACCCGAAGAGCGCGCTGCTGGAAGTCGTGGTCCCGCACGAGCACGGCGTGTTCCCCATGGTGCCCGCCGGGGCCGCGCTGTACGAGATGATCGAGACCGAACCCGTCAGGAGCCCCGACCTGTCCGCGCAGATGCAGGACGCCGCCGAGGAGGCCAGCGAAGCATGACCGACACCCGAGACCACCTGCTGTCCATCCTGGTGCGCGACGAACCCCGCGTCCTGACCCGCATCACCGCCCTGTTCGGCCGCCGCGGCTACAACATCCGCAGCCTCTCGGTCGGCAGCACCGAACACCCCGGCGTGTCCCGCATGACCATCGTCGTCAGCGGCGACCGCGGCGTGGTCGAACAGGCCATCCGCCAGCTGGAGAAACTGCACGACGTGGTGCGCATCATCGACCACAGCCTCGAGAAGTACGTGGACCGCGAACTGGTGCTCGTGAAGGTCGCCATCACCCCCGAGAGCCGCGTGGAGGTCCGCCAGATCGCCGAGGACTTCCGCAGCCGCATCGTGGACGTCGGCCGCCACGCCCTGACCTTCGAGGTCACCGGCGACGAGGGCAAGATCACCGCCTTCATCGAGCAGATGCGCCCCTTCGGCATCCTGGAGACCATGCGCACCGGCCGCATCGCCCTGACCCGAGGCAGCAACGCCGACATCCCCACGCACGTCTACCACGAGGGCGAGACGCAGGCCCTGCAACCCACCCTGGAAGTCCAGCCGCGCGAAGAACGCGCCCGCCACGTCCCCAATCTGTTCTAGGAAGATGGTTGACAGTTGATGGTCGAAAGAAAACCCATCAACCTTCCTGAACCCGCCTAGTCCGCCCAGTCACTCAAATCACGTTCTGTAGGAGAATCCCGAACATGGCTGCAACAATGTACTACGACCGAGACGTCAGCACCGCCCCCATCGAGAACAAGCTGATCGCCATCATCGGCTACGGCAGCCAGGCGCACGCCCACGCCCAGAACCTGCGTGACAGCGGCTTCAACGTCGTCGTCGGCCTGCGTGAGGGCAGCGCCAGCCGCGCCAAGGCCGAGCAGGCGGGCTTGCGCGTCGCCAGCATCGAGGACGCCACGAAGGAAGCCGACGTGATCATGCTGCTCATCCCCGACGAGCAGCAGCCCAAGGTGTACGAGCAGAGCATCGCCCCGCACCTGAGCGCCGGCAAGGCCCTGGCCTTCGGGCACGGCTTCAACGTGCACTTCGGCCGCATCACGCCCCCCGCCGACGTGGACGTGTTCCTCGTGGCGCCCAAGGGCCCCGGCCACATGCTGCGCCGCGTCTACACCGACGGTGCGGGCATGCCCGGCATCTTCGCCGTGCAGCAGGACGCCACCGGCCACGCCCGCGACATCGCCCTGGCGTACGCGAACGGCATCGGCTGCACCCGCGCCGGCGTGCTGGAAACCACCTTCAAGGAAGAGACCGAGACCGACCTCTTCGGTGAGCAGAGCGTCCTGTGCGGCGGCGTCACCCACCTGATCCAGGCGGGCTTCGAGACCCTGGTGGAAGCCGGGTACCAGCCCGAGATCGCGTACTTCGAGACGCTGCACGAGGTCAAGCTGATCGTCGACCTGATCTACGAGAAGGGCTTCGAGGGCATGCGCCACTCCATCAGCAACACCGCCGAGTTCGGCGACTACGTCACCGGTCCCCGCGTCGTGACCGCCGAGACGAAAGCCGAGATGGGCCGCGTGCTGAGCGACATCCAGACCGGCAAGTTCGCCGAGCGCTTCATCGCCGACGCCGAGGCCGGCTTCCCCTTCATGGAGGAGCAGCGCGGCAAGATGCGCGACCACACCCTGGAGGTCGTGGGCAAGGAACTGCGCGACAAGATGCCCTTCATCAACAAGAAGGCGCTGGAAGTCTAAGCGGCAGCAGAGAAGGGGGGCCGGTGGCGTCACAGCCTACCGGCCCCCCCTTCTGCGGCCCTAAGCGGTGTCTCAGCTGGCCGGTGTCTTGCGGCTGCGCGTGGTCTTCGCAGGGGCCGGGGCGGGCGCGGGCGCCGCTGCGGCGAGTTCCGGCACGATGGCCGCCAGATCCTCGTGGGTGATGGGCCGTTCCTGCGCGCCCACCCCGGTCGCGGCCAGGGCCCCGGCCGCGTTCGCGGCGCGCGCCGCCCCGCCCATGCCCGCCCCGGCCAGGATGGCGTGCGCGAACACGGCCGTGAAGGTGTCCCCGGCCCCGGTGGAGTCCACGACCTTCCCGGCGGGCCGATAGGCGTCCACGAGTTCGGTGTCGTCGGGCGTCCAGGTGATCGAGCCCATCTTGCCGACCTTCACCACGACCCGCTGCGCGCCGGCCTTGCCCAGCTGCGCCAGCGCCGCGCTGATCGAACTGGTGCCGGTCAGCGCCTGGAGTTCGTGCTGGTTGAGCATCAGGTAATCTGCGCCGACCACGTCGCTCAGCAGGGTGGTGCCGGCCTTGTTCACGGCGCCGGTCCCCAGGTCGATGAATACCGGGACCGGCGTCTTCGCGCCGCGCGCCGCCTCGATGGCCGCGAGGCTGAACTCGCGCTGCGGCCCCTCGGTCAGGGCGTAGGCGTTGATGATCAGCGCGTCCGAGCCCTCCACGTCCTTCTTCTTCAGCCCGGCCGGGTCGAGCTGGCGGTTGGCCGCGCCGTCGCTGATCATGGCGCGCTCGCCGCCGCTGGTCTGCATGACCGTGATGGTGCTGGTGATGCGGCTGGCGTCCCGCTGGATGGCCGCCTCGCTGACGCCACTCTCGCGCACGCGGCTCAGGGCGTACTCCGCGAAGGGATCGTCGCCCACGCGGGCGGCCAGGGTGACGGCGTGGCCCAGGCGGGCCAGGGTGACGCTCATGGTGCCGCCGGCGCCGCCGGGTTTCATGCTCGCCTGGGTCGGCGTGACTTCCTCGCCGGGTTCGGGCAGACGCTCAAGGTGATAGAGGTGATCGACGGTCACGTCACCGATGATGTAGAACTTCACAGGATTTTCCTCCGGGACGCCGGGGTCGGCGGCTCCTGAATGGCGGGTGGGACGGGTGATCCAGCGTGCTGCGACTACCGTATCACGCCCAGTTTGACGGCCATGTCACGCAGGTCACCCAGGCTGACGTCCTCGGCGCGCACGTCCGGGCGCAGCCCCACGGCCTCCAGGGCCGCGTCGATCGCCTCTCCCTCCATGCCGGTCAGGCGCAGGTTGTTGCGCAGCGTCTTGCGGCGGTGATGCAGCGCCGTCTCCACGAACGACAGGAATGCCGGTTCGGGGGCCGCGCGGGTGCGGTCGAAGTCCAGGCGGATCACGGCGCTCGTCACGTCCGGCGCGGGCAGGAACGCGCCCTTGGGCACGTCCCGGACGTGCTGCACGCTGCCGTACAGCGCGGCGATGGCGCTCAGGAAGCCGTAGTTCTCCTCGCCGGGCCGCGCGGCTAGGCGCTGCCCGACCTCCTTCTGCACGAGCACCGTCGCGGAGACGATGCCGGGCGCGCGCATGAAGCGCGACAGCAGCAGGCCCGTGATGTAGTAGGGCAGGTTGGCAATGACCCGCGTGCCCTGGGGCAGCGCCGCGTAGTCGAAGTCCAGCGCGTCGCCCCACACGACCTGCACGTCCAGGCCGTCCAGGGTTTCGGCCAGCACCGGGCGAAGCCGCTCGTCCTTTTCCAGCGCCGTGACCTGCGCGCCGCGCGAGGCGATCTCGCGGGTCAGGACGCCCAGGCCGGGGCCGATCTCCAGCACGGGCACGCCGGCCCCGGCGCCGCCCGCCTGGGCGATGGCGCGCAGGATGTTCCCGTCGATCAGGAAGTTCTGCCCGAGGCTCTTGGTGGGTTTCAGGCCGTGCCGGTCGAGCAGGTCGCGCACCCGCGCCGGGGAGTACAGCGGCGCGGCGCTCAGGTCACGCTCCTCGTGGTCGGGCGCGGCGGGTCGGCGGTCACCGGCGCGGCGCTCGGCCGGGCGCGCGGCGGTTCGGGGGGATCTGCGGGAGTCTCTGGGCATGCGGCGACGGCCCTCCGGGGCCAGGAAGTGGGGGGAACTGGGGGCGGGACAACGGTGAGCGCCGCTGCGGGCGCGCCGGGAACACGTCAGTATACTCACGGGGTGAGTTTCCGTTCCGGGCCGCTGCTGCCACCCTCCCCGCCCCGCCCCCAGACCGCGCGGGTGTCGCCGTGACGACGGACACGCCGGTCGCGCCGCCGTCCCTGGCGGACCTGATCCGCGCCGGGGACTGGCGCCGGGCCGCCGCGACCGCCAGCGTGCAGGGCGAGAGCCCGGAGCTGATCGACGCCCTGCAGATCCTGCGCTCGGTGCAGGGCGAGATCCGCGCCCGGCGCTACCCGGCGGCCCGGCAGCAGCTCCTGGCGTACCAGGGCGTCTCGCGCGAGCTGGCCCACCCGCTGGCGGCTGAACTGCGGCTGTATGTCCATCCGGACGCCGTGCTGGAGGCCCTGAACGCCCTGGAGGCCGCGCAGAAGGAACCGGACGCCCAGGTGCTCGCCGAGCGGCTCGCGGGCGCGCTGGCGCAGCCCCTCACGCGGGCCGAGGCGCTCAACGCCCAGGGCGTGCTGCACGCGATGCTGGACGACGAGGTGCAGGCGCGCGCGGCCCTGGACGCCGCGCGCGCCGCCGACCCCGGGCACTACCGCGCGCTGACGAACCTGGGCAACCTCGAACTGGAGGCCGGACGCTTCGCGGAGGCGGAGACCATCTACCGCGAGGTCATCCGCCTGGCGCCCGAGTACGACGGCGGGCACCACAACCTCGGCGTGGCGGTGCGCCGCCAGGGCCGCGTCGCCGAGGGCGTGCGGCACATCCGGCAGGGGCAGCGGCTCGCCATGAAACGCTCGCGCGAGGACACCCAGGCCGAGGTGAAGGAGCAGTTCAGCCGCAACCCGAACCTCAAGTACCTGCGGTTCGCCGTGCTGGCCGTCCTGGCGCTGATCGTCTTCCTGGCGCTGCGCGGCGCGGGCAGCTGAGGCGGGGCGGGCGCGTGACGGCGATCCTCGACCCGGAGGGCGTGCGCGCGCTGGACGCCCGGCTGGAGCGGGCGGGCCTGCTCGACCTGGCGATGGAGGAGGCGGGCCGCGCGGTGGCCAACGAGGCCGGGCGGCGCGTCCCGGCGGGCCCCGTGCTGCTGCTGGCCGGCGGGGGCGCCAACGGTGGGGACGCCTTCGTGGCCGCCCGGCACCTCCTCGCACTGGGGCGGGACGTGCGCGTGCTGGCCCGCCCCTCCACCCACCCGCTGACCCGACTGAACCGCCGGCGCTGGCACGCGGTGGGGGGCCACACCCGGCCCCTGACCCCGGCTGCCCTGGCCCGGCAGGCGGGCGGCGCGGCGCTGGTCGTGGACGGCCTGCTGGGCACCGGGTTCCGTCCCCCCTGCGGCCCGCCCTGGCCGGGGTGGTGGCGGCGCTGAACGCCGCCCGCTCGCGCGGCGCGCCCGTGCTGGCCATCGACCTGCCCAGCGGCCTGGACGCCACGCAGGCCACGGTGCCGGAGGCGAACGGCGCGGAGTCCAGCGTGCAGGCGGACGTGACCGTCACCTTCGCCGGGTTGAAGGCCGCGCTGCTGTTCGGGGACGCGGCGGCACGCAGCGGCGAGGTGGTGCTCGCGCCGCTGCGTGTCCCGCCCGCCTGGGTGGCGGACGTTCAGGTGGCCGAGCAGCCCGGCGACCTGGACCTGGCGCCCCTGCTGCTGCAGCGCACCGCCGCCGCCCACAAGGGCGTGGCCGGGCGCGTGTGGGTGGTGGGGGGGCACCCCGGCACGACCGGCGCCCCCGCCCTGGCCGGCCTGGGGGCGCTGCGCGCGGGGGCCGGGCTGGTCACGCTGCACTCGGCGGCCGAGGTGCCGCTCGTCACCCCGGAACTCATGGCGCAGCGGCACCCGGATCTCGCCGCGTTCCTGCGCGATACCCCCGCCGCGCGCCGCCCGGACGCGGTGGCCCTGGGCATGGGCCTGGGCCCGGACGCCGCCGCCCTGGCCCTGGAGGTGCTGGGCTGGGCGGTCCCCACCGTCCTCGACGCCGACGCCCTCCAGCCCGAACTGGCCGGGCGCGGGCACGCGGCGTGCCTCTGGACGCCCCACCCCGGCGAGGCCGCCCGGCTGCTGGGCACCTCGGCCGCCGGGATCACCCGCGACCCGCTGGCCGCCGCCCGCGCGTTGCAGGACCGGCTGGGCGGGGTGGTCGTCCTCAAGGGCGGCCCCAGCGTCGTGGCCCGCACCGGGGAGCTGAGCGTCTCGCGCGGCGGGCACCCGGGCATGGCGAGCGCCGGTATGGGAGATACCCTCAGCGGCGTCCTGGCGGCGCTGCTGGGGCAGGGCCTGGAGGCGTGGGACGCCGCCCGGCTCGGGGTGCGCCTGCACGCCCGGGCCGGCGAGCGCGCCGCCGTCCGCTTCGGCTACGGCCTGGGGGCCACCGACGTCGCCCACGAACTCGGGGGGGCCTGGGCCGATCTGCGCGGGACCTGAGCGGTGGCCCCGGCCCGCCGGTCTGGGCTTCACCGCTGTGGGCGGGCCGGTGTGCGGGCGGGCACGCCCCTGCCGGGTGTATGGCCTGATCCGCGGGGCGCCTGACAGAGAGGTGGTAGCGTGCAGACATTCATGCAAGGTCTGCTCAGCGATGTGCCCCTGATGGGCGTCCTGGAACTCGTCCACACCACCCGGCAGACGGGCGTCCTCGAGGTGCAGTCCGACGTGCCCTTCACCGTGGCGTTCATGAACGGCGAGATCATCTCCGGCGGCATCCTCGACTGGGTGGGCAGCGAGGCCATCCACGCCAGCCCGATCCTGGCCGAGTCCGGCACCTTCCGGTTCGAGCAGCGTGGCGTGACCGGCGCGCCCCTGGCCCCGTACGGCCACTTCTCGACCGACTGGGCGCGCATCAGCGACGAGTGGGATCTGGTCTGCGCCGCCATCGGCAGTCCCAGTCAGGTGTTCCAGGGCCGCGTGCCGATGTTCGACGGCGAGCAGGGCCGCTCGGTGCGCGCCGTGGCCCGCGAGGTCGAGCTGCCGCTGTTCGAGGTGGCGCAGACCGCCGCGCAGGCCGTCCGGGACGGGCGCCTGGCCCCCACCGGCCGCTTCGAGTGGTCGCGGCTGAAACTCCAGCCCGCCGGGCAGCGCGCCGCGCTCCACCCGGTCGCCCGGCTGCTCGACGGCCAGCGGACACTGGGTGACGCGGTGGAGGCGGGCACCAGCGTGCGCGACGTCCGCGAGTACCTGCTGGGCGAACTGCGGCTGGGCCTGCGCTTCCCGGGCAGCGGCTGGGTGCTGCGCGACCTGGTGTGGGAACACCGGCACCTGCCGGCCTCCTGACCCGGCGGCCGGGGGCGGGGCCACCCCGTGCCGTAGAATGCGCGGCATGCTGTTTCTCTCGGCCCTGCTGCTGCTCGTGGCGTTCCTGACCGGCAGCGCACCCCTCGGGCACGCTGTCCTGTCGCGCGCGGGCGTGAACGTCCGCGTCAACAACCCGCACAACCTGGGCGTGGAGAACGTCCTGTACCGCGTCGGCCCGCAGCTGGCCGCGCTGACCGCCCTGCTCGACGCGGCCAAGGGCTTCCTGGCGGTGCTGATGGCCGCCAGCCTGAACCTGCCGGAGGTGACGGTCATGGCGGCGCTGGCCGCGTACCTGGGGCACCTGAACCCGCCGCGCGCCCTGTACGGCGAGACGCCCCCGCGCGGGCGCGGGAATCTGGTGCTGCTGGGCGTGCTGGCGGGTCTGGCGGTCACGGGCGCGCTCCCGTTGTGGGTGTGCGCGCTGCCGGTCCTGATCTACGCTGCCGTGGCCGGCTTCTGGGGCTACGTGAGCGCCGCGACCCTGGCGGCCCTGCTGGCCTTCACGCTGGCCGTCGCGGCGCAGCCACTCGGCCCGGCCGCGAAACTGGCGGCGCTGGCGCTGCTGATCGCCGCGGCGTGGCGGTTCAAAGAGAACGTGGGCCGCATGGTGGACGGTACCGAACCGCGCCTGGGCGAGGCGGTCCCGCTGGCCGGGCGGCGCAGCGACGAGGTCGTGGCGGCGTTCATGATCCATCCCATGAACCTGGAGAACTTCTGGAGCGCGCGGCGCTTCGCGTGGCTGCGCCCACTGGTGGAAAAGGGCGTCGTCAGCGAGCGCAGCGTGCGCCAGATGGCCGACAGCCTGCGCCCCATGAAGATAGGGGAACTCCAGGGGATCCGCACGGTGGACGGCAAGAGCATCCGCTGCTACCTGCTCTCCAGCCCGCTGCTGCCGGACGTGTTCCGCGACAACCCCGAGCTCGCCACCCGCCGCGCCATCGAGGGCGCGCGGCTCGCGCAGGAACTCGGCGCCGAGGTCTTCGGGCTGGGGGCCTTCTGGAGTGTGGTGGGGAACAAGGGCGTCGACGTGCAGGCCGCCGTGCCGGACCTGACGATCACGAACGGCGGGGCGTACACCTCCGGGACCATCAAGGCGGCCATTCCCGGCATCCTGGAGCACTTCGCCGCCGAGGGCCGCGACCTGAAGCACGCGACCGCCGCCGTGGTCGGCGCGAACGGCGTGGTGGCCTTCGGGATCGCGCGGACCATCGCGCCGCAGGTGGCGAAACTGATCATGATCGGCCGTGACGCCGAGCGGCTCGAACGCACCGCCGGCACCCTGCGCCGCGCCGCGAAGGACACCGAGATCATCGCCACCACCAGTTACGACACCCTGAAGGACGCCGACCTGATCTTCACGGCCACCAGCGACCCGAACCCCGTGATCTTCCCGCAGCACGTCAAGCCCGGCGCGTGGATCTTCGACGAGGGCCGCCCGGCCGACGTGGACGAGAGCGTGCAGGCCATCCCCGGCGTGCGCGTCATCCCCGGCGGCGTGGTGCGGCCCCCCGGCGGCATGACGAGCAACATCGACCTGCAGTTCGGGGAGGGACAGGTGCCGGCGTGCCTCGCCGAGACGCTGATCATCGCCGCGACCGGCGAACACCACCGCAAGAGCCTCGGTCAGCAGACCCTCACGGAGAACATCAACTTCTTCGTCGAGCAGGCCGAGAAACTGGGCTTCAAGGTCGTGGACTGACCCGCCTGCAATGGATCCAGAGGGGCGCGCGGTGACGGCGCCCCTCTGTCTGGTCTGGGGCGGGTCTCTCAAGAGTCTGTTCAGGTCTCTCATGCAGATGCGCTGGTGGTCACGGCGTGCGGGCACTAGCCTGCCGGGCAGATGCGCGCCGCCCTCCTGCTCCTTGCCCTGCTGCTGCCTGCCGGGGCGCACGCCGCGCGCCTCCCGCTGTTCCTCGGCCCGGCTGCGCCGCCCGTCACGCCCGCCCCGCAGATCTGCGCCCCGCCGGACGCCCCGCTGGAGCGGGTGCTGTGGACCCTGGACCGCGCGCGCGGTGGCCCCGACCTGTCCTGCGGGAACGAGGTGCTGGGCTTCGTGCGTACCCCCCGCGACCTGGACAGCCCGCAGGACGCCTATGAGGTGCTCGCGGCCGAGATGCAGTCCGCCCGGGCCGAGGTGCTGCTCACGAGCATGGAGTGGGAAAGCGACCCAGGGCGCCCCGGGGACACCTTCGTGCAGGCGGCCCGCGACCTGTACCGCCGCGTGCAGGCCGACCCCGCCGCGTATCCGCAGGGCATGACCGTCCGCGTGCTGCTGGGCAATTACCCGCAGCTGAACGATCCGGCGGGCACCGCGCAGGTGCTGGGGCTCGCCCGCGCCCTGCGGGCGGCAGGCGTGCCCCTGGGTGATGCCCGCGTGGGCTGGACGGTCACGCTCCTGAACTACGCCTACCTGCCGCACAGTCACGTGAAACTGCACGTGATCGACGGGCAGGATCTGACGGTCAGCGGCTACAACTTCACGGGCTGGCACCTGCCGCTGGGCGAGCCCGGCGGTCTGGCGCTGCACGACACCGGCCTGCGGGTGCGCGGCCCGGCTGCGCAGGAGGGTGTGGCGGTCTTCGACGACCTGTGGCGGCACAGTGACGAACTGCGCTGCCCGGACGAGGTGGCCCCCGGGGACGTGGCGGCGCGCTGCGCCCTCGTGACGCCGCAGTCCCCCTCTCACCCGGCACCGGCCGCCCGCGCCGTCACGGCCGGACCGGACCGGGCCTTCGTGCTGTACCGCCGCACCGCCGGGGAGGATTTCGCGGATCGCGCGCACCTCGCCCTGATCGGCGCGGCGCGCCAGAGCATCGACCTGATGCAGGCGGATTTCAGTCCGGGGCTGGACTGCTGGTTCGGCTACCTGAACCCTGATCCCTGCACCCTGGATCGGCTACCGGTGTACTTCCCGGCCCTGCTGTCGGCCATGGAGCGGGGCGTGCACGTGCGGCTGCTGGTCGTGGATTACGGGTTCGGGAAACCGGCCAACCGCACCGGCGTGGCCTTGATGCGCCGCGAACTGCGCCGCCGGGGCCTGGAGGACCGCTTCGAGGCGCACTACAGCACGTTCAGGATGCACAGCAAGGTGATGACCGTGGATCACGCGCTCGTCGTGGCGGGCAGCATGAACTTCCACTTCAGCGCGTGGGGGAGCGCCGGGCTGGCCGAGGCGGCCCTGGCGACCGGGAACGCGGCCGCCGTGGCGGCCCAGGAGCGCAGTTTCGAGCAGGCCTGGACGACCAGCAGTGTCCCGGTGCCGGCCGAGTCCTGGCTGGCCCGCATCACCCGCGCGGCGCCCTGACTCCTGATGGCAGTGGTTCCATCGTCCGGTCAGTACGCGGCGTGACGGCCCACGCGGCCATCCCACCGGCGCGGCGGGGCGGGGGGATCGGGCGGGGCGGGCACGCTGGCGGGCGTCCCCGGGCGCACCAGGACTGCCGCGTACATCCCGATCACGTCGCCTGCCGTGTGCAGGATGAAGGTGTTGCGCGGCGTGCAGCGCACGTGGGCCAGCGCGTGCTGGGCGCTGGGGGCCTCGACGAGATCGGCGTGGATGGCGTCGGGCGTGCAGGCGGGCGTGGGCGTGCCCAGCGCCTGACTCAGGTCCGGGTGGCGCTGGCCGACCACGACGACCTGATACCCGTCCCTGAGCGCGAGGGCAATGAGTTTGACCTGCATGGCGGGGGAGAGGTGGGCGGCGCGACAGACGAGAACTGACTGGGAGGGGTTGAAGGGATGCACGAAGGCAGCGACTGTCATGGGCTGAGGGTCAGTGTAGGAGCGCTCTCATGAAGATGCCGATAAGGTTTTTCACGGCTGAGGGGCAGAGCACCCCCGGAGAGGTCCAGACCGGCTTGACGCCCCACCTGCTGCCCGAGGGCGGACAGCTTCCCCTGAACCGGCGCGCGGGCGCACGGTTCCCGGCTGGAACGCGCTCTACACTGGGCGGCATGATCGAGCGGATTCATCTGGCCAAACCCCGCGGCTTCTGCGCGGGGGTCGTGATGGCCATTCAGGCGGTCGAGAAGGCCGCGCAGACCGAAGCGAAACCGGTGACGGTGTACCACTCCATCGTGCACAACCACACGGTCGTGGACCGGCTGGAATCCGGCTACGGCGTGCACTTCGTGGAGGATCTGGACAGCGTGGAGGCCCTGCCGCAGGGGGGCGAGACCGTGGTGTTCAGCGCGCACGGCATCAGCCCCGCCGTGCGCGAGCGGGCGCGGGCGCTGGGGCTGGCGACCATCGACGCGACCTGCCCGCTCGTCACGAAGGTGCACACCGAGGCGAAGAAGTACGCCCGTGAGGGCTACACGATCCTGCTGATCGGCGACAGCGCCCGCCATCAGGAGGTCATCGGCACGCGCGGCGAGGCGCCCGAGGCGACCATCGTGGTGGGCGTGCTCGGCAAGACCGGCGAGGGGCTGGCCGATCCGCACACGGTGCAGGTGCCGGACCCGGAGCGGCTGGTGGTACTCACCCAGACGACCCTCAGCGTGGACGACACCCGGCGCACCATCGAGATCCTCAAGGGGCGTTTCCCGGCGCTGGTGGTGCCGCCCAGCGAGGACCTGTGCTACGCCACGAAGAACCGCCAGGACGCTGTGAAGGCTATCGCGCCGCACGTGGACCTGTTTCTGGTCCTGACGAGCACGCACAGCAGCAACGGCATGAGGCTGCTGGAACTCGCGCAGGCCGAGTGCGGCCGTTCGGTGCGGCTGGAGACGGCGGCGGACCTCGCGGGCGTGGACTTCACGGGCGTGCGCTCTGTGGGGATCACGAGTGCGGCGAGCACCCCGGACGATCTGGTGCAGGAGGTCGTGGCGCACTTCCGCGCGCTGAACCCGGCCCTGGAGGTCGTCGAGGAGGGCGAGTGGGAGAACATCGAGTTCCGCGAGCCGAGGAAGATCCTTCCCACCCAGGCGCTGCCGCGCACCATGCAGTAGGTGCCGGGCGATCTACCGGGCGTGGTGGCGCTGCTGCTGCGCCTGATCCTGGCGTGGCAGGTCGTGTGGGGACTGGTCGCCTTCGTGGCGATGTGGCGGGACAAGGGCCTGGCGGCCGAGGGGCAGGGCCGCACCCGCACCCCCGAGCGGGAGCTGCACGCCCTGGAGGCGCGGGGCGGCTGGCTGGGGTCGTGGCTGGCGCAGCGGGCTTTCCGGCACAAGACCCGCAAGGTCGCGTACCAGCGGGTGTTCCGCCGGATTGCGCTGGCGTGGGCGCTGGCCGATGTGCTGATCGTGGCAGGCTTGATTCTCCTGCCCGCCATTTTCAATTGATAAGAGTTTGACCCGTCTTCCTGTCATGCGCTAGGATGCCGGGTATGATTGTTGTGAAGGTCGGCGGAAGCGCCGGAATCGACTACGACGCCGTCTGCGCCGACATCGCCGCCCGCTGGAAGAACGGGGAACGCCTGATCCTCGTCCACGGCGGCAGCGGCGAGACCAACCGCGTCGCCGAGGCCCTCGGACACCCCCCCAGGTTCGTCACCAGCCCCAGCGGCTACACCTCCCGCTTCACGGACCGCCAGACCCTGGAGATCTTCGAGATGGTGTACTGCGGCAAGATGAACAAGGGCATCGTCGAACGCCTCCAGCGGCTCGGCGTGAACGCCGTCGGCCTCAGCGGCCTGGACGGGCGCATCTTCGAGGGCAGACACAAGGACTCCGTGCGCGCCGTCGAGAACGGCAAGGTCAAGGTCCTGCGCGGCGACCACACCGGCACCGTCGAGAAGGTCAACACCGGCCTGATCGACCTGCTGCTCGCCGGGGGGTACCTGCCGGTCCTCACGCCGCCCGCCAGCTCCTACGACGGCGTGGCGATCAACGTGGACGGCGACCGCGCCGCCGCCGCCCTGGCGGTGGCTCTGAAGGCCGACGCGCTGCTGCTGCTGTCCAACGTGCCGGGCCTGTTGCGCGCCTACCCCGACGAGAGCAGCCTGATCCGCGAGATTCCTGCCGCCGACGTCGAGAACTACCTGGAGTTCGCGCAGGACCGCATGAAGAAGAAGGTCTTGGGCGCGGCCGAGGCGGTGCAGGGCGGCGTCCGGCGCGTCATCTTCGGCGACGCCCGCCACGGCCAGCCGGTCAGCGCCGCGCTGGGCGGTCAGGGGACCGTCGTCTCCTGACGCGCGCAGCGGGTGGGGGACGGCCGGGTACGCTATGCTGACGCGCCCATGCTGTCGCCCGCAGACCTCCTCACCTTCCTGAACGAACGCGGCGGCCGCGAATACCGCGTGCAGGCCCTGCTGCACACCGGGCGGGGCCGCAAGGCCGCCGTGCGCGAACTGGGCGAGTACTCGCTCACCGCGCGCGGCGAGACCGTGCAGGCCACCGGTCCCAGCGGCCAGACCCGCGACCTCACGCACGGAGAGTTCCTCAGCGTGTTCGGCAGCTACACCTTCGGGCCCGCGCAGCCCACCGGGCGCCTGACCGACCTCGGCCCGCTGTTCAGCTGACCCGACCAGCCCCCGCTGCCAGCGCCGGGCACGCGCTAGGCTGCGCGCGTGACCTTCCAGCCTGACTACCCGAGTGTCCGCCGCCCCGTGTACGCCCGGCGCGGCATGGTCGCCACCAGCCAGCCCCTCGCCGCGCAGGCGGGCCTGAACGTGTTGCAGCAGGGCGGGAACGCCGTGGACGCCGCGATCGCCACGGCGGCCGCGCTGACGGTCGTGGAACCCACCAGCAACGGCATCGGCGGGGACCTGTTCGCGCTGGTGTGGGCGGGCGGGGAACTGCACGGCCTGAACGCCAGCGGCGCGGCGCCCGCCGCCCTGAGCCTGGACGCGCTGCGTGAGCGCCACGCCGGAGAGATGCCCCGCCACGGCTGGACGCCCGTCACGGTGCCCGGCGCGGTGCGCGGCTGGGCCGACCTGCACGCCCGCTTCGGGCAGCTGGACTTCGCGCAGGTGCTCGCCCCGGCCATCGCGTACGCGCGAGGCGGCTACCCGCTGTCCCCGGTGCTCGCCGCGAACTGGGCGCGGGCGACCGGCATCTACCGCCGCCTGAACCTGCCCGAGATGGCCGAGTGGTTCCGCACCTTCGCCCCGGACGGCTTCACGCCCGCGCCCGGCGCGCTGTGGCGCAGCGAGGGCCACGCCCGCAGCCTGGAGCAGATCGCCGCGACGCACGGCGAGGCGCTCTACTCCGGTCAGCTGGCCGGGCAGATCGACGCGCACGCCCGCGCACAGGGCGGCCTGCTGACCGGCGCGGACCTCGCCGGGCACGCCAGCGAGTGGGTCACGCCCATCCACACCGACCTGCACGGGCACCGCGTGTACGAGATCCCGCCGAACGGGCAGGGCATCGCCGCGCTGATCGCCCTGAACGTCCTGAGGGACGTGCCGCTGCCCGAGCGCCGCGACGATCCGCGTGGCCTACACCTGCAGATCGAGGCGATGAAACGCGGCTTCCACGACGCGCACGCCTTCGTGGCCGACCCGCGCCACACCCCGGTGGACGTCGCGCACCTGCTGTCCGGCGCGAACGCCGACGCGCACCGCACCCACCTGGGCCAGAGCGCGCACGATCCCCGCACCCGCGCCCCCAGCACCGGCGGCACCGTGTACCTCGCCACCGCCGACGATCAGGGACAGATGGTCAGCCTGATCCAGAGCAACTACATGGGCTTCGGCAGCGGCGTCGTCGTGCCCGGCACCGGCATCGCCCTGCACAACCGCGGGCACAACTTCCACACCGACCCCGCCCACCCCAACGCCCTGGCGCCTGGCAAGCGCCCGTACCACACCATCATCCCCGGCTTCCTGGGCCGCACGGACGGCACCCCGGTCGGGCCGTTCGGCGTGATGGGCGGCTTCATGCAGCCGCAGGGGCACCTGCAGGTCGTGCTGAACACCGCGTACTACGGCATGAACCCGCAGCAGGCACTGGACGCCCCGCGCTGGCAGTGGCTGGACGGCACCCGCGTGGAGGTCGAGCACGGCCTGGGCGGCACCCTGGCCCGCGAACTGACCCGTATGGGCCACTCGGTCAGTGTGCAGCTCGATTCCGGCGCGTTCGGGCGCGGGCAGATGATCCGCCGCGACCCCGTGACCGGCGTGCTGGAGGGCGGCACCGAGACCCGCACCGACGGCCACATCGCTGTCTGGTGAGCACAAGCGGCAGGGGAGAGGCTGAAGGCTGACCGAGTGGACATGACGTAGATAGAGGCGGCGCGACGGGGAACACTCCCCCGGCGCGCCGCTCTGTCAGGCCTTATTCCGTGCCGACATCGTGCCCGTCGTCGCGCTGCTCCAGGCGGAAGCCGTGGGGCAGGAAGTCGCGGACGTACCCGCTGACGATGTCGCCGTGCTGGTTCACGCACACCACGCGGGCGTCCGGCGCGAACTCGTACAGCACCTGCCGGCACGCGCCGCACGGGCTGGCGGGCGGGGTCGCCTCGGAGTACACGACGATGTCGGTGAAGTCGCGTTCGCCGGCGGTGGCCATGGCCTGCACGGCGCTCTGCTCGGCGCAGCGGCCCAGGCCGTAGCTGGCGTTCTCGACGTTCGCGCCGAAGAACACGCGGCCGTCACGGGTGCGCAGCGCCGAGCCCACGTGGAACTTGCTGTACGGCGCGTACGCCTGCCTGAAGGCGGCTTTCGCGCCCTCGAGCAGCTGGGGGTCGGGGGTCAGGTTCAGTGCGTTGGCGTTACTCATGGGTGTCCTCGGTCTCCAGCTCGTTCACCTGCGGGGCGCGTTCCACGCGCACGCGGGTCACGCGGCGCTGGTCGGCGTCCTCGACGGTGAAGGCCCAGCCGTTGTGGGTGAAGTTCTGCCCCGGTTCCGGGATGTCCCCGAAGTGGCTGGTCATGAAGCCGCTCAGGGTATCAAATTCTCCCTCGCCGTCCTCGATGTTCGCTCCCAGCCGCTCCTCGACCTCGCCGACCGTCAGGCTGGCGTCCATCAGGTACACGCCCTCGCCGATCACCTCGATCATCGAGACTTCCTCCTCGTCGGTCTCGTCGTAGATCTCGCCCACGATCTCCTCCAGGGCGTCCTCCAGCGTGACCAGGCCCGCCGTGCCGCCGAACTCGTCCACGACGATGCTCATGTGGCTCTTCTTGTCGCGCATCTTGGCGAGCAGGTCCTTGATCTTCATGCCCTCGGGCACGAAGTACACCGGGCGCATCACGTCCGCGATCAGGGTGTGGTCCAGGCTGTCGAGGTGCGCCAGCATGTCGCCGGTGTGCACGATGCCCACGATGTTGTCCGGGGTGTCCTGGAAGACCGGCACGCGCGAGTAGCCGTGCTCGGCGTTCAGGTCGAGCAGGCGGCGCAGCGGCGCGGCCCCGTCCACGAGCACCATGTCAATGCGGGGCGTCATGACCTCGCGCACGGTCGTGTCCGAGAGGTCGAACACGTTGTACACGAGTTCCTTCTCGTCGTCCTCCAGCACGCCCTCCTGGCTCGACGCGCTGACGATCATGCGGATCTCCTCTTCCGAGTAGGCCGTGTGATGACCGGCGACGCCGCGCAGGCCGAACAGCCGCACCACGCCGTTGCCCAGCGCGTTCAGGCCCTTGATGGCCCACTTGAAGATCGCCGTGAAGATCAGCAGGGGCCGGATGACGACCAGACTGACCTGCTCGCTGCGCTGCAACGCCCAGCTTTTCGGCGCGAGTTCCCCGAACACGATGTGCAGGATCGTGCTGATCGCGAACGCCACCCCGAAGGAGATGGCCGTGATCTGCGACTCGCTGAAGCGGCCCTCGGGGAACAGCGGGTGGATCAGGTGCTCGATGGCGGGCTCGGCCACGAAGCCGATCGCGAGGCTGGCCATGGTGATGCCGAGCTGCGTGGCGGCGATGTACAGGTCGAGATTCTGTAGCGCCCGCTGCGTGGCGCGGGCGGTGGCGTTGCCTTCCTCGGCCAGCTGGTCGATGCGGGTGCGGCGCACGCTGACCAGCGCAAACTCCGCCGCGACGAAGAAACCGTTCATGAGCACCAGGAAGAACAGGGCGACGATACCAAGCAGGTCATTCATGTAGGGACGCGCTCCAGGGTCGCGTCAGGGTCATCCGCAAGGCGCAAGCTGCCCGCCCCGCCGGATCGTTCAGGCGGGTGCGTCGGTGACCGTCGGTTGTGTGCCACGGCAAAAACGCCGCCCTCGGGCGGTGTTCTCCGGGCGCGGTACGTGAGCCGGAACTGGGAGGCTCCATAGCAGTTGGGAGGATAACACACCCCGCTCTACGCCGGGACGCCTGTCCCACCTTTCGTGTGCGCCCCGCAGCGGCGCGGGCCGGAGGGTAGGCTGGGGGCACCACATTCACAGGAGGCACCCCGCATGACCCAGGCCATTCCCGACACCTACCGCGCCCTGCGCGTCCTGAAAGACGACCAGGGCGTCCGCGCCGAACTCCAGACCCTGCCGCTCTCGGCCCTGCCAGACGGGGACGTCCTGATCCGCGTCACGCACTCCAGCCTGAACTACAAAGACGGCCTGGCCGTCAGTGGCCGCCCCGGCGTGCTGCGCACCCATCCCATGACGCCCGGCATCGACCTGGCGGGCACTGTACTGGAGGACGCCTCGGGCCGCTGGCAGCCGGGCGACGCGGTCATCCTGACCGGCTGGGGTATCGGCGAGCGGCAGGACGGCGGGTATGCCACGCACGCGCGCGCGCGGCCCGGGTGGCTGGTCGCGCAGCCCGCCGGCACGGACGCCCACTGGGCCATGAGCGTCGGCACGGCCGGGTTCACGGCCATGCTGGCCGTCATGGCGCTGGAGGAGCACGGCGTGACCCCCGGCAGCGGCGAGGTGCTCGTGACCGGCGCGGCGGGCGGCGTGGGCAGCACCGCCGTGGCCCTGCTGGCCCGGGCGGGGCACACGGTCGTGGCGAGCACCGGCCGCCCGCAGGAGGAGGACTACCTGCGTGACCTGGGCGCGGCGCGGATCATCGGGCGCGACGAGCTGCCCGCCCTGAGCCGCCCGCTGGAGAAGGAACGCTGGGCGGGCGTGGTGGACACGGTGGGGGGCGCCACGCTGGCCGGAGCGTACGCCTCGACCCGCACGCACGGCAGCCTCGCCGTGTGCGGCCTGGCGGGCGGGCACGACCTGAACGCGACCGTGTTCCCGCTGATCCTGCGGGGCGTGAACCTGCTGGGCATCGATTCGGTTACCTGCCCCCCAGCCCGGCGCGAGGCCGCCTGGGCGCGGCTGGCGCGTGACCTGCCCGCCACTCGCCTGGCCGCTGTCACGCAGACCCACCCCCTCTCGGACGTGCCCGCCCTGGCGGCCGAGATCCTCGCGGGGCGCGTGCGGGGCCGCACAGTGATCGAGATCGGATGACGCAGACAGCGCCGGGACGCGATGACCCTGACTGGGTGCTCGCGTCCCGGCGCTGTCTGGCTCAGCGAGGAATCAGGGTGCCCAGCTCCACCTTCGGGGTCGCCTCGCCCAGGGCCGCGCTGCGCTCGTCACGGGTCTCGCCACTCTCGCCGTAGACGCCGTTGCCGTTCGCGTCCGTGCCCGCCGTCACGCGGTAGGTGCCGTCCCCCAGGTAGGCCCGGAACGCGCCGGTACTGTCCAGCTTCGGCTGGAAGCTCAGGCCGCGGCTGCTCTGCACCCGCAGACCGAAGGCGTTGCTGACCGCCGGGGCGTTCAGGGCGGCCGCCGCGTTGATCATGCCGAAGCCGAACAGGTTGTCGCGCCCGGCGGCACCCAGGTCGGTGGCGGTCTCGCGCAGGCGGGTCAGCGTGTCGTCCGCGCCGGTCGTGACGCCCTTACTCAGCATCAGCGCCGCCAGGGCCGCCACCTGCGGGCTGGCCTGACTGGTGCCGACCTCCGCCTCGTAGTTGGGGACGTTCTTGCTGTAGTCCCAGCTGGTCGAGAGGATCACGTCCGGGAACGCGGCGCCATTGAAGGTGCCGCCGTTGAACTTCGCGCCGCTGTAGGGATCGGCGCCGCCGGGGGCAGCCAGCTGCACCTGCGGGTACGCGTTGCTGAAGGGCGAGTGCATAGGGGCGCTGGCGCCGGAGAGGGTGACGCTGGCGACCGACACCGCGCCCTCGCAGGCGGCCGGGTAGTACGGCGCGGTGCCGTAGCCGTTCCCGGCGGCGGCCACGACCAGGGCCCCGGCCGCGCGGGCGTCCGCGATCGCCTCGCACATGGGCCGGGCCTCGTCCGCGCTGACCTCCCCGCCCAGGCTGAGGTTGATGACCTGCGCGGCGTGCGCCGTCCGGTAGGTCGTCCCGCCGATCACGACCGGCAGCCCCGCCGCGTAGCGGATGCCCAGCGCCACGTCCTCGCTGGTGGCATCCCCGCTGGAGTCGATCACGCGCACGGGCAGCACCTTCACGTTCGCCTTGTAGCTGGCGCCCACCACGCCCGACGGGCTGCATCCGGCGCAGACGCCCGCGTTCGTTCCCCAGCGCGCGGCGATGATGCCGCTCACGTGCGTGCCGTGGCTGCCGCCGGTGCGGCCGGGGGTCGCGGGATCGGTGGCGTCGGTGTCGGCGCCGTCCCCGTCACCGTTCTGGGGATCGGTCAGGACGTCCAGCGCGCCCTCGCCGGGTTGCCACAGCTGCCCCTGCAGGTCGGGGTGGTCGAACCGCACGCCGCTGTCCACCACGGCCACCGTGATCGCCCGGGTGTACCCCCCGGCTTCCATGTCACGCCACACGGCGCCGTACCCCAGCAGCGGGTAGGCCCACTGGAGCGGGGCAAACTGATCTGCGGGCGTCACCGGCTGCGCCAGGGTCGCCTGCGTGTGCAGCACGACGTTCGGGACGGCGTACTCGACGTTCGGATCGGCGCGCAGGGCGGCCAGTGCCGCCGGGACGTCACGCACGTCCAGTGCGGCGCTGCGCTCGCCCAGGGGTGCGCGGCGGGTGACCGTCAGCCCCGCGCCGGTCAGCCGCTGGGCCCCCAGGGCCGCGGCGCGGCTGGCGCCCCCCTGCCCCGGCGCGGTCCGTGCCGAGGTGCCCGTGGCCTGCGTCTCCAGCGCGCCGGACCGGTATTTCACGATCACGCCGCGCGGCGCTACGGTCCCGGCTGCCGGCCGCGCGGCCGACGTGACCAGATCGGTGCCGGTCACCTGCGCGGGCAGCGCCGCGCGGCCCGTGAGTTCGTACTGCTGCGCGGTGACCGTCCAGCTGGCCGTGCCGTTCTGTGCGGCGCTGCCCTCGCCCGAAGTCCAGCTGACCTTGATCACGCCACTCAGGCTGGCCTGATCGGCCGTGACCCGGGTGGCCTGCTGCCGGTCGGCCGTCAGCGTGAAGCTGACCGCGCCCGTGCCGCCCTGCTGCGACACCTTCAGCCAGTCTGGGTAGTCCGTGACGCGCCAGGAGCCGCCGAACGGCACGTTGACCTTCTGCTGCGTGCTGAGCCCGAGACCCAGCGTGCGGTCCTGCAGGGCGCCCGAGTCCGGGGGCGACTTCGAACTCAGCTGATCGCAGGCGGAGAGGGCGAGGGCGATGGCCACAAGCCCGGCGGCGCGGTACAGGTGTGTCATGTGCCCTACAGCATGCCGCAAGAAAGCTGACCGCACATGAAGAGGATGACGCGGGGTGGCACAATGTCGCCCGTGCCGAGTGGACGCGTTCACAACCTGATCAATATCGCCGCCTACAGCGTGCTGGCGGCGGGCGCGCTGTACGCCGCGCGGCAGGAACTGCTCATCATCACGCCGGCCCAGGCGCTGAATTTCACGCTGGCCTACGCCGCCGGTACCTTCCTGCTCTCGCCGGATCTGGATCTGGCCGAGGGACGGGTGGACAGTAAACGGCACTGGGGCGTCCTGGGCGCGCTGTGGGTGCCGTACGGCATGCTGTTCAGTCACCGGGGCTGGTCTCACAGCTGGCTGATCGGGCCGCTGACGCGCCTGCTGTACGTGGCGCTGATCGTGGCGCTGGTCGCGGGCCTGATCCGCTTCGTCGCGCCCGATGCGCCGCTGCCCAGCGTGCCGCAGCCGGTGGCCTGGAAACTGGTGGCGCCCCTGCTGCTGGGCTACTACCTGAGCCAGTGGCTGCACCTGATCGCGGATGGGGTGCGGCCGGATCACGGACTGCGCAAGGGGTACCGCAAGGTCCGGGGCCGCTGACATGCGGGCGCGGACGCGCTACAATGCCCCGGCGCCGGGTGAGCCCCTGCATGAATATACAGGTATGCAGCGCGGGCCGGACGCCCGAAAGAGGTTTTCATGATTCTGACCCTGTTCATTGTGCTGTTCGCTCTGGTCTGCGTGGGCCTGATCTTCTTCGTGCTCCTCCAGGTGCCCAAGCAGGCGGGGCTGTCGGCCAGCATGGCGTCCGGCGGGTCGCTGCTGGGCGGCCGTGGGGTCGAGGGCGGCCTCGTCCGGATCACCAGCGTCCTGGGCGGCTTCTTCATGCTCCTGGCCCTGCTGATCAACCTCGTTTCCAGGTAGGGGCGCGCAGAGTTCTCTACGGCTGCTTGGTGCAGGCACCCGGGACCGGAGGGCTGAATCCGGGCCATCTGTACCGTAGAGATGTGACCTGTCTCCAGTAGTGCAGGCCAATAACGTAGAACTGCGAAAGTGGAGTCATTCACAGTGTCGTTCCGATATGGAACGGCACTCTTCATGCATGTCTGAAGCAAGAGAATGTGATGAGTCTCGCTTTGACTGTTTGTAGGGTGCTTGGCGGATGCTCCGATCCGATAGAATTTTGATGGCGATTGTAAGGCGTGGGATACTTATGCGGGCTGAATTCATGAGAATGCTCTGGCAATCTTGACCGAAGCTAAGTCAATCCATATATTGAGCTCGCTGGAAAACGAAATCTGGAACCAAGCACCCCGGCTGCGCGCCGGAGCTTGTCGTATTTCCTTTCACGCACCCTGGAGGACCCCATGAAAAAAGCCCTGTTCCTGATGACCGCCCTGGCCCTGACCTCGGCCGCGTCTGCCGCGCCCTTCGTGTACCCCGCCAGCTGGACGAGCAACAAGGCCAGCGACGTCAAGACCGGCGGCACGCTGCGCACCGTCAACCTTCAGGACTTCAAGACCCTGAACCCCTTCGTCACGGCCGAGAGCCCCAGCCTGGTCGGCTCGGGCGGCACCCTCAACGCGGGCTCGCTCCTGACCCAGGACCCCATCACCGACGACTACATCCCCTACATGGCGGAGAAGTACACCCAGTCGGCCGACAAGCGCACCTTTACCTTCGACATCCGCAGCGGCATGAAGTGGAGCGACGGCAAGCCGATCACCGCTGACGACTGGATCACCAGCTACACCCTGCACAGCAACAAGGACATCGGCAGCAACAGCTACGACTCCTTCTTCATCAACGACCAGCCCATCAAGGTCAGCAAGGTCGACAACAACACCATCCGCGTGGTGTTCCCCAAGCCCGACGTCACCGCGCTGGAATTCCTGACCGGCTTCGAACCCGAACCCACCCACGTGTTCATGCCCGTCTTCAAGGCCAAGGGTGCCCAGGGCATCAAGGACATGTGGACGATCAGCACCAGCCCCTCCGACATCGTCACCAGCGGGCCCTTCATGCTCGACCGCTACGTCCGCGGTGAACGCGCCCTGCTGAAGAAGAACCCCTACTTCGGCGAGTGGAACAAGGACAGCGCCGGCAAGAGCCTGCCCTACATGGACGGCGTCCAGATCAACATCGTGGCCGACGCCAACGCCCAGCTGACCCAGTTCCTGGCCGGCAACGCCGACGTGTACAGCCCCGGCAACCGCGACCAGCTCGCCCAGGTGAAGGCCGCCATCGACGGCAAGAAGATCGACGCCAACCTGATCGCCAACGCCAGCGCCCGCGCCAGCAGCGACTTCATGGTCTTCAACATGGACGACAGCGCCACCTTCAAGACCAAGCTGTTCAGCAACGTCAAGTTCCGCCAGGCCATGAGCATGCTCATCAACCGTGACGCCATGGTCGACCTGACCCTCGGCGGCCTGGGCCAGCCCACCTACACCGGTGTGTACCCCGTGTACAAGGACTGGATCCCCAGCGGCCTGGACAAGTACAAGTTCAACCCCACCGCCGCCGCCAAGCTCCTCGCGGAAATCGGCTTCACCAAGAAGGGCGCCGACGGCATCCTGGTCGACAAGGCCGGCAACAAGGCCGAATTCACCCTGATCACCAACGCGGAGAACACCCGCCGTCAGGGCTTCGCCAAGATCGTCCAGGACGAGGCCAAGAAGGTCGGCGTGAAGGTCAACACCAGCTTCATCGCCTTCAACCAGATGACCGCCCTGCTCGACGCCCGCGACAACTTCGGTCGCCGGAACTTCGACGCGATCATCATCGGCCTGACGGGCGGCGGCAAGGTCTTCCCCGTGTCCGGCCCCAACGTCATCGAGTGCAAGGACCTGCCCGAAGGCGGCAACCTGCACATGTTCAACCAGAGCAGCAAGTGCCGCTTCCCCTTCGAGACCCAGACCATCAACCTGTACTGGAAGGGCCGCGCCGAGTTCAACCTGGCCGCCCGGAAGGCCATTGCCGGCCAGATCCAGAAGATCGAAGCCGACAACCAGCCCTACATCCAGCTCGCCGCGCAGACCGTGCACTTCAGCTGGACGAACCGCACCCAGGGCGAACTGCCCCGCGCCGCCGTGAACTCCCTGAACGCCAGCACCCTGTTCGGGCCGCGCCTGCTGGAAATGACCTGGATCAACCGCTGAGCGGCATCCTGAGCTGACGATCACCACATATCGGGGCGCGGAGCCGCAGCACAGGCTCCGCGCCCCTCACGCTGAACGAGGTCACCGTGCTTCAATACATCACGCGGCGAGTGCTGCAATTCATTCCCACCTTTCTCCTGGCGACCCTGCTGGCGTTTCTGATCACGCAGGCTGCGCCAGGGGACTTCCTGTCGGCGCTGAAGGAGAACCCCAGCGTGCGCCCCGAGACGATCGCCCGGCTGCGTGAACGCTTCGGCCTGGATCAACCGGTGCTCGTGCAGTACTTCTACTGGCTGAAGAACATGCTCTTCAACGGGTACCTCGGTGAATCCTTCCAGTACCACCGGCCCGTGACCGAGATCATCGCCGGCCCCTTCCTGAACAGCCTGATCCTCGTGGCGATCAGCACTGTCCTGCACTTCGCGGTGTCCATTCCGATCGGTGTCTACAGCGCCATGCGGCCCTACAGCCTCGGAGACCGCTTCTTCACCACCATGGCCTACCTGGGTCTGGGCGTGCCGTCCTTCTTCTTCGGCCTGCTGGCCATCTACGCCATGCTGAAACTCAAGCAGAGCTTCGGCTGGGACCTCCCGCTGGGCGGCAAGTCGAGCTCGGTGCTCTCACCCGATATCGGCGAGTGGCGCCGCTTCTGGGACGTGTTCCTGCACGCGCTGGTGCCCAGCATCATCCTGGTGCTGCGCGGCATCAGCAGCGAAAGCCGCTTCATCCGCGGCCAGATGCTGGAAGTCATCAACCAGGACTTCATCCGCACCGCCCGCGCCAAGGGCCTCGCGGACCGCAAGATCGTGTACAAGCACGCCTTCCGTCTGGCTGTCATTCCCACCATCGCCGGTCTGGGCGGCCTGCTCCCGGCCCTGATCGGGGGCGCCGGCTTCCTGGAAATCGTGTTCAACTGGCCCGGCCTGACCCCGCTGCAGCTGACCGCCCTGAACAACCAGGATCTCTACATCCTGATGGCCGTCACGGCCATCGCCACGATCCTGTACATGGTCGGCAACCTGCTCGCCGACCTGCTGCTGGCCACTGTGGATCCGCGCATCCGGTACTCGTAAGGAGCCTGCCTTGACCACCACCACCCCCGCGGCCACGCCGCAACCCAAGAAAAGTCAGAGCCAGTGGAGCATCGTCCGCACCCAGTTCTTCCGTAACCCCCTGGCGCGCGTCGGCATGGGGCTGCTGGCCTTCCTGTACCTGCTGGCCCTGTTCGCGGGCTTCCTCGCGCCCTACGGCCTGGCCGAGTACAGCACCAGCGAGCGCATCTCCTGGGCGCCGCCCACCACCGTGCACTGGCGTGACGCCAACGGCAAGTTCGGTCCCTACGTGTACGGCCTGAAACGCGACATCGACATGGAGACCTTCCGGGACAAGTACGTCGAGGACACCGCCACGGTCTGCCCCGTGAAGTTCTTCGTGCGGAACCCCGATATTGAGGGCCGCAGCTACAAGTTCCTGGGCTTCATTCCCAGCAACCTGAAACTCTTCGGCGTGGACGCCCCCTGCAAGCTGTACCTGTGGGGCAGCGACAACTACGGCCGCGACCAGTTCTCGCGCATCATGTACGGCTCGCAGATCAGCCTGACCATCGGCATCCTGGCCGCCGTGCTGTCGCTGGGCCTGGGCCTCGTCCTGGGCGGGATGTCCGGGTATTTCGGCGGCGTGACCGACACGGTCATCATGCGACTGGTCGAGGTGCTCAACGCCATCCCTGAACTCTTCCTCCTGATCCTGCTGCGCGCCATGTTCCCCGTGAACGCCAACCCCATCGTGGTGTTCTACATCGTGGTCTTCCTGCTGGCCTTCGTCTCGTGGGGCGGGATCGCCCGCGTCGTGCGCGGCCAGATCCTCTCCGGCCGCGAGCAGGACTACGTGCAGGCCGCGCGGGGCCTCGGCGCGTCCGACAGCCGCATCATCGGCCAGCACCTGCTGCCCAACAGCGCCACGTTCATCATCGTGGCCATGTCCCTGGCCATCCCCAGTTACATCCTCACCGAAAGCGGCCTGAGCTTCATCGGGATCGGCATCGTCGAACCCTACGCCTCGTGGGGCAGCCTGCTGTCGCTGGCCCAGGCCGGCGGGTTCGAGACGCTCGACGCGCGCCCCTGGGTGATGCTGCCGGGGCTGTTCATCGTGCTGGCCGTCCTGGGCTGGCAGTTCGTCGGCGACGGTCTGCGCGACGCGTTCGACCCACGCAGACGCCGCTGACACGCCGAATCGCCTAGACCACGTAGTATGATTGCCAACGTGTTAATAACGGAGGAACAATGACCCACCAGGGTGAAGTCCTGCTGGCCGTGAACGGCCTGAAAACTTACTTCAGTACCGACGACGGTGTCGTGAAGAGCGTCGACGGCGTGACCTTCCACATCAAGAAGGGCGAGACCCTCGCCGTCGTGGGTGAATCCGGCTCCGGCAAGAGCGTTACTAGCCTCTCGGTCATGCGCCTGATCCCGACCCCCCCGGCAAGATCGTCGAGGGCGAGATCCTCTTCACCGGCAAGGACGGCGTTCAGAAGAACATCGTCACGCTGAGCGAAGCGGACATGCGCAAGATCCGTGGGAACGACATCTCCATGATCTTCCAGGAGCCCATGACCAGCCTGAACCCCGTGTACACCGTCGGGGATCAGATCGCTGAAGCCGTCATGCTGCACCAGGGCAAGAACAAGAAAGACGCCATGGGCGTCGCCACCGACATGCTGCGCTTCGTGGGCATCCCCGCCCCCGAGAAGCGCGTCAACGAGTACCCGCACCAGATGTCTGGCGGGATGCGCCAGCGCGTCATGATCGCCATGGCGCTGAGCTGCAAGCCCGCCCTGCTGATCGCCGACGAGCCCACCACCGCGCTCGACGTGACCATCCAGGCGCAGATTCTCGACCTGATGCGCAACCTGCAAAAAGAGGTCGGGATGAGCATCCTGTTCATCACCCACAACCTCGGGGTCGTGGCCGAGATGGCCGACCGCGTCGTCGTGATGTACGGCGGCCGCGTGGTCGAGGAAGGCGACGTCGTGGACATCTTCCAGGCGCCCCGCCACCCCTACACCATGGGCCTGCTCAACAGCATTCCCCGCCCCGGTGAGCAGGAGCACGTGCCCGGACAGCCCAAGGGCCGCCTGGAAGCCATTCCCGGCAACGTCCCCAACCCCCTGAACCTGCCCCCGGGCTGCGCCTTCGAGCCCCGTTGCAAGTTCGCCGTTCCCGACTGCTCCAAGGCGGTGCCCGCGCTGGAAGACACCGGGCACGGCCACATGGCCCGCTGCATCCGCTGGCGCGAGTTCGCGCAGGCGCAGCGCGAGGTGACCGCATGACCGCCGTCAGCAACCAGACCCGCCGCAGCATGCCCGCCACGGGCGACACCCTGCTGGACGTTCAGAACCTCGAAAAATTCTTCCCGATCCGCGGCGGCCTGCTCTCGCGCGTCGTCGGCAACGTCAAGGCCGTCAACGACGTGTCCTTCAAGATCGGTCGCGGCGAAGTGGTCGGCCTGGTGGGCGAGTCCGGCTCCGGCAAGACCACCGCCGGGCGCGCCATCCTGCGCCTGATCGAACCCACCGGCGGGCAGGTGCTGTTCAACGGCACCGACATCACCAAGCTGTCCAAGGGGCAGATGCGTGACTACCGCCGCGAGATGCAGATCATCTTCCAGGATCCCTTCGCGAGCCTGAACCCCCGCATGACGGTGTCCGACATCATCGGGGAGGCCATGCAGATCCACAACTTGCACCCCGGCAAGCAGCGCGTCGACCGCATCGCCGAACTCCTGCAGAAAGTCGGCCTGCGCCCCGAGCACATGCGCCGCTACCCGCACGAGTTCTCCGGCGGGCAGCGCCAGCGCATCGGGATCGCCCGCGCCCTGGCCGTGGACCCCGCGTTCATCGTCGCCGACGAGCCCGTCTCGGCGCTGGACGTGTCCATCCAGGCGCAGGTCGTGAACCTGCTGCAGGACCTGCAGGAAGAACTGGGCCTGACCGTGCTGTTCATCGCGCACGACCTCGCAGTTGTCGAGTACATCTGCGACCGCATCATCGTGATGTACCTAGGCCGCGTGATGGAGATCGCGCCTAGCCGCCAGCTGAACCGCAACCCCAAGCACCCCTACACCGAGGCGCTCCTCTCGGCCGCGCCCGTGCCCGACCCCACCGTCAAGCGCCAGCGCATCATCCTGGAAGGCGACATTCCCAGCCCGATCAACCCGCCGTCGGGGTGCGTGTTCCGCACCCGCTGCCGCTACGCGATCGCCGACTGCGCGAACATCGTCCCCGAACTGCGCGAGGTGAGCCCCGGCCACTTCAAGGCCTGCATCCGCGACGACATCCTGTAAGCCGTCCGGTCTGCACGAACAGCCCGCCGTCCCACCCCGGGGCGGCGGGTTTTCTGTCCCGTTCCTGACGCACGCTCTCACATCTCATATTGAGCGGCGGGTCACCATCCAGACATGAAAAACAGCCTGTCAGTCGCCCTCGCGACCGCCGCCGCCCTCGCCCTCGGAACCGCCAGCGCCGCCGACTTGCGCATTTACCCCAGCTTCAGTGAGGTCCGTGAACCCGTCACCGCCGACACGACCACCCTCCGCCTGAACCTGCCCCTCGACACCTGGCAGAACATCCTGTCCGGCAGCCTCGACCTCGAAGGCCTGAGCTTCACGCAGGCCATCCAGAAACAGGAAGCGAACTGGCTCAGCAGCCTCGAAGGCCAGACCGTCTACCTGCGCCGCGACGGCAAGACCGAACCCGTCACCCTGATCCGCGCCCGCGACCTGCTCGTCAAGGACGCCCAGGGCCGGTACTTCACCGCCCGCTACGAAGACCTCCAGTTCGACGCTGCGCCCCCCGCCAACCCACAGGCCCCCACCCAGAGCGTCACCTACACCCTCGCGCAGCCCGGCAAGGGCACCCTGAGCTACCTCACCCGCGCCGTCACCTGGACGCCCCGCTACACCCTCAAGGCCAGCAGCGGCGGCGCGCAGCTGAGCGCCCTGGCCGACATCCGCAACACCACCGAACAGGCCTACGACGTCCAGAACACCGAACTCTACGCCGGGGACGTCACCATCCAGAACCAGCAGGAGGCCGCCTACATGATGCGCGGCGCCGCCATGGACGTCGCCATGCCCACCGCCGCCCCCGCACCCAAGATCGAAAGCCAGGGCGAACTGCGCGGCCTCTACCGCTACGCCCTCACCACCCCCTTCCAGCTTCCCGCCAACAGTGTCACCACCCTCCCCTTCATCACCCCCAAACTCAGCACCTTCGAGCGCTACGCCGGCCTCCAGACCTACTTCGACACCGGCACCCGCGACGGCAACCTCAACCGCTCCTACCGCCTGACAGCCGACCAGCGCCTCCCCGCCGGCCCCATCACTGTCCGCGAGGACGGCCGCATCGTCGGCCAGACCAGCATCCCCGACACCCGCCAGGGCGGCACCGTCGACTTCAACCTGGGCGAAGACCCCGACCTGAACTACACCCGCACCGTCCAGCAGACCGCCCAGACCAAAAACGCCCAGGGCAACGTCACCAAGACCACCTACAAGGTCACCTACGCCTTCGAAAGCAGCAAGGACCGCGCCATCCGCGCCGAGATCACCGAACGCATCGGCGGCCGCGTCATCATCATTGACACCATGGCCCCCGTCAAAAACCAGGGCGCCGCGAACCTGAAAGTCGACGTGCCCGCCAAGGGCAAGGTCAGCAAGAGCTTCACGGTCGTGATCGACAACAGCTGAAGCTTCAGCCGGATGTGGGCCTCTCAGGATTTCCTGGGAGGCTCATTTCGTTTGTCGCCCCACCCCCCAGCCCCCTCCGCAAGCGGCTCATACGAGTCCCCCAGGGGGGCAGGGGGAGCAGCGTTGCACTGGGCAAGAGTTTCGACTTGCGCGGCGTGTTTGTGTCGGGCGGTGACGGGTCCGGCCTCGACGCCATCCTGCCGCCCCCCGCAAGGCCCGCGCGCTGCGCGCACGACGGCCGGTGGCAGTCGGCGGTCAGGTGGGCGGTGGGACGCTTCGCTCAGCTGATCGACTCTTTGCTTCAGCGGAAGTCTGGGGTGGTCATTGGTTGCGCACAGCCAGAGCTCATAGCTCACTCGCTCAGAGAATGCCGCCCAGGTACTCCAGCACGTTCACCTTCACCGGCATGAAGTACGCGTGCTGCTCCCGTTCGCGGGCGAAGGTCAGGAGGTCACGGGCGAACGCGCGGTTGCAGTCCAGGGTGGGCGTGAACGTACGGGGGAACACCGCGTGGTTCCGGGCGCGCCAGTAGTTGAAGCTGGCCTCCGTGAGGATGCTCGTCGCGCCCCACCACACGTCCGTGCCGTCCGGCAGGAGGTCGGCCCAGGTGTCCAGCAGGCGCCGGTCGAAGAACGGCTGCGTGAAGAACCCGCTTGCGCCCGCGTCCAGCTTGCGCTCCAGGTAGTCGCGTTCGCGGACGAACGACTGCCGGTACGGGTCCAGCCCGGCATATACGCGCAGGTGCGGCGCGTCGCGGTTCAGGCGGCGGATCAGGTCCACGGCGTCCTGGTCGTACACCTTCGCGCTCATGTCGATCGGCGCGTCCCCGGTCACGACGAGCACCTCACGGAGGCCGTGCTCCTCCAGCAGCGGCAGGAACGGCAGCGGCTCACGCGGGTTGAAATCCACGGCGCGCAGGTGCGGAATCGCCGCGAAGCCCGGCCGGGCAAACCCACATCCCACCCAGGAGCGCAGCGAGTACCGCGTCAGGTCCGGCACGTTCACGGTATCCACACCGCTCAGCGCGCCCGCGACTTCCGCGATCTCCGCGCGCAGGCCGGAACGGGACCGGGGCACCAGCTCGACGGAGACGCGGGTCATGGGCGGCCACCGGCCGCCGCAGAAGGCTGAAGGTCGATGGTCGAAGGCGCGGCCCTGCCATCTGCCATCTGCCTTCCGCCATCTGCCGCTCCCGCGTCATACGCGAGGATCGGTCCGAGCCAGCGTTCGGTTTCCTCGACGCTCTGGCCCTTGCGCCGGGCGTAGTCCTCCACCTGGTCGCGGCCGATGCGGCCCACGGCGAGGTACCGCGCTTCCGGGTGCGCGAAATACAGCCCGGACACGGCGGCAGCGGGCGTCATGGCGCACGACTCGGTCAGATGCAGGCCGACCTCCTCGGCGTTCAGCAGGGTGAACAGTGTGCGTTTCTCGGTGTGGTCGGGCTGCGCGGGGTAGCCGGGCGCGGGGCGGATGCCCTGGTAGCGTTCGCGGATCAGGTCATCGTTGCCCAGCGTTTCCCCGGGCGCGTAGCCCCAGTGCCGCACACGGACGTCCCGGTGGAGTTTCTCGGCGAAGGCCTCGGCCAGCCGGTCCGCGATCGCCTTGACCAGAATGGCGTTGTAATCGTCGTGCTGCGCCTCAAACGCGGCCGCGAGTTCTTCTGCGCCGTGAATCGCCACCGCGAACGCCCCGATGTGATCCCCGTCCGGCAGGATGAAGTCTGCGAGCGCCGCGTTCGGCGTGGTCTGGTCGCGCTGCTGGCGCAGGGTGTGGAGATGCACCACGCCGGGCAGCTCCTCGCGTCCGGCGGCCAGTTCGTGCGTGTGGTGGTCGAGGGTATCGCCGGGGGTCACGTCGGGGGTGACCTGCACGGCGATGTCGTCGCCGTCGCGCGTGGCGGGCCACAAGCCGATCACGCCCCGCGCGGTCAGGAGCTTCTCGTCAATCACCCGGCGCAGGAGGGCCTGCGCGTCGGCGAAGAGTTTGCGGGCTTCCTCGCCGCGCAGGGGGTCGGTGAGGATGTTCGGGTAGATGCCCTTCATCTCCCAGGCGATGAAGAACGGCGTCCAGTCGATGAAGTCCAGCAGCTCCGCGACGGGCTGCTCGATGACCTGACGGCCCGGTTCGCGCGGGGCGGGCGCGGGGATGGGGGAGACCTGCGGCGCGCGGGCGCGGGCGTCCTCGATGGGAATCAGGCGCACCTGCCGCTCGCCGTGCCGCTCGCGCAGCGCGTCGTACTCGGCGCGGACGCGGTCCTGCATGCCCGCCGGGTCGGCCAGCAGGTCGGCGGTGGTCGTCACGGCGCGGCTGGCGTCCAGCACGTGCACCACCGCCCCCGGGTAGGCGGGGTCGATCTTCACGGCGGTGTGCGCGCGGCTGGTGGTCGCCCCGCCGATCAGGAGGGGCAGGGTCAGGCCGCGGCGGGTCATCTCGCGGGCCACGGTGACCATCTCGTCCAGACTGGGGGTGATCAGGCCGCTCAGGCCGATGACGTCCGCGCCGATCCGCTCGGCCTCGTCGAGGATCTTCTCGGTGGGGACCATCACGCCCAGGTCGGTGACCTGATACCCGTTGCAGGCCAGCACCACCCCGACGATGTTCTTGCCGATGTCGTGCACGTCGCCCTTCACGGTCGCCAGCAGTACCTTCCCCTTGCCGCCGGCCTCCTGCTTCTCGGCCTCCATGTACGGCGTGAGGTACGCCACGGCGCGTTTCATCACGCGGGCGGACTTCACGACCTGCGGGAGGAACATCTTCCCGGCGCCGAACAGGTCGCCGACGACGTTCATGCCGTCCATCAGCGGTCCCTCGATGACCTTCAGCGGCGACCCGAGTTCCTGGTACGCCTCCTCGGCGTCCTGATCGACGAAGTCCGCGATGCCCTGCACGAGCGCGTGCTTCAGGCGCTCCTGCACCGGCAGGTCCCGCCACGGGCTGCCCGCGCCGACCTCGCGCTTCACGCCCTTGTAGCGGTCGGCGAGTTCCAGCAGCCGCTCGGTGGCGTCGGGGCGGCGGGCCAGGATCACGTCCTCCACCGCGTCCCGCAGTTCGGGTTCGATGTCCTCGTACACGGCGAGCATCCCGGCGTTCACGATGCCCATGTCCAGCCCCGCGCGGACCCCGTGGTACAGGAACACCGCGTGCATCGCCTCGCGCACGTGGTTGTTGCCCCGGAACGAGAACGACACGTTGCTGATCCCGCCCGACACGAGCGCGCCCGGCAGGTTCGCCTTGATCCAGCGGGTCGCCTCGATGAAGTCGATGGCGTAGCGGTCGTGCTCCTCGATGCCGGTCGCGACCGTCAGCACGTTCGGGTCGAAGATGATGTCCTGCGCCGGGAACCCCACCTCCTCGGTCAGCAGGCGGTAGGCGCGGGCTGTGATCTCCTTGCGCCGCTCCAGATTGTCCGCCTGCCCCTGCTCGTCGAAGGCCATGACGACCGCCGCCGCCCCGTAGCGGCGCAGGAGGCGGGCGCGTTCCAGGAACTTCGCCTCGCCGTCCTTGAGGCTGATCGAGTTCACGACCGCCTTGCCCTGCACGCGCTTGAGGCCCGCTTCCAGAATCTCCCACTTGGAGCTGTCGAGCATCAGCGGCACGCGGCTGATGTCGGGTTCCCCGGCGAGCAGGTTCAGGAACTTGACCATGGCGGCCTCGCCGTCGAGCATGCCCTCGTCGAAGTTCACGTCCACGATCTGAGCGCCGTTCTCGACCTGCTGCCGCGCGATCTTCAGGCCCGCGTCGAAATCGCCCGCCAGGATCGCCTTGGCGAATTTGGGGCTGCCGGTCACGTTGGTGCGCTCGCCGACGTTCACGAAGTTCAGTTCCGGCGTGACGTTCAGCGGTTCCAGGCCACTCAGGCGCAGCACGGCAGGCTGTTCGGGCGCGGTGCGCGGCGTGATCTCGCGCACCGCGTCGGCAACCGCGCGGATGTGCTCGGGCGTGGTCCCGCAGCAGCCGCCCACGATGTTCACGAGACCCTCGCGGGCGAAGTCGGCCAGCACGCTCGCGGTGTGCTCGGGCGTCTCGTCGTACTCCCCGAAGGCGTTCGGCAGACCGGCGTTCGGGTGGACGGACACCAGCGCGTCCGTGTTCGCGGCGATCTCGCGCAGGTGCGGGCGCAGCAGGTCCGCGCCCAGCGCGCAGTTCAGGCCCAGGCTGAACAGGTTCGCGTGACTGGTGCTGATCGCGAACGCTTCCGGCGTCTGCCCGCTCAGCGTGCGGCCCGACGCGTCCGTGATCGTGCCGGACAGCATGACCGGCAACTGAACCCCGGTGCGGGCGAACGCTTCCTCGCAGGCGAACAGCGCCGCCTTGGCGTTCAGGGTGTCGAACACCGTCTCCAGCAGCAGCAGGTCGGCGCCGCCCTCGATCAGGCCCTCGGCGGCCTCGGTGTACGCGGCCACCAGATCGTCATGCGTGACGTTGCGGAATTCCGGGCGTTCCACGTCCGGCGAGAGGGTCGCCGTGCGGTTCGTCGGGCCGATGCTCCCCGCCACCCAGCGCGGCCGGCCGTCACGGGCGGTGAACTCGTCGGCGACCTCGCGCGCCAGCCGGGCGCCCTGCACGTTCATCTCGCGCGCCATGCTTTCCGTGCCGTAGTCCGCCTGACTGATCGTCGTGGAGTTGAAGGTGTTCGTGCTGGCGATATCCGCCCCGGCCTCGAAGTACGCGCGGTGCACGGCGCGGATCACATCGGGCCTGGTCAGTTGCAGCAGGTCGAAGTTGCCCCGGTACATCCGCAGGGGATCGGCGCCGTCCCAGCGGAAGTCGGCCTCGGTCAGTCCGGCCCCCTGGAGTTGCGTGCCCCACGCGCCGTCCAGGATCAGGATTCTCTTGCGCGCCTCGGCGCGGATATCGGTACTCATGGTCTACCCCTGTACAGCAGAAAGCCGCCCCTGGGCGGCCTCGAAAGTCCTTGCGCGATTGCTGCGCCGCTTCTGGGCCATCGTCCCCGCTCGCGCCATCGTCGGCGCACCCACGCGGGTCTTCTCTGAAAGCACCGAGTGCCGCAATGAGGGCCGGTTGCCACGCCATCACAGGGCAGAAAATTCCCTCCGGCGGTTCTGGATGACCACGCCCGGCAGGCGCGGTTGTGCAGAGGATAGCGCGCCGCCTGCACCGCCCGATGGGACGTGCTTGGACAGGGGAGCGCCGCCCAACCTCTTTACCCAACCTGAATGCTTTGAAAAGCAAAGTAAGGGGTTCGACAGTCCAGCCCGGCGGCGGCGCTTAAGGTGTCGCCCATGACCAAGAACATCCTCGTCGTGATGTCCAGCGAAGACCAGCTCCCCCTGAAAGGCGGCCAGACGCACGCCACCGGCTTCTACCTCAACGAATTCGGCGTGCCCGCCCACCGCCTGACCCAGGAGGGCTACGCGCTGACCATCGCCACGCCCAAGGGGAACCGTCCCCCCATGGACCACGGCAGCGACACCAAGGACTTCTTCAAGGACGAGGCCGAGCACGCGCAGATCAAGGCCTTCGTCGAGCAGACCCTCAGCGGTCCCATCCACAAGCTGAGCGACGCCGCCGCGAACCTCGACCAGTTCGACGCGGTGTTCCTGCCCGGCGGGCACGCCCCCATGATCGAACTCATGCGCGACGCCGACCTGGGCAGGGTGCTGCGCCACTTCCACGAGAAGGGCCAGCCCACCGCGCTCATCTGCCACGCACCCGTCGCGCTGCTCGCCGCGCAGCAGGACGCCGCCGCCTACCAGACAGCCCTCCGGCACGGCGAGACGCCCGCCGCGCAGGGCTTCATCTACGACGGCTACAAGGCCACCGTGTTCAGCACCCCCGAGGAACAGGACGCCGAGAAGACCTTCGAGGCCCCCATGCAGTACTACCCCGCCGACGCCCTGCGCGCCGCCGGCATGGACGTGCAGAACGGCGGCAAGTACCAGAGCCACGTCGTGCGTGACCGTGAACTCATCACCGGGCAGAACCCCATGAGCGACGAGGAATTCGTCACCGCCCTGCTCGGCGCGCTGAAGGGCGACGCGGTGAACGCATGAGCGTCATCGCCGTCCACGCCATCATCACCCCGAAACCCGAACACGTGAACGACGTGCAGGCCGAGATGCTGAACATGGTCCGGGCCAGCCGTCAGGAGGAAGGCAACCTCCGCTACGACCTGCTGCGCGAGGAGAAGGACGGCACGGTGCGCTTCCACGTGCAGGAACGCTACCGCGACCGCGAGGCCACCCAGGCCCACCGCGACAGCGAACACTACCAGGCGTACCGCGCCAAGGCCGGCGAGTGGTTCGCCAGCGCCCCGGAAGTGACGGTGCTCGAAGAGATCGACGTCGCCTGACCGGCCGGAACGGAGGCCGCCGCACGGGACTGTCCCGGCGGCGGCCTCTGCCTGTTCAGTGCGTCGCGGTGACCGGCCCGGTGGCCAGCGCGGCCAGCAGCGGATTGAGGACGTCCCAGCCCTCCTCGCCCCCCGGGGTCAGGAGGGTCTGCGCCTCAGCCGCCAGCGCCGAAGCGACCTCCCATTCTCCCTGCGTGAAGGCCAGTGCCGCCTGCTCGGCCACGATCAGCCCCCGGACAGAGCCCGCGTTCAGGGTGCGGGCACTGTCGTCCGCCTCGCGCAGCGCCTGTGCGGCCTCGCAGAGCTGACCCAGGCGGCGCAGGCACGCCCCCACCTTCCACAGGCTCAGCACCCGCCCGCGCGACAGGGTGCCGGGCGGCAGGACCTCCACCGACTGGCGGTAGGCCCGCTCGGCCTCCGCGAACTCACCGGTCCGGTACGCGCCGTACCCCAGCCAGTACAGGACGTTCGACGCCCGCACCGGCAACCGCTCCCGCGTCAGCGCCAGGGCCTCCTGCAGCAGACCGGCCGACGCGGGCCAGTCCTCCAGGCAGGCCAGGGCCGCGCCGCCCTCCAGCAGCAGCGCCGAGCGGGTGTTCCCATCCAGCGCCCCACCGAAACCCGCCAGGGCCGCCCGCACCTCCGCGACCGCCAGGGCGTACTCGTCCCGTTCCGTGTGCCACTTCGCGCGGCGCGCGGCGAGGTCCGCCCAGCACCCCGCGTCGTCCAGCCCGGCCGCGAGCTGCGCCAGCGCGGCCAGTTCCGCCTCGCGGCCCGGTTCGTCGTCCAGGTGACGGCACAGTTCACTGCGGGCCACCCGCACCGCGAACGCCTCGCGCGGCGGCGCGCCGCACGCCAGCGCCCGCCCGTACAGCGCGAAGGCGTCCGCGTGCGCGAACAGGCCCTCGGCCTCCCGCGCCGCCTGCACCCACAGCGGCCACGCCCGATTCGGCTCCCCACCCAGCTCGAAGTGCCGCGCGACCGTCCCCGCCGGGGTCCCGGCCGGGGCCAGCGCCGCCAGTCCCGCGTGCAGGTGCGCCCGGCGCGCGCCGCTCAGGCCGTCCAGCAGCGCCCGGCGGTGCAGGTCATGCCCGAAGCGGAACCCTGCCCCGTCCGGGGTGACCAGCCGCGCCTCCTGCGCCCTCTCCAACTCGTCCAGCGCATCCCCGACCGGCACGCCCACGCACCCCGCCACCAGCGCGGGCGGGAACGCCTCGCCCCACAGCGCCCCCGCCTGGAGGAGCTGCCGCGTCACGCGGCCCAGCCGCTCCACGCGGCCCCGGATCGCCTGCGTCACCGACGGCGGCACCGGCACCTCGGCGTAATCCACCGTGAACGCATCGAACGGCGTGTGCCACCGGCCCCCCCGCTCGGAGAGCACGCCGCGCTCGCGCAGGTCGCGCAGGGTCTCCATCAGGAACAGTGGGTGCCCGGCCGTCGCCTCGAACAGCCGCGCGCTGAACAGCGGCGCCTCGCGGCCCGCCAGCCGCGTGATCAGCTCCACCACCCCCTCCAGCGGCAGTTCCGGGAGGGTCAGATGCGGCGGATTCACCCGCGCCAGCACCTCCAGCACGTCCGCCCGGCCCGCCAGGTCCTCCGGGCGGGCCGAGAGCCACAGGTGCCGCGCGCCCCGGTGCAGCGCCAGGAACGCCGCCTCCAGCGACCCGGCGTCCAGCCAGTGCAGGTCCTCGGCGATCACGGGGCGGCCCCCCGCCAGGGCCAGCAGCGCCTGGGCCAGCACGTCCAGCGTCGCCCCCCGGTCCGGCAGGCCCGCCCCGCCCGGCGCCCCCAGCGTCGCCACGAGCGCCGGGCGCAGCGGCTCCGGGCACCACGCCAGCGACGGCTGCGCCCGCAGGGCGTCCAGCAGCGCCCCGAACGGCAGCGGCGTGAGTTCCGGCGCGCCGCGCAGCACCAGCGCGTCCCCCGCCGCGCCGCGCAGCAGCCGCGACTTCCCGATGCCCGCCTCGCCCAGCACCAGGATCGTCCGCGCCGCGCGCAGCGCCGCGACCTCCGCCGAGCGGCCCACCAGCGGTCCCGCCGGCGCCGCGCCCCCGGATGGTGCCGGCGCCTGGGCTATGTCCTGGGCGAGCAGGCGCGTGGCGGGCAGCGGCTGGGCCTGCGCGCCCAGCTCCTCGCGCAGGCGGCGGCACAGCGCCCGGTAGACGTCCAGCGCCTCCTCCCGCTGCCCCAGCGCCGCCAGCGTCTCCATCTGCGCCCGCACGCTCCGCTCGCGCAGCGGCTCCAGACCCAGCGCCCGCGCGTGCGCCGCCAGCACGCCCGGCCACGCCCCCCGCGCCGCCTCGTGCGCCGCCAGCGCGTCCAGCGCCCGCAGCTGCTCGTCCAGCGCCTGCCCCGCCACCCGCTCCTGCCACGCCCCGAACTCCGCCGCGCCCGGCACGCTCAGGTGATCCAGGAACCGCCCCCCCACCCGCGCCGCCGCGCCCGGCGCGTCCCCCGCCGCCAGGGCCGCGCGCAGCGCGAGCAGATCCACCTGAACCTCGCCGCGCAGCGCCGCCGCCCCCGGCGTCACCTCCAGCCACTCCGCCAGACCCGAGCCCCGGAGGCGATGCAGCTGCACCCGCAGGTTCCGGCGCGCCGCGTCGCCCCCCTGATCCGACCACAGCAGGTCGGCGAGCACCTCGCGCGGCGTCTCGCCCTCCAGCGCCAGGAACATGAGGAGCGCCAGACTCTTGCCCGTCACGTCCAGCAGCCCGGCCGGACCGGTCACGCGGGGCACGCCCAGCGTCCGCAGGATCAGCACTGACCCGGTGTTCATGAGTACCCCCAGTGTACGCGCGCAACGCCCGCGCAACACCCCCCACGCCAGACTGCCCCGCAAGGAGACCCCGTGCCCCCCCCACAGCCCCCCACCGCTTACATCGTCCGCATCGAGCAGCCTGCCCCCGCTACTCCGGCTGCCCGCCCGACCATCCACCTGGAACCCCAGGGCCGCCCGCAGGACACCCGCACCTTCCACGACGTGGATGAATTGCTGCGGCACCTCTGGCTGCTGCTGGAGGGCGGCGTGCGCTGAGCAAAAGAAAGAGGCCGGGCGCGTCATGGCCCGACCTCCTCTGGTGTTCGGTGCGCTCAGCCGGTCGCACCCTGCCGCGCCGCGCGGTACTTGAGGACTTGCGGCACCACCAGCGCCGCCAGCACGATCAGCAGGATGAACGCCGAGAGGGGCTGTTGGAAGAATACGGCGAAATCCCCTTGGCTGTTTTGCACGGCAGTTCTGAACTGCTTCTCGGCGACTGGTCCCAGAATCGCCCCGATGATCGCTGGCGTGATAGGGAAGTCAAACCGCCGCATCAGGAACCCGATCACCCCGACGATGGCCAGCAGCACCAGGTCAAACACGCTGTTGTTCAGTGAGTACACCCCTACCGTGCTGAACACCAGAATCCCGGCGTACAGGAATGGGCGCGGCACGAGCAGCAGCTTCGCCCAGACAGGCGCTAAGGGCAGATTGAGCACGAGCAGCATGACGTTGCCAATAAACAGACTGGCGATCAGACCCCATACCAGATCCCCATTCGTGGCGAAGAGCAGTGGCCCTGGCTGAATGCCGTACTGCTGGAACGCGCCGAGCAGGATCGCGGCAGTGGCGCTGGTGGGCAGGCCCAGGGTCAGCAGCGGCACGAGCACGCCCGCCGCGGACGCGTTGTTCGCCGCTTCCGGTCCGGCCACGCCCTCGATGGCGCCCTTGCCGAACTCCTCGGGGTGCTTGCTGAGTTTCTTCTCGAGTGTGTAGGACAGGAAGGTGGGGATCTCCGCGCCGCCCGCCGGGATCGCGCCGAACGGGAAGCCCAGCGCCGTGCCGCGCAGCCATGGTTTCCACGAGCGCCGCCAGTCCTCGCGGTTCATGTTGGCGTTTCCGGCCAGTTTGATCACGCTGGCTTTGTCTTTCCGCAGACGGCTTGCCACATAGAGGGTCTCGCCCACCGCAAACAGGCCGATCACCAGAACAATGAAATCAATCCCGTCCAACAGCTCAGGGAATCCCAGCGTGAAGCGGGCCTGACCACTCTGACTGTCGATGCCGATGAGGGCAAATGCCAGACCAATGAAGAGACTGATTAGGCCTCTCAGTGGTGACGAGCCGAATGTCGCACTGATCAGCACGAAGGCGAGAACAGTGATGGAGAAGGTGGCGCTGGCAGGAATTTTGACTGCTACGTCCGCAATAGCTGGCGCGGCTATGGTTAACAGTGCCGTGCCGATGGTGCCCGCCACGAACGATCCGATCGCGGCGGTCGCCAGGGCGGCGGCCGCGCGGCCCCGGCGGGCCATCTTGTTGCCTTCCAGGGCGGTGATGATGCTGCTCGACTCGCCCGGGGTGTTCAGCAGGATGCTGGTGGTGCTGCCGCCGAACATCCCGCCGTAGTAGATCCCGGCGAACATGATGAACGCACTCACGGGCGGGAGTTTCGCCGTGACCGGCAGCAGCAGCGCCACGGTCAGGGCCGGGCCGATGCCGGGCAGCACGCCGACCAGGGTGCCCAGCGTCACACCCACCAGGGCCCACAGCAGGTTCAGGGGGGTCAGGGCGGTTTCGAAGCCCGCGAACAGGGACTGAATGGCGTCCATCACAGCACCCCTTTCAGGATGCCCGCCGGGAGGCTCAGGCCCAGACCGCGCGTGAACGCCACGTACGTGACGAGCGCGACGATCAGGGCGACGCCCGCCAGCAGGGGCACGCGGCGCTCACCGAACGCGAAGCCCACGCTGAAGTACATGACGGCTGTGCCCACCACGAAGCCCAGCGGCGTGAGGATTAGCGCGCCCAGCAGGAAGCCGCCCAGGATGATCCCGGGCTGGCGCAGATCCGGCTGGGCGTCCGGGTCGCTGTCCTCCTCGGCGGCGGGTTCGGCGCGGTAGCCGCGCAGCGTCGCGGCGAGCAGCAGCGCGCCCAGCGCCAGCGTGCCGACCGACACGATCATGGGAAACACGCGCGGGCCGACGTACGCGTTGATGCCGAAGGGAATCTTCAGCGTGCCGATCAGGAGCAGGGCCCCGACGATCAGGACACCCAGCGCGACCAGCAGGTCGGGCACGCTCAGGCCGCGGCGCGCGGCGGGAATGGGAGTGGAGACGGGATCAGACATGCACGGAACCTCGCAGGGCAGGGAAGGACGGGGGAGACTCGACGTGGGGCCGGGCGGCGCGAAGGAAACTCGCCACCGCCCGGCACGACCAGCCGCAGGCTTTACTTGACGAGCCCGATATCCTTGAGGATCTCGCGGGTGCGGGTCGCTTCCAGCTTCAGGAACACGTCGAACTTGCTGCCGCTCATGTACAGGTCCGTCCAGTTGCGGGTCTTGATGGTGTCCTTCCATTCCTTGCTGGCGTGCAGCTTGTCCATGGCGGCCACCAGCGCGCCCTTCTCGCTGCTGCTCAGGCCGGGGGGGGCCACGATGCCGCGCCAGTTCGCCAGATCCACGTTGAAGCCCTGGGACTTCATGGTGGCGACCGGAATGCCCGGCTGGGCCTTGGGGGCGCTGATGCCCAGGGCGCGGAGTTTGCCGGCCTTGATCTGCGCCTCGAACTCGCCGTACCCGGCCACGGCGGCCGTCACCTGGTTGCCCAGCACCGCCGCGAGGGTCTCGCCGCCGCCGCTGAAGGGCACGTAGTTCATCTTGCGGGGGTCCACGCCCGCCGCCTTGGCGAACAGGCCGACGAGCATGTGGTCGGTGCCGCCGGCGCTGCCGCCCGCGAAGGGCAGGCTGGGGTTGGCCTTCCAGGCGGCCGCGAGGTCACCCAGGGTCTTGTAGGGGCTGCTGGTGGGCACCACGATGACCTCGTACTCGCCGGTCAGGCGGGCGATCGGCGTGACGCGGCTGAGGTCCACCTTGGAGGAGTTCGTCTGGATCGCGCCGACCATCACGAGGCCCATGGTCATCAGCAGGTTGCTGTCGCCCTTGCTGTTGTACAGCTGCGCCAGGCCGATGGTGCCGCCCGCGCCGGGCACGTTGAACACCTGCACGGGCTTGGCGATGCCCTGGTTCTGGAGCACGGTCTGGATGGTGCGGCTGGTCTGGTCCCAGCCGCCGCCGGGGCTGGCGGGGGCCATGATGCGCAGGTTGCTGAGGTTCTGGGCGGTGGCGGGCGCGGCGAGCGTCAGCAGGGCGGACGCGGCCAGGATGGCAGTCTTCTTCATGGGATTCCTCCGGTGAGGGGGTGGGTTGTGGTGTCACCCGTACCCTACGCCGCTCCGCCGCACGTCACAAGAGTTTTTTTGCGTGCTGGGCGCGCAATCCATGTACGCAATGCACGGCCGTGAACGCAATGCACGCAACCCCTGGGTGCGGGGGTGGGCGGCTCCTACAATTGGGGGCGAACACCCATGACCCGACGCCGCCCCAACCTCCAGGGCCGACTGGTGCGCCTGCACCTGTTCGTGCTGTGCGGCATGACCGCCCTGCTCGTGGTCGTGCAGACCGCGCAGCTGTACGGCGAGGCCCGCGAGCGACTGGGCGAGCGCGCCCTGACCGCCAGCCGCATCGTGGCGAAGCTGCCCGTGGTCGTGCAGGGCACCGAGCGTGGCACGCAGAACCCCGCGCTGAACGCCCAGGTGAACGTGCTGCGCGAGGAGGCGGACGCGGATTTCATCGTGGTCGGCAACGCGCGCGGCATCCGGCTGGCGCACCCGGTGCCGGAGCGGCTGGGCAAACCCATGGAGGGCGGCGACAACGCCCAGCCGCTCGCCGGGCAGGAGGTCGTGTCGGTCGCGCGCGGCAGCCTGGGCCTGAGCGTGCGCGGCAAGGTGCCGGTCTGGGCGGGCGGCGTGCCCGGCAGCCGCGTGGTGGGCGTGGTCAGTACCGGGTACCTCATGCCGCAGGTGTGGCACCTCGTGGGCAGCGCGCTGATCAGTCTGCTGCCGTGGTTCGTGCTCGCGCTGGGCCTGGGCACGGTGGGCGCGGTGTGGGCCGCGCGTCGCCTGCGGGCCGAGATCCTGAACCTGGAACCCGAGCAGATCGCCGCGCTGGCCCGCCAGCAGCGCGCGGTGCTGGCCGCGCTGCGCGAGGGCGTCCTGGCCGTGGACGCCGGCGGCCTCGTGACGCTCAGTAGCGACCGCGCCGTGACCCTGCTGGGCGGCCAGAGCGCCCCGGCGCCCCTGGCGACCCTCTGGCCGGAACTGGCCCTCCTGACCGCCGGTGGGGCGGCGCGCACCCAGAACCTGGAACTGGCCCTGCGGGGCGAACCGGTCCTCGTGAACCTCGAACCCCTGGAGGGCGGCGGCTTCGTGGCGGGTTTCCGTGACCGCGCCGAGGCCCTGGCCCTGGCCGAGGAACTCACGCACGCGCGGGGCTTCGTGGACGTCCTACGCGCCCAGACGCACGAGTACCAGAACCGCCTGCACGTCCTGTCCGGTCTGCTGCAGCTCGGGCGGGGGAGGAGGCCCTGCGCGTCCTGAACGCCGAGATCCACGCCGACGCGCAGTTCCGCCAGCTGCTGCGCGACGTGCAGGTGCCCCGGCTGGTGGCGCTGCTCGTCGGCAAGCGCGAGCGGGCGCAGGAACTCGGCATCGACTTCCAGATCACCGAGGGCAGCCACCTGGGCCCCCACTGGGAACGCCACGCCGACACCCTGGTCAGCGCCGTGGGGAACCTCACGGAGAACGCCTTCGAGGCGCTCGCCGGGCAGCCGGGGCTGGTGACCGTCACGCTGGGCGAGGACCCGGACGGCATGCAGGTCGAGGTGGAGGACAGCGGTCCCGGCGTGCCATCAGCCCTGCACGACACCCTCTTCAACCGGGGGGCGAGCAGCAAGGGCGAGGGCCGCGGCTACGGCCTGCACGGCGTCTACTCGCGCGTGCAGGGCCTGGGCGGCAGCCTGCGCCACACCCGGCGCGGCCCGCTGACCGTCTTCCAGCTGAGCCTCCCGCAGCCCCTCCCGCACCGCCCCCCCGAACCGGCCGAGGTGACCGCATGACTGCCCGAATCCGCGTGCTGCTCGTCGAGGACGACCTGCGCGTCGCCCGCGTCAACCGCGACCTGCTCGAACGCGACCCCGACGTGCACGTCGTCGGCAGCGCCGCCACCTGCGCCCAGGGCGACGCGCTGGCCCAGGCGCTGAAACCCGATCTGATCCTCTTGGACGTGCACTTGCCCGACGGCAGCGGCCTGGGCCTGCTGCGGCACTGGCGCGCGCACGGCCTGACCACCGACGTGGCCCTGATCACCGCCGCTGACGACGAGGCCAGTGTCCGGCTGGCCCTCGCACACGGCGCGTTCGACTACCTGATCAAACCGTTTACCGGCGCGCGGCTTCAGGAGCTGCTCGCCCGGCACCGCACCCGCCGCCTGCCGGGGCCCGGCGCGGCCCGCCTGGACCAGGGGCGGCTCGACCGCCTGCTCGGGCACGGCGCGGCGCAACCGAGCGCCCTGCCGCGCGGCATCGACCCGAACACCCTGGAACGCGTCGTGCTGGCCCTGGGCGCCGCGCAGCACGCCGTGACCGCCGAGGAGATCGGCGAGCAGGTGGGTCTCAGCCGCGTGACCGCGTGGCGCTACCTCGAACACCTCGTGCGCAGCGAGCAGGCCACGCTGGAGCACCAGTACGGGAACGCCGGGCGGCCAGTGAAGCTCTACCGCGCCCGGGCCACGGACGGCCCGTGAAGGGTGGCGCCGGCGCCGGGCGGCGCGGCGCATACACTGGACGTCCGATGCGTGCCGCGCTCCTGTCCGCCCTGCTGCTCACCGCCTGCGCCCCCACACTGAGCGTGAATCCCACGGCCACCCCGGCCCTGAACCTGAGTGCGCCCGCGCCGGACGTGGTGATCCTCAGCGTCTCGGGCCGCTGCGGCGTGCCGTGCGCCGCGCCGCGCGACAACTGGGCGTACCTGGGGTCCCGCGGCACTGTGGACCGCGTCGCCCGGGAATTTGTGGCGGCGGGGCTGACCGTGCAGGCCGCCAACTACGCCAGCAGTCCACTGGCGAGTTTCGTGTCCACCCGCACCGGCACCGAGCAGCGCGGCTACCCGGCCCTGCTGGCCGATCTGGACGCCCTGCGCGCCGCGTGGCCCGGCGCTGCCGCGCCGAGGCTGGTGCTGCTGGGACACTCGCAGGGCGTGGCGTGGCTGCACCAGCTGACCCGCGACCGCCCCGAGGTGCCTTTCGCGGCGCAGATCGACCTGGACGGCATCTGCCTGGGCTGGAAGTCCGATTTCGGCCCGCTCATCCACTCGGCCGAGCCGTTCTCGCCCCTGAGCGCCTGCGACCCCATGCCCGTCGCGGGCCGCCGCGTGAACAGCAAGGACGTCGTGTGGCCCAACGTCGCGCGCGGCATCGAGGTGCAGAGCAAGCGCTTCCCGAAACGCGGCGCGCAGAACGGCTACGCCGTGAACTACCTGTTCGAGGTGGAAGGCAACGTCCGCCTTGACGGCAGCGCGCGTGGCCTGACCCGCTTCATCTCCGCCCGGGAGGACCACAGCGCGATCACGTACCCGGGCAGCGACGCCCTGACCTGGGTGGCCGGGCAGCTGCGCGACCTCACGCGGGCGTGGGCCTCACAGGACGCCCGCACGCCGGATGGCGCCGGGTCCCGGTGACCGGACCTACCCGGAGTGGACGACGGTCAGCGACTCCAGCCACGCCTGCGCGGCGTGGGCGTCCTGCACGGTCGCCCCACGCTCCGGCGGGAACCACGCCAGCAGCCCCTGGAGGGCCGCGCCCTGCACTGGGCCCATGCTGAAGATCACCTTGTGATCCCCGTCGTGCAGGTGCAGCAGGGCCGCCGGGACCGCCTCGCGCTCCGTGCCGACCGCCAGCGGCTCGCCCAGCCACACGGCGTCCACCTCGGCGTCGTCGGCCGGGTTCAGGGTGCCCGGCAGGCAGCCGTAGTTCACCGGCGCGGGCCGGGCCTCGATCCGCAGCGGCTCCAGGCGGCCGCCGCGCCACACGAAGCGCTCGCGCTGCCCCGCCGTCCACTCCACGACGCCGCGCCACGCCCTCACGGTTTGACCTCGTACAGTTCCACCTGCCGCAGCACCGCGCCGCCGAACGACAGCACCGCCCGGTAGGCCCCCTTGTCCGGGGCGCGCAGTTCGAAGGTCGCGGCGCGCTGCGCGGCGTCGAGGTACACGCTGTCCGTGCCGATGGCCTGCGTGCCGTTGAACCACGCCACGCTCAGGAACCCCGGCGTGATCGGGCCGTCCACCTGGGCGCGCAGCACCAGCCGCTCGCCGTCGCGGGTCAGGGCCGCGCCGGTCACGCGCGCCGGAAGTTCCGGTTCGATCTGACCGGGAATCAGCGGCACGAAGTTGTAGCGGCAGCTGCCCAGGGCCGGGCACAGCAGCGCGAGCAGGAGCAGGGAACGCCTCACGCCGTCCATGCTACCTGCCCGCGCTGAGTGTGACGTCAGGGCAGCCGGTGCGCCTCAATGAAGTCGATGACGGCCTGCCGGGTGCCGCCCAGGAACGTCAGGGGGCGCGCCATCGCCGCGATGATCGTGATGTGGTTCAGTTTCGGCAGCACCGTGCGCGTGACCGGCACGCCCGCGCGCTTGAGGGCCGCTTCCATGTTCAGGGCGTTCTGCGGGTAGACCGTGTCGTCGTTCTCGGCGACGAGCAGCAGGTGGGGCGGCGCGTCCGCCCGCACGTGGCGGTCAGGCATGACCTCGTCCGGGGTGGCGCCCACCGGGAAGGCCTTCGCGCTGGAGAACTGCCGGAAGTCATACGAGTACGGCCCGGCCACGCCGATCACGCCGCGGATCGCGCTGACCGGCACGTCCGCCTCCGCGAGCCAGCGGGCGTTGTCCACGACCTCCACGGCGTTGAAGCCCCCCGCCGAGTGGCCCATCACGAACACGTTCTGCGGGTTGCCGCCCAGCGCGCCCACCTTCTCGCGCAGGACCTTCAGCGCCTGCGCGGCGTCCTGCACGTACGAGGGATACCGGTTGGCCGGGGCGAGGCGGTAGCTCATGACCGCCGTGACGTACCCGGCGCGCGCCAGGGACTCCCCGACGAACTTGTGACCGTCCTTATCGCCGTTCTCCCAGGAGCCGCCGTGGATGAACAGCACCACCGGAGCGCTGCGGGCGTCCTGCGGGGCGTACACGTCCATCACGTTGCGGGCGTCCGGGCCGTAGCGGACGTTGCTCGTCACGTTCAGGCCGGCAGTGGAGACCACGCGGTTCAGGGTGCCCTGCGCGCCGTCGCGCGAGCAGGCGGCCAGCGCCGTCATGAGCAGCAGGGCGCCGGCCCCAGCAGCGCGGCGCGCGGCACACGGGAACGGCGGGACGGGGCGGCAGAGGTTCGGGTCATGCCCCCACCCTAGAGTCCCGGCGCCCGGGTGGGTAGCGCGGAGCGCCACAGTCCAGACTTGAACTGCCGTTCATGGACGCGCGGCTACACTCCCCGCCCGCACGCGCACGCTACCCTGCGCGCATGCCCGCCCCCACCGAGCCCGCGCATACCGACGCCCTGATCGTCGGCGCCGGGCCCGCCGCGCTGGCCCTGGCCGCCGAGCTGCGCGCCCGGCACCTGAGCGTCCGGATCGTGGCGCCGCACGCGCCGCAGGCGTTCCCCGCCACGTACGGCGCGTGGCTGGACGATCTGCCCGGCTGGGCGCAGGCCTGCGCCGCGCACGTGTGGACGGACGTGCGGGTGTACACCGGCCCGCAGCCCACGCCGCTGCTGCGGCCCTACGCGCTGCTCGACAACACCCGCTTCCTGCACGCGCTAGTGGACCGCGCCGCCGGCCCGGACAGGGCTGGGGCCGACTGGACGCTCGGCACGGTCACGCACGCTGCGCCGGACGGCCCCCACTGGACGGTGCACACCCGCGAGGGGCACGCCCTGACCGCCCGCTTCGTGGTGGACGCCGCCGGGCACGCGGGCAGCCTGCGCCGCCCCGGCACCCGGGCGGCGCGGCCCTGCAGACCGCGTACGGCCTCACCGCCCGGTTCGAGCGGCCCCCCAGCGCGCCGGGCGCGATGGTCTGGATGGACTACCGCGCCCCGCACGGCCCGGGCGAGACCCCCACCTTCCTGTACGCCATGCACCTGGGCGGCGACACCTACTTCGTGGAGGAGACCAGCCTGATCGCCCGCCCCGCGCCCACCCGCGCGGCGCTGCGCGCGCGGCTGCACGAGCGCCTGCGCGCGCAGGACACCCCGCCCGGCGAGATCCTGCACGAGGAATGGGTGGCGTTCCCCATGAACGCCGCCGTCCCGGAGCCGCCCGGCCCGCTGGCCTTCGGGGCCGCTGGCGGCATGGTGCACCCCATCAGCGGGTTTCAGGTGGCGGGGGCCCTGCGCGCCGCGCCGTGGGTGGCCCAGGCGGCGGCGGGTGCCCTGCGCGCCGGGCGTGACCCGCACGCGGCGGCGTGGGCGGCCCTGTGGCCCCCCGAGAGCCGCGCCGCGCGCGAGGTGCACCTGCTGGGCGTGCAGGCCCTGCTGAACCTGCCCCCGGGTCAGCTCGCGCCGTTCTTCCGGGCGTTCTTCGCGCTGCCGCCCGCCGCGTGGCACTCCTTCCTCGACCCGGATACGCCGCCCGGCGCACTGGCCCGCACGATGCTGCGCCTGTTCGCGGCGCTGCCGGGGCGCACCCGGGTGCCGCTGGCCCGCGCGGCCCTCGCCACGCCCGGCGTGAGCGGCCGCGCGCTGCGCGCGGCCATGAACGCCCCTACAGCCTCCGCCCATCCGGGCCCACGCCCGGCGCGGCAGGCTGTGGGCATGAGCGACGACACCCGCACCGAGCAGACCGCCAGCAGCGAGCAGACTGAGAACGCCGTCCTGAACCGCGAGGATCTGAACCAGACCGAGACGATCGAGAGCGGCATGCAGGGCGCCACCGGCAACGCCGACGCGAACGGCCTAGACCCGGACGCCGACCTGGGCGAACGCGTGGAGGAACTGCGCGAGAACCTCCGCCCGCTGACCGGGCAGGACTGAGTTCAGGTCATGGGCTGAAGGGGCGGTCAGGTATGGGCCGCTCCCCGGGCACCGCCCTATACTCGCCGCATGTCCCTCCTCGACATGATCGGGCCCGTCATGATCGGCCCCAGCAGCAGCCACACCGCCGGGGCCTGCCGTCTGGGGCTGGTCGCGCATCACCTGCTGGGCGAGCCGCCCCGCGCCGCCCGCATCGGCCTGCACGCCTCGTTCGCCAAGACCGGGCGCGGACACGGCACGCACCTCGCGCTGATCGCGGGCCTGCTCGGCATGCGGCCCGACGACCAGCGCCTGCCCACTGCCTTTGAGGAGGCGCAGGCGCAGGGCCTGACCTTCGAGTTCCACGATTCGGACCTGGGCGACGTGCACCCGAATACCGCCCTGATCGAGGTGAGCGGCGACACCCACCGGGTCACGGTGCAGGGGAGCAGCACGGGCGGCGGCGTGATCCTCGTCACGCACGTGCAGGGCCTGGGCGTGAACTTCAGCGGCGCGAGCCCCACGCTGATCCTGCGCTACACCGACGCGGTGGGCATGATCGCCCGCATCGCCACGACCATCGCGGCGGACGGCGTGAACATCGCCACGCTCACCTGTACGCGCGTGGCGCGCGGGGGGCAGGCGCTGCTGGCCGTGGAACTCGACCAGCCCCTGAGCCCCGAGGCGCAGGCGTTCCTGGCCCGCTGGGCGGACGTGAACTGGCTGCGGATGCTGCCCAAACTCATGGACGGCTGAGCGGACCGGCCCCTCCGGTCCTCCTGACCCCCGGTCTCGACAGGTGCGCCTGAAGGACGCCCGGGTGTGATGAATCTGTGGGGTGAGCGGCCCTACGGTACAGACGGCAGGAGGTTCCCCTTGACGCAACCGGACGTGGAATTCAGTCCAAGTGCCCTGGAACGCGAGTTGCAGGCGCTGGAAGCGGGCATGTACAACACCCTGGAAGTGACGCGCGCCCAGCTCCGGGCACTGCTGACCCGCGCCCAGGACGGCCGTGACCTGCGGGCGCAGGCGACCGCGCATCTGCTGCTGGGCGGCTGCGCCCTGTACACCGGCCAGCTGCCCGAGGTGAAACGCGAGCTGGACCTCGCCCTGGACCTCGCGCGCGCCCTGCGTGACCATCCCCTCACGGCGCGCTGCCTGAACGGCCTGGGGCTGTACCACGACCGCGTCGCCGAGTACGACCGGGCGCTCCAGGCGTTCCTGGACAGCCTGAAACTTACCCAGAGCGCCGGGGACGACGTGGGCTCCTTCCGGGCCCTGAACAACCTCTCCGCGCTGTACACCACGACCGGCCAGCTGACGCAGGCGCAGACCTTCCACGCCTGCGCGCAGCAGCTCACGCAGGTGCTGCGTGACCCGATCATGCTGGCCTCGCTGATCACCCACCGGATCCTGATCGCGGACCGTCAGGAGGACCCGCAGGCCGTGCTGGACCTCGCCTGCAAGCACCTGCCGCTGATCCGGGAGGTCGGTCCGCCCCGCTGGACCGGCACCGTGCAGGAGTGCGTCAGCCGGGCCCGGCTGCGTCAGGGCCAGGCCGACTCGGCCCTGACCGTAGCCCTGGCTGAACTGCGGGCGGCCCGTCAGCGGCAGGACGACGAGGGCGTCAGCCGCCTGGCCAGCGCCGCCGCCCGCGCGCTCCTCGCACTGGACGACCTGGGGGCAGCCGAGCCGCTGCTGCGCGAGAGTCTGGACCTCAGCCGCGCGCTGGGCAGCCGGCCGGTCGAGATGCTGGCCCTGGAGGGACTGGCGCAGCTGCACGAGCGCGCCGGGCACTTCAGGGAGGCGCTGGCGTGCGCCCGGGCGCATCACGCCCTGGAACGCGCCGTGCACGAGCACGAGGTGGACGCCCGTTCACAGCTGCTGACCGCCGAGATCCGCATGGAGCTCCTGAACCGCGACACCGAGATCGAGCGGCTGCGGAACGTGGAGCTCGCGCAGGCCAACCGCCGGCTGCGGGAAGCGCAGCACGACCTCCTGCGCCGCGCCACCCACGACCAGCTGACCGGCGTGTCCAACCGCGCGCACTTCCAGCAGGTCACCGCCGAGACCCTGCGGGAACTGCCGGGGCACGAACACGCCGCGCTGATCTTCCTCGACCTCGACCGCTTCAAGGACGTCAACGATACCCTCGGCCACCTGGCCGGGGACACGCTGCTGCAACAGGTGGCGTGCCGCCTCCAGAGCGTCGTGCGCGGCAGCGATCTGGTCGGGCGGGTAGGGGGCGACGAGTTCACGGTGCTGCTGCGCCGGGTCAGTGCGCGCGGCGACGCCACGCTGGTCGCGCAGAAACTCGCCGACGCCCTGAGCGACCCCTTCGACCTGGACGGCCATCCGGTCACGGTCACGGCGTCCATCGGGTGTGCCGTGGCGCCCGACGACGGGCTGGACGCCGAGGCGCTGCAGCAGCACGCCGACATGGCCATGTACCGCGTCAAGCGCAGTGGCGGCAACCAAGTGCTGCATTTCGACGCGGCCATGGGTGAGCCCAGCGAGCGTCAGCAGCTGGAACGCGATCTGGGGACTGCCCTGAGCGGCCACGAGCTGCGCCTGCACTACCAGGGCCGCTACGCGCTGCGCACCTCGCAGCTGGTGGGGTTCGAGGCGCTGCTGCGCTGGCAGCACCCCACGCGCGGGCTCATCCCGCCGGCCACCTTCATTCCGCTGGCCGAGGAGACCCGGCTGATCCTGCCGATCGGGGAGTGGGTGCTGCGCGAGGCGTGCCGGCAGGCGGCCGAGTGGCGCTGCGCCGAGCGGAACCTCTGCGTGTCGGTGAACGTCTCGGCCCTCCAGTTCGACCTGCCCCACTTCGTGGAGATCGTCCGCGCGGCGCTGGCGGACAGTGGCCTGCCCGCCCGGCACCTGATCCTGGAAATCACCGAGAGCCTTGTGACGCGCGACCTGGAACGCGCCCGGCAGCATATCGGTCGGCTCAAGGCGCTGGGCGTGCAGATCGCCATGGACGACTTCGGCACCGGGTACAGCAGCCTGAGCATGCTCGAGAGCCTGCCTTTCGACGAGCTGAAGGTCGACCGGTCGTTCACCCGGCACCTGAACACCGAGCGGCAGCCGCGCGTGGCGGCGCTGCTGAGCGCGATGATCCAGCTGGCGCAGACGCTGGACATGACCGTGACCGTCGAGGGGATCAAGGACGCCTGCCAGCACGACCTGCTGCGCGACCTGGGCTGCGATCACGCGCAGGGGTTCCTGCTGGCGCGGCCCCTGCCGCCCGAGGAGGCCGCCGCGCTGATCCCGGCCGCCCTCATCCTGGGCGCCAGCCCAGCGCCCAGCTGACCGCGTCCGCCTCGTCCCGCAGGGCGCGCAGCAGCGTCTCGCCGCGCAGGCGGGGGGTGGGTACGCTCAGGCCCAGCGCCGCCAGCACCGTCCCGGTCGCGTCCCGCACCGGCGCGGCCAGTCCGGAGGTGCCGCTGGCCCACTCGTCGCGGGTGACCGCCGCGTCCTGCGCCCGGATGCGCGCCGCCTCGGCTTCCCACGCGGCGGCGTCCGTCAGGGTGTGCGGGGTGAAGGCGGGTCCGCCGGGGGGCAGGGGCCGTCCGGCCAGTGCCAGCAGCAGCTTCCCGCTGGCCGAGGCGTGGGCCGGGAGCTTGAAATCGAGTTCCCCGGCCACGGGCGGCCCGTCGCGGCCCTGCACGCTGCGCGCGATGCACAGCACCCGCCCCGACGAAGCGTCCAGTACGCTCAGGAAGGCCAGGCAGTGCCCGGCCCGCGCCGCCCGCTCCATCGCCGCGTGCGCCGGGGCGTACCACGGCAGGCTGCCGTACAGCGCGCTCGAGAGCTTCAGCAGCCGCCAGCCCAGCCGGTAGCGGCCCCGCCCGGCGCGCAGGAGCAGGCCCGTCTCGCACAGCGCCAGCAGCTGTTCGTGCAGGGTGCTCGTGGGGACACCCAGATGCCGTGACAATTCTGAGAGGCGCCACTCGGTGTGATCCGCGTCGAAGGCGGTGAGCACGTCCACCGCGCCGGACAGCAGGGAGGGAGAGGGCATGCGCGCAGTCTGCCACGATGCCGGCTGGACCGGAAACAGCGGGGGAGACCGGGCGGCAACCGCGGAGGCACGGGGCCAGCGCCGTCTCGCCTCACCGCGCGCACGGCGTTCAGGCTAGAGGGACAGCCCCGACACCACCTCTGCGGCGCGCGCCACCCCGTCCTCCGCCCGGATGCGCTCGCCCAGCGTCGCCGCCCGCTCCTGCATGGCCGCGTCCGTGACCGCCCGAGTCAGCGCGGCGGCCAGCGTGCCCGCGCCCAGCGCGCGGCGCGGCACCGGCGCGGGCCCCACACCCAACTGCCGCACCCGCTCACCCCAGAACGGCTGATCCCGAAGAACGGCGCGATGACGTTCGGCACGCCGGCCGCCAGTCCCGCCGCCGTGGTGCCCGCCCCGCCGTGGTGAACGGCGGCCGCCACGCGCGGAAACAGCCAGGTGTGCGGTGCGCTGTCGGTCACGAACACCGTGTCCGGCACGTCCTGCGCGCTCAGGCCGCCCCAGCCGCTGAGCAGCACCGCCCGCTGCCCGCTGCGCTCCAGCGCCTCCAGCACCGCGCGGGTGGTGGCCTGCGGATCGGGCGTGGTCATGCTCCCGAACCCGATGGAGACGGGCCGGGGCCCGGCGCGCAGGAACGCCTCCAGCGCGGGCGGGGGCGTCCAGTCCTCCTGCGGCAGGAACCAGTATCCGGTCAGGTGCTGCGCCGCGTCCCAGTCAGCCGGGCGGGGCAGCACGGACGGGCTGATGCCGTGCAGGGTGGGCAGCGGCCGCAGCGGGCGCGGGCCGAGCACTGGCGCTGGGGGCAGGTCCAGCACCTCGCGCCGCGCGCGCGTGTCGGCGGCGCGGAACATCTGCCACATCACCTGCCGGGTCAGCACGTGCGAGAGCCGGTTGGCCCAGCCGCCCAGCCGCGCCACGCCCGGCGGGAAGATCGGGCCGGGAAAGGCCCGCGTGGGGTGGAAGGGCACCACGTGCGCCTCGAGCAGCGGCACGCGCAGCTTCTCCGAGAGCGACTGCGCGACGTTCATGCCGCCGATGCCTGCCAGCATCAGCTCCGCGTCCCGCGCCGCCGTCAGGCCGTCTTCCGCCCAGTGCAGCGCCGCCGACTGCGTGGCCCGCGCCGACACCCGGTTGATCTCCAGCATGTTGCCGCCCGCCAGCGCGGCGCGCATCTCGGGGCTGTGCACGACCTCCTGCACGTTGCCGCGCATCGGGGCGAAGTCCAGGCCCGCCCCCTGCACGAGGTCGCGGAAGGTGCCGTGCGAGGCGAGGCGCACCGCGTGTCCGGCCCGGCGCAGGCCCGCGCCCAGCGCCACGTACGGCTGCACGTCGCCGCGCGTGCCCAGCGCGATGATCGTGACGTTCACGCCCGGCCCCCGGCCACCCAGGCGAGCAGCGCGTCCGTGATGCGCGACGCCGTGGCCTGCGCGTCGGGCGGCCCGGCGTGATTCAGCGCGCCGTCCAGCGTGAAGCCCAGCACCAGCGCCATGCCCAGCCGGATCAGTTCGGCCGTGTCCACGCCGCGCAGCTCGGGTCGGGCGGCCAGGGCCTGCGCGCCCAGCCCGGCGGTCTGCACGAGACCGGCCGCGAAGGCCTGCCCCAGTTCCCGGCGGATCAGCGCCTCGGAGATGATCACGCGGAAGAGGGCGGCGTCGTCCTGGGCCAGCGCGGTCAGCGGCGCGGCCAGGAACGCGTGCAGGAAGGCCCGCAGGTTCATGGTGGCCAGCGCCGCCGGGTCCATGGACGCCTGGGCCTGTTCCCCCAGGGCGCTGAACAGGCCCAGCAGCAGGTCGTCCTTGCCGCGGAAGTGGTGGTAGAGGGTGCCCTCGGCCAGCCCCGCCTGCCGCGCCACGGCGCGCATGGTCGTGCGGTGGAAGCCGTCCTGCGCGAACCGCACCTGCGCGGCCTGGAGGATGGCGGCGCGGCGCTGCGGGTCGTCCGCCGGGCGGGGCGAGGTGCGTTTCGCCTTGATCTGATCTTCCGAGTGAGTGCTCACTCATTCATCATGATGGGTGGTGGGTCGGCGCGCAAGGGGACAGCAGCTGTTTCCGGCTGTGCCGGAAAACTGACTGGTGACGCGTCCGGCCCGGGCGGAAGATGACGTCCACGCAGTCAGCAGCGACCCCCGAGCCGCGACCGGCGCGGCGAACCGAAGCGGACCGCTGCCGATACCCACCTCTCCAGCCCCCATTCCCCCCGGAGGACCCCCCATGACCCAGCCTGCCCCCGCCGAACCGGCCCCCGTCATCCGCGCCCCGCGCGGCCCCGTCAAGACCGCCAAGGGCTGGGTGCAAGAAGCCGCCAAGCGCATGCTCATGAACAACCTCGACCCCGAGGTGGCCGAACACCCCGAGCAGCTGGTCGTGTACGGCGGGCGCGGCAAGGCGGCGCGCAACTGGGAAGCCTTCCACAGGATCGTGGAGACGCTCGACCGCCTGGAGAACGACGAAACCCTGCTCATCCAGTCCGGCAAACCCGTCGCGGTCCTGCGCACGCACGACTGGGCCCCGCGCGTCCTGCTCGCCAACAGCAACCTCGTGCCGCACTGGGCGAACTGGGACACCTTCGACAAGCTCGATCAGGCCGGCCTGATGATGTACGGCCAGATGACCGCCGGCAGCTGGATCTACATCGGCACGCAGGGCATCCTCCAGGGCACCTACGAGACCTTCGCCGGCGCCGCCCGCAAACACTTCGGCGGCAGCCTCAAGGGCACCATCACCGTCACGGCCGGCCTGGGCGGCATGGGCGGCGCGCAGCCGCTTGCCTGCAAACTGGCCGGAGGGGTCAGCATCACCATCGAGATCGATCCCAGCCGCATCGACTTCCGCCTGCGCACCCGGTACCTCGACGAGGTCGCCGACACCCTCCAGGACGCCATCGACCGCGCCGAGAAGTACCGCGCCGAGGGCGTGGCCCGCTCCATCGGCGTGCAGGGCAACGCCGCCGAACTCGTCCCGCAGCTTGTCGCGATGAACTGGACCCCCGACCTCATCACCGACCAGACCAGCGCGCACGACCCGATGTGGGGCTACCTGCCGGTCCACCGCCCCGACGAGGACATGAACGTCCTGCGCGCCGACCACCCCGCCGAGTACAAGACCCGGGCCTACGCTGCCATGGCCGCGCACGTCCGCGCCATCCTCGAGCTCCAGCACTGCGGCGCGGTCGCCTTCGACTACGGCAACAACCTCCGCCACCGCGCCTTCGAGGCGGGCGTGGAGAACGCCTTCGACTACCCGGGCTTCGTGCCCGCCTTCATCCGCGACTCCTTCTGCGAGGGGCGTGGCCCCTTCCGCTGGGTGGCGCTCAGCGGCGACCCCGAGGACATCCGCGCCACCGACCGCGCACTCCTCGACCTCTTCCCGCACGACGAACGCCTGCAATCCTGGCTCACGTACGCCGCCGACCAGATCGCCTTCCAGGGCCTCCCCGCCCGCATCTGCTGGCTGGGCTACCGGGAACGCGACCAGGCCGCGACACTCTTCAACGAGATGGTCGCCGACGGCCGCCTGAAAGCCCCCATCGTCATCGGCCGCGACCACCTCGACGCCGGATCGGTCGCCAGTCCCTACCGTGAAACGGAAGCCATGCTCGACGGCAGCGACGCCGTTTCCGACTGGCCCCTGCTGAACTTCGGCGTCGGCATCGCGTCGGGCGCCAGCTGGATGAGCTTCCACCACGGCGGCGGCGTCGGCCTGGGCTTCAGCCAGCACAGCGGCCTCGTGATCGTCGCCGACGGTACCCCCGAAGCCGCGCAGAAACTGTCCCGTGCCCTGACCAACGACCCCGGCATGGGCGTCATCCGCCACGCCGACGCCGGCTACGACCACGCCCTGACCGTCGCCCGCGAACGCGGCCTCGACCTCCCCAGCCTCGGCATCGAAGACCACCGCTGACGTGAACAATGGCCGCATGACCAGAATCAGCCTGCTGGCCCTCGGATTCCTGCTCGGACAGGCGCAGGCCCAGCAACCACTCGGGTACGATCCGCAACTGGCCGTCACGGTGAAGACACCGGCTGGCACGGTGGTCGTGGTCAGAGGGCCGCAGGTACCGATACAGCCCGATCCCGATTTCACGTGGCGGTGGAGCGTGCAGAAAGTCGTGAAGAACCGCTCCGGGCAGTTCACCGCCGTCCTCTACTCGGGCGCGATGAGTAAATACTGGGATGCCAACGTCTTTCTTGTGAGCCCGGACGGCCGCATTGACCGCCTCAAGAACGACACCGTGCTGGACATTCAGTGGACGCAAGATGGCCGCTATCTGATCGGTATGGGTGCCAACACCGTTCGACTCTGGAATCTGAACGGTGACGTCCGGCAGGTCAGCTTCCCTGATATCCGGGCCAGCGGCGTGGCGGGAAAGACCCTGTGCCTGAACGTGGACTGGTACAGCCCTACGACTGGTCAAGTCAGCCGCACCGCCGAAATTCACCTTGCCATTCCTTCGCTGGGACAGGTCTCAGACAAAGACACTGACGGCAACGCGACCTGTGAGGCTCAACCATGACCCATCTTCCTTACGGCGGGATTCCGACCTTCGCCCGCGCGCCGATGGTTCAGCCCGAGGGGGACTGGACGGCGGACGTGGCGGCGCTGGGTATTCCCTTCGATATTGCGCTGGGTTTCCGCCCCGGCGCCCGCTTCGCGCCGCGTGCGCTGCGGGAGGCGAGCCTGCGGAGCGTGCCGCCCTTCACGGGGCTGGACGGCGTGACGAGGCTGGCGGGCGTGACCTTCGCGGACGCCGGGGACGTGGTGCTGCCCAGCCTGGAACCGGAACTGGCGCGGCAGCGGATCAGCGCGGCGGCGGAACTCGTGCGGGACCGGTGCAGTCTGCCCGTGTTCCTGGGTGGTGATCACAGCGTGACGTATCCGATCCTGCGGGCCTTCGCGGGCGTGCCCGACCTGCACGTGGTGCAGCTGGACGCGCACCTGGATTTCACGGACACCCGCAACGACACCCGCTTCAGCAACAGCAGCCCGTTTCGCCGCGCGTGCGAGGAGATGGAGAACCTCGTGCACATCACGACGATTGGCCTGCGCGGGCTGCGTTTCGATCCGGACGCGGTCGCGGCGGCCCGCGCGCGCGGGCACACGCTGATCCCCATGACGGACGTGACGGGCGACCTGCTGGGCGTGCTGGCCCGCCTGCCGCGCGGGAAGAACGTGTACCTCAGTGTGGACGTGGACGGCTTCGATCCCAGCGTGATCCCCGGCACGAGCAGCCCCGAACCGGACGGCCTGACCTACGCGCAGGGCGTGAGCATCCTGGCGGAAACCGCGCGGCTCAACACCATCGTCGGACTGGACGTCGTGGAGCTCGCCCCGAACCTCGACCCCACCGGCCGCAGCGAACTCCTGACCGCTCGGTTGATCATGGAGACGCTGTGCGCTGTGGACGAATTCGGTGCCGCGCAGCCGGGGTGGACACGATGACCCACACTCTGTTCACGAACATCAGCCAGCTCGTCACGCCCGCCCCGGGGGCGCAGCGCGGCGAGGCGATGAACGACGTGAGGGTCGTTCCGGACGCGGCCCTCCTGGTCGCGGACGGCGTGATCCGCTGGGTCGGCCCCCGCGCCGAGGCCCCGGATGCGGAGACGGCGCAGGATCTGGGCGGCGTGGCCGTCGTGCCCGGCCTGATCGATCCGCACACGCACGCCGTGTGGGCCGGGGACCGGCTCGCGGACTTCGAGGCGCGCATCTCCGGCGTGCCGTACGAGGACATTCTCGCGCGCGGCGGCGGCATCCGCAGTTCCATGCGCGCCACCGCGGCCGCCAGCGTCGAGGAACTCGTGACGCTCGCCCGGCCCCGGCTGGCGGCCCTGCGCGCGTCCGGCGCGGCCACCGCCGAGGTGAAGAGCGGGTACGGCATGGACTTCGATGCCGAGATCCGCATGCTGCGCGCCGTCCGCGCCCTCCAGGCCGAATTCCAGCTCGTGCCGACCCTGCTGATTCACGTGCCCCCACCGGGGGCCGCGCCGAGTACGTGCGGGCCGTCTGCCATGACCTCATTCCCGCCGTGGCGCGCGAGGGGCTGGCGGCCGCCGTGGACGTCTTCACCGAACGCGAGGCGTTCACGGTGGAGGAGACCCGCGTCATCCTGCGGGCCGCGCAGGACCACGGCCTCCAGGCCAAGCTGCACGCCGACCAGTTCCACGCCATCGGCGGGACGGAACTGGCGTGCGAACTCGGCGCGCTCAGCGTGGATCACCTGGAAGCCAGCGGCCCCGCGCAGATCGCCGCGCTGGCCGCGTCGGACACCGTGGCGACCATCCTCCCCGGCGTGACCCTGCACCTGGGCCTGCCGGCCGCGCCGGGCCGCGCGCTGATCGACGCGGGCGCGGCGGTCGCAGTGGGCACCGACCTGAATCCCGGTTCATCCCCGGTGTTCAGCACGCAGCTGGCCCTGGCCTTCGCCGTGCGCCTGTGCCGCCTGACGCCCGCCGAGGCGCTGACCGCCTGCACCGTGAACGCCGCCGCCGCCCTCGGGCTGGCTGACCGTGGGGCGCTCGCCCCGGGCCAGCGCGCGGACTTCCTCACGCTGCGCGGCGCAGACTGGCGGGACCTGCCCTACACGCTGGGCGCCAGTCCGGTGCGCAGCGTGTACGTCGCGGGCCGGGCCCTCTGAACGCCGGGCGCCGCGCCGGTTCGCTCGACCATCCTCCATTCACCTCTCAAGTCTCTGAAGGAGCCACCCGTGATTCTCGATCAACACCTGACCCTGCCGCAGTTCCTGTCCGTCGTGCGTGGCGGCGAGTCCGTCCAGCTGGCCGAGCCCGCGCGTGGGCGCATCCTGCGGGCGCGGGCGGTGATCGAGCGGATCGTGGACGGTCAGGCGGCGGTGTACGGCGTGAACACGGGCTTCGGGAAGTTCGCGTCGGTGCAGGTGCCGCGCGAGGGGCTGGAGGAGTTGCAGCTGAACCTGATCCTGTCGCACGCGATCGGGGTGGGCGAGGCCCTGCCGGGCGAGGTGGTGCGCGGCATGCTGCTGCTGCGCGCACAGTCCCTGGCGCTGGGGCACTCCGGGGTGCGGCCCGAGGTGGTGGAACTGCTGCTCTCGCTGCTGAACGCCCGGGCTCACCCGGTCATTCCGGCACAGGGCAGCGTGGGCGCGTCGGGGGATCTGGCGCCGCTGGCGCACCTGGCGCTGGCCCTGATCGGCCACGGCGAGATTGAGTACCGGGGTGAGGTGCGGCCGGGCGCGGACGTCCTGGCCGAGCTGGGCCTGAGCCCGCTGACGTTGCAGGCGAAGGAGGGACTGGCGCTCATCAACGGCACGCAGCTCATGGGCAGCCTGCTGGCGCTGGCGGTCGCGGACGCGCGCACCCTGCTGGGCACGGCGAACCTCGCGGCGGCCATGACGGTCGAGGCGATGTACGGCTCTCACCGGCCCTTCCAGCCGGACGTGGTGGGCCTGCGCCCCCACCCCGGCGCGGTCGCGGTGGCTGAGGAACTGCGCACCTTCCTGCGCGACTCGCAGATCGCGCCGTCGCATCTGGTCGGGGACGGGAAGGTGCAGGACGCCTACTCGCTGCGCGCCGCGCCGCAGGTGCACGGCGCGAGCCTGGACGCCCTCGCGCACGCCGAGCGGGTGCTGGCCGTGGAGTTCGCGTCCGTGACCGACAATCCCCTGATCTTCCCCGACACCGGGGACGTGGTCAGCGGCGGGAACTTCCACGGGCAGCCGCTCGCCGTGACCATCGACGCGCTGAAGGTCGCCGTGGCGGAACTCGGCAGCATCGCGGAGCGCCGCTGCGAGCAGCTCCTGAACCCCTCGCTGTCGGGACTGCCGGGCTTCCTGACGCCGCAGGGCGGTCTGAACAGCGGGTTCATGATCGCGCAGTACACCGCCGCCGCCCTCGTCAGCGAGAACAAGGTCCTCGCCCACCCCGCCAGCGTGGACACCATTCCCACCAGCGCCAACCAGGAAGACCACGTCAGCATGGGCGCCCACGGCGCCCGGCAGCTGCGCGCCATCCTGGAGAACGTGCAGAACGTCATCGGGATCGAACTGCTGTGCGCCGCGCAGGCCCTCGACTTCCAGAAACTCCACGCCGGACGCGGCGCACAGGCCGCCTGGGAACACATCCGCGCGCACATCCCCAACATGACCCGCGACCGCTACTACCGCCCCGACCTCCTGAAGATCGTGGAGATGGTGCGCAGCGGCGAACTGCTGCGCGTGGCGCGGGAGGCGTAGACAACCCCTCACCCTTCCGTCGCTTCGCGACTCCCTCCCTCTCCCCTGGGGAGCGGAACCGGGGGTGAGGGGTCCCTTACCGGTTCAGCCATACCAGTCCGCCCACGCCGCCGTCTGCGGGCAGGTCGAGGAGCGCGGTGCCGAGGTGCGCGAGATGGAAGGTCGGCGGCATGTCGGTGGCGGGCCAGCCGCGTACAGCGCGGATGAGGGCTCCGGCGAAGTCGTGGTGCGTGACCAGCGTGACCCTGTCCTGTTCGGGGTGCCGGGCGCGGAGGTCGGTCAGGACCTGTGTGGCGCGGGCGTGGAAAGGGGGTCCTCCCAGGCTTCCGCCCCACCGTCCCAGGGCTGACCGGTCAGGTGCGCGGGCAGTGCGCGCGGAGGCCAGCGTGGTCGCTGCCCGTGACGGGCGTGAAGCCTCCGGCGGGACCGATCGTCAGGCCGCCGTACTCGTAGGCCCGTTCGATGCCGTGTGCGGGGAGGGTCAGGCGGGCAGCGATGGGCGCGGCGGTCTGCACGGCGCGGAGCATCAGGCTGGTGTACAGGTGCGTCACGCCGTTCAGTTCGGCGTCCTGCGCGAACTGCCGGGCGCTGGCGTGCCCGCGCGCGGTCAGGGGCGGGTCGGGCTGCCGCGCCTGCGCGTGGTCGGGTCGGTCCTCGATCACGTTGTTCTCGGACTGCGCGTGCCGGATCAGCAGGAGCTTCACGGATGCACCGTACTGCGTCCGTGCGCTCCGGACGGCCTCACCGCGCGCTGATTCGGCTAGACAGGCCGGGGCGTACGATGGGAGCCACTTTTCCCCTGCCGCCTCACCCTTTCACCCTCCGTGCGCCGCGCACGCCTCAAGGACGCCATGACCACCCTCGACGACATCCTGAACGCCCCCCATCCCGCCTCCGACTGGATCCTCGCGCAGGACTGCGCCGAGACCGGCCTGCACCCCGACGACATCCGCGCCGAGATGCTGCGCCGCATCCGCGAGATGCGCGCCAGCATCGAGCGTGGCCTGAGCAGCGACGCCAGGAGCATCACGGGGATGGTCGGCTGGAACGCCAAGGGCCTCTGGGACGCCCCGGACGTGCTGGGCGCGCCCCTGCTGCGGCGCGTGCAGGCGTACGCGATGGCCGTGAACGAGGAGAACGCCCGCATGGGCCGCATCGTCGCCGCGCCCACCGCCGGCAGCGCGGGCACCATTCCCGGCGCGCTGATCGGCGTGGCCGACCACCTCGGTATTCCCGACGAGCGGCTGGTCAGCCCCATGATCCTCGCCGCCGGGATCGGCAAGGCCATCAGCAAGCGCATGTTCATCAGCGGCGCGGCGGGCGGCTGTCAGGCCGAGATCGGCTCCAGCGCGGCCATGGCCGCCGCCGCCATCGTGGAACTGATGGGCGGCACCCCCCGCGCCGCCGTGCACGCCGCCAGCATGGCCCTCATGAACACCATCGGCCTCGTGTGCGACCCGGTCGGCGGGTACGTGGAGGTCCCCTGCGTGAGCCGCAACGCCTTCTACGCCGTGCATGCCGTCAGCGCCGCCCAGCTTGCCCTGGCGCAACTGGAATCCTTCATCCCGCCCGACGAGGTCCTGGGCGCGATGGCCAGCGTGGGCCGCATGATGCCCGCCGCGCTGCGCGAAACCGCCGACGGGGGTCTCGCCCAGACGCCTACCGGACTGGCTGTCACCGCCCGCATGGAAGGCCGCAAGGACGGCGAGGGGCCGGGCGGCATGATCGAACTGCCCCTGGCGTAAACGGACAGAGCGGACCGACCCCAGCGCACATGGGGGCGGTCCGCTCCGCTGCTCACATCAGGCTGTCAGGAGCGCCCGTCGCGTGATGACTCGCTGGGTCGTTCCGGCCGCGCACGCCGCGATCACGGCCAGCACCGCTCCATCTGCATCTGCCACGCCGACGATTGGCGTGAATGGAGCCGCGTCTCCCAGCAGCGCCTGCAACCCCAACACGCCCAGCCACGCGCCCGGCAGGAACGCCAGCGCGCCCGCCCCGGCCTCCAGCGCCGCCACGAGCCGGGCACCCAGCAGTGACCCGGCTACGCCCGTCAGGAGCATCACGCCCACCCACAGGGCATCCGGCGCGTCGTACCTCCAGAGGAACTGCCCGAGCAGCACCATGCCCACGCCCAGAGCAGCGAACACCGCCGCCGCTTCACCTGCACCGCGCCACCCGAACCGTCGCGCCGCCTGTGTCGTTTCCATCGCCCATTCCCTGTCGTTCACGCTGGAGGCTTCGTTCTGCATGCCAGTTATCCACTCGTCGGGGGTCACGCGAGGCTCCGGGGTTGTTGCTGCTGGTGGCGGAAGGGGAGACCGAGGACGATGCCGAGGGCGGCGACACCCAGTGCGACGCTCAGGGGGTAGGTGGGGAACCCGGCGAAGTCACTGAGGATCAGGTTGCCGAGGCTGGAGATGGTGATGGTGCCCAGCGCGGCGCACAGCAGCGTAATCCAGTGGGGGACGCGCAGGCGGGTGGCAACGGCGGCGAGCATGAAGACGGTCAGGATCAATCCGACGATAGGCAGTTGTGGATCCTGGCTGCTGGTGATGGTCGTGATGGGCTGGGGGTTACCCAGGAGGTTCCATTTCAGGAAGGTCAAGCTGTCCACGCCGTTGCGAGCGGCCTCGCGGGTCAGGACGCCCCACTGGGTGGTCAGGGTCAGGGCGGCGGTGGCGGTCACGGTGCCCGTGGCGGCGAGCAGTGTGGTCAGGGCGGTGTGGGCCAACTGCCGGTGGCGCAGACTCTGGTGGGTGTCGCGGCTCCAATCCGTGTCCTGAACGCTGTCTGCTTCGTTCTGCATGCCGGTCTGCCAGTCGTCGTGGGTCATGTCAGGGCTCCTCTGGTGCGGGTGGTGGGGCTGGGGTCGTGGCGGTCACGGGCCAGCTGGAGGCCGCTCTGGGTCAGGCGGTAGATATGGCGGGGGGGTTTGCCGGGGTGGGGGGACTGTTCCCACTGGGCGTCGAGGTGGCCCTGTTCGTGCAGGCGCTGGAGGATGGGGTAGAGGGTCCCGCTTTTCAGACCGGTGCTCTTGGACAGGTCGTAGCCGTAGGTGTGGGCGGGGTAGGTGCGCTGGAGGGCGTGCAGGACGGCTTTCGTGTGCGGGCTGGAGTTGGGGGAGCGTGGCATGACTCATTAACAACATATGTAGAGTTTGAAGTCAAGCGAAGGCGAGGTGCTCGGAGCCTCGCCCGCCTGTCAGCCGCTGCCCGTCAGGCCCAGCGCCTCCTGCAACTCCCGGTGCGAGCGCAGCACCTGCGTGGCCCCGATGGCCTGCATCTGCGCGGCACTGTCCGGGTGGATGTGCCCGGCGGCCAGCAGCGCCAGCAGCGTCGCCCCGGCGCGCACCCCGGCCGTGCCGCCCGGCACGGAATCCTCGACGACCGCGCAGCGCGTGACGTCCACGCCCAGCTGCGCCGCCGCGAACACGTACAGCTCGGGGTGCGGCTTGCCCCGCCCGCCCACCCACGACGGGTCGTAGGCGTGCTCCCCGACCAGCTGTGCCAGTCCGGCCGAACGCAGCTTCAGGTGGAGGCGACCCCGTTCACTGTTGCTCGCCACCGCGAACGGAATGCCCGCCGCGCGCAGGGCCAGCAGCGTCTCCCGCGCGCCCTCGATGGCCGGGAGCTCATGGAACGCCTGATTGAACCGCTCCTCCAGCACCGGCAGGAACGCGTCCGTGGCCGTCCAGCCGTGCAACTCCTGAAGGCGCAGCAGCACGTTCGGGAAGGTCTGCCCGACCGCCAGATGCGAGAACTCGTTCGCTTGAATGGGCAGGCCGTGCTCGGCCAGCGTCCGCACCCACACGCCCTCCGCCAGGTGCTCGCTGTCCACCAGCACGCCGTCCAGATCGAACAGCACCGCGTCGAACAGCATCAGGTGTCGCTGTCCGGGCCGTGCTCCCAGCCCGCCAGGACGTGAATGTGCGTGTGGAAGATGACCTGGCCGCCCCCGGTCCCGCAGTTCACGACCAGCCGGTAATCCTCGGCGTGCTGCCGCGCCACCTTCACGGCTGTCAGCCACAGCTCGCCCATCTCGGCGGCGTCCGTGATGGCGTCCACGCGGGGCGTCATCCGCTTGGGAATCACCAGGAGGTGAACGGGAGCCTTCGGTGCGATATCCCGGATCGCGATGTAGTTTTCGTCCTCGAACACGATGTCACTGGGAATCTCCCGCGCGATGATCCGCTCGAACAGGGTGGGCTGGTCACTCATGCCGCCCACTCTACCCACCCCACTCGCCTTCATGTGACGTTCACGTTCAGCCCGGTCGTGATCCAACCGCCCGCGCCCCTGCATATGGCTGGATGTCAAGCACGACCCCCGCCACCCGGCGAGGGCTCACCCCTCCAACCTCCCCACCCCCACACCGGACCCCCCGACAGGCGGCGTCCAGGGGCGACCACACCCAGGAGCACTGGCATGAGCCACGACACCGAACAGCAGAACATCACCGACGCCACCAACGAGTCCGCCATGAACCGCCGCGCCGCCATGGGCTTCCTCGGCAAGCTCGGCCTGGGCGCCGCCGCCATGGGCCTCACCGCGGGCAGCACCGCCAGCGCCGCCCCCGCCAAGAACATCGACGGCGACGTCCTGAACTTCGCCCTGAACCTCGAGTATCTCGAAGCGGCCTTCTACCTCGCCGCCGTGGGCCGCGTGAACGAACTGCGCAAGATCGGCGGCGGCGCCGACATCATCCTGCCCGCCAGCCTCGACCAGGACCGCGGCATGCAGTTCAAGGACGGCAACGTCCAGGCCCTCGCCCGCGACATCGCCGAGGACGAACTCGCGCACGTCAAGTTCCTGCACGGCGCACTCGGCAAGGCCGCCGCGCCCCGCCCCGTCATCGACCTGAACGGCGCCTTCCGCGCCGCCGGACAGGCCGCGAGCGGCGGGAAGATCGACGGCTTCAACCCCTTCGCCAACGACCTGTTCTTCCTGCACGGCGCGTTCATCTTCGAGGACGTGGGCGTCACCGCCTACAACGGCGCCGCGACCCTGATCACCAACCCCGCGTACCTCCAGGCCGCCGCCGGCATCCTCGCCGTTGAGGCGTACCACGGCGGCGCCATCCGCAGCATGCTCTTCCAGCAGCGTCAGGTCACCGCCGCCGCTGGCCTGTACGTCGGGCAGGTCGTGCAGGCCATCAGCAACCTGCGCGGCAAGGTCGGCGGCATGAAGGATCAGGGCCTCACCGACAACGCCGGCCGCGCCGTCATCGCCCCGGCCGACGCGAACGGCGTCGCGTTCCCCCGCAGCACCCGCGAAGTGCTGAACATCGTCTACCTCGCCCCCGGCGCGAAGAAGGGCGGCTTCTACCCCAACGGCCTGAACGGCAACATCAAATAAGCCGGACTCCGGTTGGACGGTTTACACGAACCGTTCAACCCGAGCAGAGCGAGAAGGAGACGCCAGGGTTCCGGAAGAGGAGTGGGCCGATCGGAAGGTCACCGATCGGCCCACGAAACGGACGGAATCCGGAGAACACCGGTTCAACAGAACCGTTCCCACCCGCCGGTCAGGGCCTCAGCGCTCTGACCGGCGGGTGCTGTCCAGCGCCTCCCGGTAGGACGCTACCGACTCGCCCGGGCAGGACAGCGGATGCACCTGCATCAGCCGCCACCACGACTCGACCCGCTGGTCGTCCAGCAGGACCTGCGGTTTGGGCAGGAACGCCGTGAACACGCCCTCCAGGCCCACCTCAAGCGCACTGTCCCGCGCGTACTTGGCCCCGCCAGAACTCCAGCAGTACAACTCTGCGCCCTGCGCCGCCAGCTCCCGCACGTGCGCGATCGCCCCCGGGATCGGCACCCGCGACCGCCCCACGTTCCGCACCAGCGTCTCGTCCACATCCACGTACACCACAAGCGGTGGCGGGGCCATCATACGGATTCCGTCTGTTTCGTTGGCGACCCGGAACGGCACCGGGTCGCCAGCTTCACGTCCGGAACCCGCTCTGTTCCTTCTCGCATCCGCTCGGATTGAACGGTTTTTGCAAACCATTCAATCGGAATCCACATCAGATCACTTCTCTGTAGGCGACGCTCTGGCTGCGGTTCTGGAGTTCGCTGCGCAGGTACTGGAGGCGCGGGTGTTCCAGTTTCGGGTCGTGCGCGAGGATGTGCTTGGCGAGTTCGCGGGCCTGTTCGATGATCTGCGTGTCGTTGGCGAGGTCCGCGAGGCGCAGGTCCGGGATGCCGCTCTGGCGGGTGCCGCGGATCTCGCCGGGGCCGCGGAGTTTCAGGTCGGCCTCGGCGATCACGAACCCGTCGGTGCTGCCTTCGATGATCTTGAGGCGCTGGCGGGTTTTCTTGCTGTGTTCCCCGGCGATCAGGACGCAGTAGCTCTGGGCGCTGCCCCGGCCGACGCGGCCGCGCAGCTGGTGCAGCTGGGCGAGGCCGAAGCGTTCGGCGTTCTCGATGACCATGACGGTGGCGTTGGGGACGTCCACGCCGACCTCGATGACGGTGGTGGACACGAGAATGTCGAAGTCGTGCGCGCGGAAGCGGTCCATGACAAAGTCCTTCTCGGCGGCGCTCATCTTGCCGTGCAGCAGGTCGATGCGCGCCTCGGGGAGGATGGTCCCCAGGTCGTCGGCGAGTTGCGTGGCGGCGAGCAGTTCGAGGTTCTCGTTCTCCTCGATCAGGGCGGTGACGACGAAGGCCTGCCGCCCCTCGCGGATCTGGCGCATGACGAACCCGTACGCCTGCTGCCGGGCGGTGTCCTGAATCAGTTTGGTCTCGATGGGCGTGCGGCCCGGCGGCAGTTCGTCGATGACGCTGAGTTCCAGGTCGCCGTACGCGGTGAGCGCCAGCGAGCGGGGGATGGGTGTGGCGCTCATGACGAGTACGTCGGGGCGGCCCGCGAGGAGCTTGCGGCGCTGCTGCACGCCGAAACGGTGCTCTTCGTCCACGACGGCCAGCCCGAGGTTGTCGAAGCGGACGTTCTCCTGGATGAGGGCCTGGGTGCCCACGACGACGTCCACGTCTCCTTCCGCGATGCGGGTCTGCATCTCCAGTTTCGCTTTGGGCGTCATCGCGCCGATGAGGAGGCCCACGCGGATGTCGAGTTGCCCGAGGTAGCCGACGAGGTTCGCGTAGTGCTGCCGCGCGAGGATCTCGGTGGGGGCCATCAGCGCGCCCTGGTAACCGTCGCGCACGGCGAGGTACAGGGCGCAGGCGGCCACGGCGGTCTTGCCGCTCCCCACGTCCCCCTGCACGAGGCGGGCCATCTGGCGGTCGCTGCGCATGTCGTCCGTGATCTCCAGCAGCACGCGCCGCTGCGCGTTCGTGAAGCGGAACGGCAGCGCGCCCTCGAAGGTGTGGATGTCGTCCCCCTTCGCGTTGAAGCGTTTGCCCTGCAGCACGGCGTCCTCACCCTGGAGGAGCATGCGCAGTTCCAGGAACAGGTACTCGTCGAAGCGCAGGCGGTGGTTCGCGCGGCTCAGGTGCGCCTCGTCCGCCGGGAAGTGGATGCCCCACAGGGCGTCGCCCAGGTCGGTCACGCCGTACTGCCGCCGCCAGTGTGCGGGCAGGTAATCGTCGAGCGGCACGGCCTGGAGGGTGCGGAACGCGGCGCGGCGCAGGAACTCCTGCGAGATGCCGTCCTTCGCGTCGTACACGCCCACGATCCGCCCGGTGCTGAGGCTGTCCTGCGCGCCGTCCACCGTCTCTAGGTGCTCCACGCCCAGCTGCACGCTGCGCCCGAAGCGCTTCACGCGGCCCGTCAGGACCAGCCGGGCGCCCTCACGTAGCTGCTTTTCCACCCACGGCTGGTTGAACCACGTGGCCTTCACGCGCCCACCGGACGGCGTCTCCAGCGTCACGTCCAGGATCTGCATGCCGGGCTTGGGGCTGCGGCGGGACTTGGCGACCACGCGGCCCTCCACCGTGACCTTCTGGCCGTCCTCGACCTCGGACAGGTCCGGCAGGGCGCGGCGGTCCTCGTGCCTGTGGGGGTAGGCGTGCAGCACGTCGCGCAGCAGGTGCAGGCCCAGCGTGTGCAGCTTGCGCGCGCCGCCGGGGCCACTGTCGAGCCGCTCGACCGGCGCGTCCGGCGGCAGGCGCTCACCGGGCGCGGCGGTGGGGACGGCGGCGCGCCGGGCGACCGGGGCCGCTTTCGGGGCCGTTCCCTTCGCGGGCGTGCCGGTGAGGAGGTCCAGGGCGGCGCGCAGGGCCACCTCGCGCCCGGCCGCGTCCAGGGCCGCGTACCCGGCCAGCGCCTCGCGCACCTTCGGGAAGGGGTTCCCCAGTGGCGAGGCCAGCAGTTTCTCCACGCCGCCCGCCACCACGCGGTTCTGGCAGCCGGACGCCAGTTCTGCCGCCAGCGGCCGCCGCAGTTTCTCCTGTAATTCCGCCACCGTCGCCATCGGACAGACAGCCTATCAGAGTGGGGCGGATTCTGTGTGGGGCAGAATGTTGGTGGGTCAGAGAGTCGAGGGTCCAAGCGTCTGAGACTATTCCCCTTAGACGTTTAGACCCTCGACCCCTGCCCGTCAGTTCAGCGTCTTCGCGGTCGTCGGGACCTGTGCCAGCAGGTGACCGAGCCGGTCGAGCAGCGTCCGGGCGCGCAGGGCGTCCTCGCGGGCCTCGCCGCTCAGGGGCAGGACGCTCGCGGCGAAACTGGCGATCAGGAGGGGATCGTCCGGAGCGGCGGCGCGCAGGGCGTCGGTGTTCTCCGGGTTCAGGCGCAGCAGGGCGGACAGCAGTTCACGGGCGGTGGCCTGCGCCGCCTGCTCGGCCTCCAGCGGGTTCAGCTCCGCCTCGGCGGCCAGCGGCCACAGGGCCACGTCGGCACTCAGGTATGGGTGGTCCGTGTGGAACGCCTGCACCTGGAACCGCTCGCCGCCCGCGATGATGATCGTGCTCGTGCCGTCCTCGTGGGGGTCGGCGTGCCGCAGGTGCGCCAGCGTGCCCACGCGCGAGACCCGGTCCTGGAACGGCAGGTCGGACTCCTTGGACGTCTGGAGGATGCGCACGATCCCGAACGGCTCCCCGCTGGCCTGCACGTCGGCCAGCAGCGTGCGGTACCGGGGCTCGAACACGTAGAGTGGCAGGACCACGCCCGGGAAGAGCACCAGATTCGGCAGGGGAAACAGCGGAACGCGCATAGGCTGCTATGCTGGCGCGTTCTGCCCCCCGCAACTTGAGTGCATCCCACAGAAGAAAAGGAGTCTTGACTGGACTCTCACGTTCCGGAGGGCGTGTCGTCCGGCTTCCTGCGCCGTTTCACCTTTTTCGGGGGTGGCGGAGGGGGCGCGCCCCAGGCCCTCAGGTCGTCCGGGGTGGCGCCCAGGGCCAGCAGCGTGGCGCTGTCCTGTGGGGTGAGCGGGGCCGAGGCCAGCAGATCCGGACGGCGCGCCAGCGTGCGCTTCAGGGCCTGCTCGCGCCGCCACGCCGCGATGGCCGCGTGGTTCCCGCCGCGCAGCACCTCCGGCACCTCCTGCGCCTGCCACGCCAGGGGCCGCGTGTACTCGGGGTAATCCAGCAGGCCTGAACTGAACGAGTCCGCCCGGTGCGAGTCCGCGTCGCCCAGCACGCCGGGCCGCAACCGGGCCACGGCCTCCAGCACGCACGCGGCGGCCGCCTCGCCGCCCATCATCACGAAGTCCCCGATGCTCAGCTCGCGCGTGACCAGCCCCTCCACGCGGGCGTCGAAGCCCTCGTAGCGGCCGCACAGGAATGCGAGGTGCGACTTCGCGGCCAGTTCCTCCGCGACCGCCTGCGTCAGCGGCTGCCCGGCCGGACTGAACAGGATCACCTCGTCGGCGGGCGGCAGGCTGGCGAGTGCCCGTTCGGCGACGTCCACGCGGATCACCATGCCCGCCCCGCCCCCGTAGGGCGTGTCGTCCACCTTCAGGTGTTTGTTCTGCGAGAAGTCCCGCATGTTCACGAGATTCACGTCCACCAGCCCCCGTTCGCGCGCCTTCCCGAGGATCGCCTCGGACGCGAAGGGCGCCAGCAACTCGGGAAACAGCGTCAGGAACGAGAAGGTCAGCGGGCCGTCCGGGGTGGGCTCAGGCGTCATCGCCGCCGACCTCAGGGGCATCCGCCTCCAGCAGCCCCGCCGGAGCGTCCGCTGAGAGCGCCAGCGACGCCGGGCGCCTGCGGTCGTTCAGGTTCACGAGCACGTACGGCGCCTGAAGGGGCACGAACGACTCGCCGCCCTCGTGCCGCACGACCAGCAGGTCCTGATGCCCGCCGTCCTCCACGTCCACGACCTCGCCCAGCACCTCGCCGGCGGCGCCGTGCAGCGTCAGTCCGCGCAACTCGTGGTAGTAGTACACGCCCTCCTCGGGCTCGGGCAGCTCGTCGTCCGCCGCGAACACGTTCAGGCCGCGCAGTTCCTCGGCCGCCTCGCGCGACGTGACGCCCGCCAGATGCAGCGCCACGCCCGGCGCGAGCATCTCCAGCCGCGCCACGCGCAGCCAGCCGCGCCCCTCCACGAACACCCGTTTCAGCGCGCGGAACTGCTCCTGGTCGCCCAGCACGTACACCTTCACGCCGCCCTTCACGCCATGCGGCCCGAGGAAGTACCCGAGCCGCGTCCGGTCCTGCCCGCCCGTCACCCCGCCAGTCACGCTTTTCTGGGCGCGTCCAGGTCGACGTTCAGTCGTTCGCGCGGGTCGGAGGCGGCGCGCACGAGCGTGCGGATCGCCTGGATCACGCGGCCCTGACGGCCGATCAGGCGGCCCTCCTCGCCGGGGCCGACGCGGACCATCACGGTCGGGCCGCGCTTCGAGACGCGCACCAGCGACGGCTGGTCCACCACGCTCTGCGCCAGGAACAGGGTCAGATCCACAGGATCACTCTTCATGCGCGGCATTCTACGCCATGCACCCCGCACGCACCGGGCGCCTCTGATGCCCCCACCGTGGGCCCCAGTCCGCAGCGGCACGTGACGCGCCCCCCACTTGCGCCTCCCCGCGTCCGCTAGAATCGCCGATTGTGACGCGCGCCGCCCCAGGGCGGACCCGGTGAGGAGCCCGGAGGGACACCCCCCTCCAGCCGCGCGCCCCCGGAGGACCCTTGAGCTACTGGCGCACGACCATCAAACCCCTGCTGGACGACGAGACCGGCACGATCTACAAGCAGGCCCCCGTCCGCGTGACCCTGGCCTTCCCGAACCGCTACTCGGTGGGCATGGCCTCGCTGGGCTACCAGGTCATCTACCGCATGTTCAACCAGGAAGAAGGCGTCGCCTGCGAACGCGCCTTCCTGCCCGACGACGTGGACGCCTTCGAACGCACCGGTCAGGCCCTGCCCACCGTGGAGACCGGGCGGGACGCCGGGGACTGCGAACTGTTCGCCCTGAGTGTCTCGTTCGAGCTGGACCTGACGAACATCATCCGCACGCTGGACGTGGCGGGCCTGCGCCCCCTGCGCGAGGAACGGGACGACCGCGACGCGCTGGTCATGATCGGCGGGCCGTTCACGAGCAGTAACCCCTACCCACTGACGCCCTTCGCGGACATCATCGTGATCGGCGACGGCGAGCAGATCGTGCCCGTCATCAGCGAGGCGCTGCGTGAAGCGACGAGCCGCGAGGACTTCTACGACCTGATCGACGGGATGCCCGGCATCTTCCTGCCCGCCCGGCACGCCCATGAACCCAAGTGGGCCACCGCGCCCAAGGAACTGCTCCCCGCGTACAGCCAGATCGTCACGCCGCACAGCGAACTGAGCAACATGTTCCTCGTGGAAGCCCAGCGCGGCTGCCCCCGCCCCTGCACCTTCTGCCTCGCCCGCACCATGTACGGCCCGAACCGCAACAACCAGGCGCAGGAACTGCTCGACACCATCCCCGACTGGGTGGAGAAGGTCGGCCTGGTCGGCGCGGCCCTCAGCGACTTCCCGCACACCAAGTACGTGGGCCGCACCCTGACCGACCGCGGCATCAAGCTGGGCGTCAGCTCCATCCGCGCCGACACCGTGGACGCCGAACTGGCCGAGATCCTCAAGGCCGGCGGCCTGCGCACCTTCACCGTCGCGAGCGACGCGCCCAGCGAACGCCTGCGCCGCTGGCTGAAGAAGGGCATCACCACCGAGGACCTCACCAAGACCGCGCACATCAGCCGCGACCTGGGCTTCAAGGGCGTCAAGGTGTACATGATGATCGGCCTCGGCCCCGAGAACGACGACGACATCACCGAACTGATCGAGTTCACCAAGGACCTCGCGAAGATCAACCGCATCGCGCTGGGCATCAGCCCGTTCGTGCCCAAACGCCACACGCCGCACTTCGCGGACCCCTTCGCGGGCGTGCAGACCATCGAGAAGCGCATGAAACGCATCCAGAAGGAACTGCGCACCACCGCCGAACTCCGCAACGTGTCCGCCAAGTGGGCCTGGGTGGAATCGGTCATCGCGCGCGGCGGCCCCGAGGTCGGCATGGCCGCCTACCAGATCTACCGGAACGAGAGCATCGGCGCGTGGAAGAAAGCCCTGGAGGAAGTCGGCTGGAGCGACGAGTTCGAGGCGAACACGCCCAGCATCGGCCTGCCGCCCGGCCAGTACGAGAGCAAGGACGTCAGCGCCCACGCCCAGGGCCTCGCCATCTGACCCGAACCTCACGAGAAGCCCCCTCCACATCTGCTGGAGGGGGCTTGTTCTACGCTTCCCGGTTCAGAATATGCCGCACCTCGCCCGGCGGGACGCGCAGCAGGTCCCGGACGACCAGCGGGTACACCGGGGTCGCCTCGATCCGGTCGAAGGGCACCCACTGACACTGCACGTCCGGGTTGTCGTGCACGGTGAACGTCCCGTCCGGCAGGTCGGGTGGGGCGGGCAGGTGGTAGTAGAAGCCGATCTCGTGCTCGCGCCGACCCGGCGGGCCGAAGAAGCTCTCGACGACCCCGACCAGCCGCAGCTCGCCTGCGGTCAGGCCGGTCTCCTCGTGCCATTCGCGCGCGGCGGCCTGCGCGGCATCCTCGTCCGCCCTGACCGCGCCGCCCGGCAGGAAGTGAAAGCCGCTGCCGTGCTCGCCGGGCCCGCAGTTCGTCAGGAGCGTGTCCCCGCGCGTGCAGAGGATCACGGCCCGCACACTGAACTTCACGTTCCCCAGCGGCAGGCGGATGTCGGTCACGCGCCGGCCCGCGCGGCCTCCTCACGCACGCTGACCTCCGGATCGGCCCGCAGCGCGTCCCGCACGGTGGGGGAGAGGTCGGCGCGTCCGGCGACGGCCAGCCGCACCCCCTCGTCCGTGTCCCCGGCCAGGACCCCCAGGTCCTCGGGGTTGAGGTTCGGGTGCAGGGCCGCCGCGCGGCGCACCCCGGCATTCGGGTCGCGGGCCAGCCCCGCCAGCGTCCCGCCCGGGGTGGCGGTCGCGTAGGCCACCGCGCGGCGCACCTCCGGGTTCGGGTCGCCCGCCAGCACCTCCAGCTGCGCCTCGCCCAGGTCCGGGCGCACCGCCAGCACCGTCCGCACACTCGCATCCGGGTCGCTCAGCAGGGCGTCCAGCACCGACGCGGGAATCCCTTCCGCGCTCGCCACGTGCAGGCGGATGTCCGCCTCAGGTGCGCGGGCCAGCGCCAGGACCGCGCCCTCCGGCAGGTCACTGCGCTCCAGCACGGCGCGGCGCACCGTCTCGGACTCGTCGCCCGCCAGCCGCGTCAGCACCTCCGCCGGGGCGTCCGGGCGGCGGGCCAGCGCGGCGCGCACGTCCGGGTCAGCATCCACCTCGGCGCGGGCCAGCCACTCCGCCGGGACCGTCCACGCCTGGAGCGCCGCTGCGCGCACCAGCGGCTGGTCGTTCGTCGCCAGCCACTCCCGCACCGACCGGGGCAGATCCACCCGGCGCGCCAGGGTCGCCAGCACGTCCGGGTCGCCGTCCGCCGCGAGCTGGATCATGCAGTCCAGCGGCAGGTCCAGCCGCCGCGCCACCCCGGCGCGCACCATGCCGTGCGCGTCCCCGACGAGCACGCGCAGCACGTCGCCCGGCAGGTCGGGGCGGGACGCCACCGCCTTGCGCACGTCGTAATCGTCATCCGCCGCCAGCTGCCGCACCAGCCCCTCGGGCAGCGCGTCCCGGCGCGCGACCGCCTCGCGGATCTGCCACCCGGCGTCCTGCGCCAGCGCCGCCACCCGCTCGGCACTCAGGTCCGCCCGGCCCGCCAGCGCCGTGCGCACCGCGTAATCCTCGTGCCGCAGCGCCGAGTCCACCACCCACCCCGGCACGCCCGGCGCGTTCAGCAGCGCGATCACCCCGTCCGCCGGAAATACCCCCAGCAGGTTCGGGCGCGCCAGCCGCATCAGCGGCAACCCCGGGTTTGCGAGCACGTCCGCCGGGTACGCCGCCGCCAGGGACCCCAGCACCTCCACGGGCGTGTTCGGGTGCCGCGCCACCCGCGCCCGCACCCGCGCGTCGGGATGCGCCGACAGGCCCGAGAGCGTATCCGCCGTCGCGCGCGGCGCACCCGCCGCCTCCAGCGCCCCCTCCACACCCAAGATCGTCAGCGTCCGCGGGTCAAGCTCACCAGTCATCGCAGCGATGATGGCACGGGCGAGGGGGGCAGGGGGGTGGGGGCGGCGGGTTGCTACTTCAGGGCCTCGGCCACCGCCCCGTCGATCAGCGCCCGCGCGATGCTGAACGCGGCGGGCAGTGTGGGGAGGTCGGTGACGGGGAACCAGCGGGCGTCGTCGATCTCGCCGGGCTGCGGGGTGATGTCGCCGCCCGCGTACTCGGCGGTGAAGCCCAGCATCAGCGAGTGCGGGAACGGCCACGGCTGACTGAACTGGTACCGCAGGTCACGGACCTCCACGCCCACCTCCTCCTGCACCTCGCGCCGGGCCGCGGCCTCCAGGGTCTCGGAGGGTTCCACGAAGCCCGCCAGCGCGGAGTACATGCCGGGTGGGAAGTGCGGGCTGCGGGCCAGCAGCAGTTCGGTGTCCCGGCCCTGCCCGCGCCGGATGAGCACCATCGCGACGGGGGCCACGCGCGGGTACACCGTCAGGCCGCAGTTCGGGCAGCGGCGCGAGCGTTCATGCGTGGCGTCGCTCAGGGGCGCAGCGCAGCGGCCACAGTAGCGGTGCGTGCGCGCGAACTCGATGACCTGCGCGGCGTACCCGGCCAGCCCCATGTGGTGATCGGGCAGGCGGCCGAAGCCGGACCGGACCGGCACCGACTGGAAGCCGCCGGGCAGGTCGCCGTCCAGGCCCGCCGCCAGATACGACGTGCCGTCCAGGGTGCCCAGCGGCGTCACGTCCACCGCGGGCAGCGGGGCCTCCCCGGTCGGCAGGGTGCCGTCCGCGCGCAGCACCAGTTTCGGCCCATCGAACACGAACCATACCGACCCCGCCTCCGGGGCCAGAGTTAGGGCGACCTCGAAGCCGTCCGGGCGACTGGTCGCCTTCATGTGTGTTCCTCCAGGCGCAGGACCTCACCGAAGGGGAAGCCCTCGTCCTCCAGGCCGCCGGGCGGCACGACCCACAGGGTGGGCAGGCGCGGCGCGGCGTCGGGAAAGTCGCCGTACCCGTCGGTCAGGTAGATCAGGACGTCCGGTTCATGCTCGTCCAGCAGCTGGAAGATGGGGCGGAAGTCGGTGCCGCCGCCCCCCTGCGGTGGGGGAATCTCGCCGCCGGGTGTCAGGTCGTGCGGGCCGTACGCTTCCGTATCGGCGTAGTAGAGGGTCGCGCGGACGTGCGGGTACGCGCCCAGCACGCCCTGCACCTCGCCCACCAGCGCCCGCACGGCGTCGTCGTCCACGCTGCCGGACGTGTCCACCGCGATCAGCGCGGTCAGGGACTCGTCGTCCAGCGCCTCCAGGTACAGGCCGCGCCCCACGAACCGCCGGTCGAAGCCCCCGAAATCCACCGGGGTGCGCGCCAGGAAGCGCCACAGGTGCGCCCGCCAGTCCAGTCGCGCCGGGGCGAGCCGCTGCAACTCGCGGTGCTCGCCCAGCGGGTCGTCGCCCTTGCCGCTCATGGCCTCCACGCTGCGCGCCTGCGCCAGCGCCTGCTGCCACTGCCGCTGCGTCTGCCCGGCCTGCCCCGGCTTCTGCCCGCGCGGCGGCGCGTCGCTGGGCGGCCCGTCGAGCAGGTCGTCCCCCTCGTCCTCACCGTCGCCCTGGGCTTCCGCCTCGATGGACGTGTACACCTCCTCGACACTCAGACGTTCCAGGTGCTCGTCCCGCCGCGACTGCGGCGGCGTGGGCAGCCCCGCCGCCGACACCATGCCGTTCACGATCAGGTCGGCGGCCTTGTTCCAGCGTTTCTTCTCACGCGGGCCGCGCCGCTCCACGTGCGACAGCGCCGCATGGAGCACCTCGTGCAGCAGCAGCCCGTCCAGCACGTCCGGCGCCAGGGTCGCGGCGACTTCCGGGTTCACGTACACCCGCTCGCCGTCCGTGCCTGCCGCCGCGACCTCCCGGGACGGCACGAACTCCGCGTGCAGCAGCAGCGTCGCGAAGAACGCCGACCGCCCCCGCAGGCGCAACCGGGAGCCGGAGATCAGGCGCTGGAATTCGGGAGTGACGGGAACTGGGGTCATGGCGTGACCACCGCCGATGGCTGATGGCAGATGGCCAAAGGTGCTATCCGCCAGCTGCCATTTGCCTTCTGCTCACTCCTCACGCGCTTTCCGTGAGGCTCAGCGTGGTCTGCACGAGCGTCGCGAGGCGTTCGTCCCGGCCCACGAGTTCGGCGAGGTCCGCGAGCTGCCCGATGGCCTGGAATTTGCTGACGAGGGTGGCGACGTACAGCTGGAGCCATTCGGGTCCGGCGCTGTCGGCGAGCCACGTGAAGGCGTGGTACGCCTCGTCGGCGGTGCCCGCGCGCGCGGCGAGGCCCACGACGGCGGCGTAGCGGACGCTGGGTTCGTCCGGCAGGCGCAGGCCCGCGCCCCGGCCTTCGAGCACGATGCCTAGGTCGGGCAGCTGCTCGTACAGGCGCACGAACGCGCTGAATTCAGCCCCGGCGGCCTCGCCGATGGCGGGCGTGGCGTCCAGTCCGGCGCGGTGCAGGCGCGACGCCATCTCCCAGGCGCGGGGGCTGGGCCACGCGGGTTGCTGCGGGTCGAGGCGGTGCAGGAGTTCCGGGCGGAACGTCAGGAACGCGATGACGTGCTCATGGAGGCTCCGGCCCAGGGCGTACGCGCGCCAGGAGTCGAAGTCCGGGCGGACCGTCAGGTGCAGGAAGCGGTTGGCGAGGGGGGCGGGCATGTCGAACACGCTGGCGCGGTCCTCCTTGCGGTTCCCGGCGGCCCACACGAACCAGCCGTCCGGGAGTTCGTAGCTGCCCACCCGGCGGTCCAGGATGAGCTGCTGCGCCATGCCCTGCATGGTGGGTGGGGCCATGTTCACCTCGTCCAGGAACAGGATGCCGCGCCCGTCACGCGGCAGGAATTCCGGGGGGTACCAGCGGCTCACGCCCCCCCCTGCCCGTCGCTCTCGGGAACCGGCAGGCCGCGCAGGTCGGTGGGGGCCAGCTGGGAGAGGCGCACGTCCACGAAGTCCAGGCCGTGCGCGGCGGCGACCTGCGCCACGACGCTGCTCTTGCCCACGCCGGGCGGGCCCCAGATCATCGTGGCGAGTTTCAGGTCCCCGCGGACGAGGGCGTGCAGGTACGTCTGAAGTTCGGCAGCAGTCAGGCTCACGCGCTGAGGCTACCTCACCGGGGCCGCCCGGCACGGTGAGTGCGCGGCCAGTCGGGCCCGCTGCGGGTGGGGTGGGGGTATGGTGAGGGCGTTCCGCTCCGAGCCGGCCATCGCCTATACTTTGACCCAGTACAATTTTTCGCTGCGGTCTCCCGGCCCGCCCCAGACCCCATCCGCCTGAAGGAGTTGCCCCCTTGCTGCCCCTGATTCACAAACTGCTGTTCTTCCTCTTCGCCCTCCTGGCCGGTGGCCTCGGCGCGTGGGGCTTCTACCGCCTCTACCGCCGCGTCGCGCGCGGCGCCCCGCCAGCGAGGACCGCACCGGGAACCCCGTCCAGCGCGTGCTGTACGCCATCCGGGTCAGCCTCACCCAGGAGCGCACCTTCCGCCGCCGCACCACCATCAGCGTGCTGCACTCGTTCATCTTCTACGGCTTCGTGTACTACCTGCTGGTCAACGTCGTGGACGGCCTGGAAGGCTACTTGCCGTTCCACATCTACTCCAAGGACAGCCCGCTGCTCGCCGGGTACAACTTCCTGGCCGACCTGCTCAGCCTGCTCGTGCTCGTGGGCGTCATCAGCCTCGTGATCCGCCGCCTGTTCCTGCCCAGCCGGCGCGACTTCCGCTTCACCGACAAGACGCTGCTGCACCCGCTGCTCAAGGCGAACTACATCCTGCGTGACAGCCTGATCGTCTCGTCGTTCATCACCTTCCACGTGGGCAGCCGCGTGCTCGGCAACGCCGCCAAGATGGTCGAGGAAGCCCGCGTCCTCGGCAGCTACGACAGCTTCCAGCCGTTCAGCAGCGCCCTGGGCCGCCTGCTCTTCAGCGGGGCCAGCGAGCAGGCCGTCGAGGGCTGGCGCGTCTTCGGGTACTGGGGTGCGCTCGGCAGCGTCCTGGCGTTCCTGGCGTACTTCCCGTTCACGAAGCACATCCATATCTTCATGGCCCCGCTGAACTACGCGCTGAAACGCCCGGTCGGCAGCGGCGTCCTGCCCCCCATGAAGGGTCTGGAAGAGGCCATGGAGGCCGAGGAGCCCAAGCTGGGCGTCGAGAAACTCGAGGACCTGGAATGGCCGCGCCTGCTCGACGCGTACTCCTGCATCCAGTGCAACCGCTGCCAGGACGTCTGCCCGGCCAACGCCACCGGCAAGGCCCTGAGCCCCGCCGCGCTGGAGATCAACAAGCGCATGGAACTGAACGTGATCGGGTCGCACCCCAGCCCCTTCACCCTGAAACCCGCCCCCTTCGAGAGCGGCGCGAGCACGGCGCACCCCCTGCTGGAATTCGCCATCAACGAGGAAAGCGTCTGGGCCTGCACCACCTGCGGCGCCTGCATGCAGGTCTGCCCCGTGCAGGACGAGCAGATGCTCGACATCATCGACATCCGCCGCCATCAGGTCATGGTCGCCGGTGAGTTCCCCCCGCAGCTCCAGACCGCCTTCCGCGGCATGGAACGCGCCAGCAACCCCTGGGGCATCAGCCGCGACAAGCGCATGGAGTGGGCCGAGGGCCTGAAAGTCCCCACCATCGACGAGAACCCCACCCCGGACGTCATCTACTGGGTGGGCTGCGCCGCCAGCTACGACCCGGGCGCGCAGAAGGTCGCCCGCTCGTTCGTGCAGCTGCTCGACAAGGCCGGCGTGAACTACGCCGTGCTGGGCAAGAAGGAAGCCTGCACCGGCGACAGCGCCCGCCGCGCCGGGAACGAGTTCCTGTACCAGCAGCTCGCCGCCGAGAACGTTGAGACCCTGAACACCGTCGCGCCGAAACTGATCGTGGCGACCTGCCCGCACTGTATGAACGCCATCGGGCACGAGTACAAGCAGCTCGGCGGCGACTACCGCACCATCCACCACACCGAGTACCTCGAAACCCTCGTGGCCGCTGGGAAGCTCCCCATGGAACGGCTCGCGGAGAACGTCACGTACCACGACCCCTGCTACCTGGGCCGGCATAACGGCGTGTACGACGCCCCCCGCAGCCTCATCACGAAGATGGCGGGCGAGGTGCTGGACCTGGAACGCAGCCGCGAGAACTCCTTCTGCTGCGGCGCGGGCGGCGCGCAGTTCTGGAAGGAGGAGGAAGAGGGCTCGGAGCGAGTCAGCGACAACCGCTTCCGTGAACTCCAGGCCCGCCTGGACAGCGCCAAGGCCGCCAGCGACGAATTCGAGCAGACCGGCAAGGTCGTCGCGGTGGGCTGCCCCTTCTGCAAGGCGATGATGAACTCCACGCCCGAGAAGCAGAAACGCGACGACATCATCGTCAAGGACGTCGCGGAACTCATGCTCGAGAGCGTGCAGCGCGCCGACGGCACCTGGCAGCAGGCCGCCCCCACCGGCCCCGTGGAAGGCGCCACCCCGCTGGAGCAGCCCGAGGTCGTCAGCGCCCCCAATGCGCAGACGCCCATGGACCGCACGGGCGAGCGCCCCGGCGCCGGTGCCCCCACCGCTGTAGTGGGCGAGACGAGCGCCGCCGTCATCAACGCGCAGCCCGGCAGCCCCGACGCCACGCAGGGCACCCGGCCCGAAGCGCAGGCCGCGCACCCCGAGGCGGGCGCCCGCAAGAGCTGGAAACCCAGGGCGGCCGGTGCGGACGACGTGGCTCCCGCCGCACCCGCACCTGCCCCGGCTGCTGCCACGCCCGACGCTCCGGCCCGCAAGAGCTGGAAACCCAAGGGCGGCGACGACGTGGCCGGCGACGTAACTCCCGCGCCGGTCACGCCCGCCCCGGCGGCTGCGACGGCGGCGCCCGCCACCCCGGTGGCCGACGCTCCGGCCCGCAAGGCCTGGGCACCGAAGGCGAAGGTGGACGACGTGAACCCCGCCCCTGTTGCTCACACCCCCGCCGCCCAGCCGGGCGTCACGGCCGCGACCCCGGCCCCTGCGGCACCCGGCACGGACGCCCCCGCCCGTAAGGCCTGGGCACCGAAGGCGAAAGCGGAAGCGACGCCTGCCCCGGCCGCCCCCGAGCCTTCTGCGTCCGTGGCTCCCACCGAGGTGGCCTCCAGCGCCGAATCCAGTGCCGAGCCCGCTGTGCCCGTAGCCGCGCCCGCCGCAGGTGAACGGAAGAAGTGGGCGCCGAAGGGACAACCGGTCAGCGCCGCGCCCGCGACGGAGCCTGACGCCGCGCCTGCACCTCAGGCCGCCCCGCAGGCCGCGCCGGCCGTGACGCCTGAAGCGCCTGCGCCTGCCGCGCCCGCCCCGACCGGCGAGCGGAAGAAGTGGGCGCCGAAGGCCGCGCCTGTGCCGGCCCCTGCACCCGAACCGCAGGTCGCTGCTCTCCCGGGGCCGGTCGCCGCGCCCATCACGGAGCACGTGCAGCTGGAACAGGTCGGCGAGAACCTGCTGGAGGAAGGGCAGCAGGCGACCAGCGAACCCGGCGCCGGGGGCCGCAAGAAATGGCAGCCGAGGAAGAAGCCCGAATAGACCCGACGGCACGGACCGCCCCGCTGAAGTGGGGCGGTTTGTTCGTTGTGGGCGGCCTGACCCGACCGGCACCGTAGGCGATGTCACGCTAGTATCAGCCAATGACCATTGCCATCGTCACGGATTCCACGAGTGACCTGACGCCGGAACTGCTCGCGCAGATCGGCGTGACCCGCGTGCCGCTGTACGTGCTGTTCGACGGGAAGATGCACAAGGACGGCCTGGAGATCACCCCGCAGGACATCTTCGCGGGCCTGAAGGCCGGGAAGAAGACCCCCAGCACCTCGCAGCCCAGCCCGGCCGAGTTCGCCGCGGCGTACACCCAGGCCCTGCAATCGGCGGACGAGGTGCTGAGCATCCACATCAGCGGGCAGATGTCCGGCACGGTGGGCAGCGCGCGGCTGGCCGCGCAGGAATTCGGTGGGAAGGTCACGGTCGTGGACAGCCGCTCGGTGAGCATGGGCCTGGGTCTGCGCGTGCTGCGTGCCGCGGAACTGGCGCACCAGGGCCTGAGCATGAACGAGATCGTGCGGCAGCTTGAGGCGGCCGGGGCGAAGGCCGACATCCGCTTCACGGTGGACACCCTGGACTTCCTGCGCATCAACGGGCGCATCGGGGGCGCGCAGGCGCTGCTGGGCAGCCTGCTGAACATCAAACCGATCCTGATCGTCAAGGACGGGCGCGTGGAGTCCGGCGGGCGCGTGCGCGGCCACAAGAAGGCCATGGCCGACATCGTGGAGCACGTCCGCAAGTACGTGGCGCAGCACGGCAGTGCCCGCGTGGCGGTCATGTGCACCCCGGGCGGCGAGGAGTACGTTCAGGAGGTCCGCGCCGGACTGGCAGGCCTGAACTTCGAGGACATGGGAGACCACCAGATCGGCGCGGTCGTGGCGACCCACGCGGGGCCCGGCACGGTGGGCGTGACCCTGGAGCCCGTCACGGTCTGACGTGAGGCGCTTTCCCCTCCGGGCTACGTGGTGGCTGCCCGCTCTGCTGCTGGGCTGCGCCCAGCCCGCCCCGCAGCGCGAGGGACACGTGACGCTGCAACGCCAGGCGGCGCCCGGCCAGGCGCTCCCGGGCCCGGCGCAGCCCGCGCCCGATGCGTTGCGTGATGACCGGGGCTGCCTGCTGCCTGCGCCGGTCGTGCCCAAGGCCCCACCCCCGCCCCATCACCTGAGCGGGCAGCTGGGCCTGTGGGTGGCGGAGATCGATCCGGTGACGCTGCGCCCGGTGCGGGCCGTGGCGACCAACCCGGACAGCGTGTTTCCGCTGGCGAGCACGTACAAGCAGGCGGTGCTGTGGGCGCTGCTGCGCGAGGTGGATGCCGGGCGCATGCAGCCCGGCGAGCGGTTCACCGTGACCCGGCAGAACCAGTCGCTGGGCAGCTACCCCTTCGACGGGTCGGACGTGCGGGCCCTGAGCGAGCGCATGATCCACAACAGCGACAACACCGCCACCGACATCCTGCACCGCCGCGCCGGCCTGGGGGCCGTGCAGGACGTGGCGGACCGCCTCGGACTGTGCCGCACCCGCCTGATCCTGCCCACCAAGGCGTGGTGGGTCGCGCAGTCGGGCCTGTCGGCCACCTTCAACGGCAGTGGCCGCTGGACCGGCGCGCGCGGCGAGGAGCAGCGCCGGATCGCGGCGCTGATCGACCGGGACGCGCAGAAATACCGGGCGGACTACGTGCAGCGGAAGCTGAACGACTATTTCGACCACCGCCGGGACGACGCGCTGGACGCGCAGGTGTACAACCTGAGCACGCCGTACGAGTTCGGGACGCTCGTCGCGCAGGAATTCCTGCGGCCCGACCTGTCCGAGGCGTCGCGCCGCTGGCAGCGGGAGGTCATGGCCACCGGCTTCGGGAAGTCCGCGCTGACGATCACCCACCAGGGCCGCGTGCGCTACGTGGGCGCCAAGGGCGGGAACGGCTGGCAGCTGCTGACCTACAGCGGGTACGTGGAGACCACGGACGGCCGCCACCTGGTATACGTGTTCATGCAGCGCGGCGCGGATCAGAGCTACACCATGCCGAACACCCGCCGCGCGTTCGCGTGGATCAACGCGGCGTTGAAGGTCGTGCTGGACGCGCCCGCCCGGACGACGGCGCTGGGTGCCCCGGCGCGCTGACGGCCGGGGGGACGCCAGCGCGCCGCCCTGAGGGAGACACGCCTGGCCCTCAGGGCTGTTTCGCCCACCCGGCCTACGCGCCCAGGGCGTCGACCCGCGCGAGTTCCGCCGTGATTGCGGCGTCCAGCTGCGCGGCCACCTCCGGCCAGGGCTGGTTCAGGCTGGCCCCGGCGGCCGGGACGTGGCCGCCGCCGCCCAGGGCCACGGCGATGTTCTGGGCGCTCAGGCCGGCGCGGGACCGCAGTGAGAGCTTCACCCGGTCGCCGAAGTCCTTGACCATCACGGCCAGCTGCGAGCCCTCGGCGTTGCGCAGCATGCCCACGTAGTTCTCCACGTCCTCCCAGGCGGCCCCGGCGCGCGCCAGCATCGCCTCGTCCACGCGGGCGAGCACCACGCGGCCCCCGTGCAGGAATTCCAGCGTGCCCAGCACCTCGCGCAGCAGCGTGTAGTACGTCACCGGATTCTGGCCGAGCTGATCGCTGATCCAGCCCAGGCGCGCGCCGGCCTCGCGCAGCCGCGCGGCGGCGCGGAACGCCTGCGGGGTGACCGAATCGAACCGGAACGAACCGGTGTCGGTGATCAGGCCCAGCATCAGCGGCGTGGCGATCTCCTCGGTCCAGCGGGCGCCCAGCAGGTCGATCAGCTCGGCCACCATCACGGCGGCGGCCGGCTGGCCCGGGTCCACGGCCAGGGCGTCGGCGCGCCGGGCGTTCGTGCCGTGGTGATCCACGTTCACGACTGGCCCCCGGAAGGTGCTCAGGTCGGCGCCCGCCACCCGCACGTGGTCGTTGTTGTCCACGTCCAGCACGGCGGCCATGGCCCCCTCGGGCCAGCTGCTCAGGCGGTCGCTCAGCTCGCCGGGCCGGGGCACGAAGGCCAGGAAGCGCGGGACGTGCACCGGGGCGATCACCTCGCGGCCCAGCTGCCGCAGCGCCCGGGTGAGCCCCAGGACGCTGCCCAGCGCGTCGCCGTCCGGGTTCTCGTGGGACAGCACCACGATGGGGCCGGTGTGGGTCAGGAGGGCCTGGGCGACCGCCTGGAGGTCGTTGGTCTGAGAGGACGCATCGGTCATGCTCTGCACTATAGGGGCTGATCCGGTGGCCTTTCCCGGCGGCGTCACACGCGCCGCGTGTGCTGAAAATGTAAGTCGGGCACGTTATGATGGGGGGCGTGTCCCGTCGCCTCAACCTGGCTGCACTCACGGATGACGAGCTTCAGCGGCTGGTCGGCCCCGAGCGCGCCGTCAGCCTGCTGCCGGAGCTGAGTCTGGCCCGCCTCGACCGCCGCGCCCTGCCGGGCCCGCTCGTGTCCGAGACGCTCGCGCCGCAGCCGCTGGAGGACCGGGCCTGGGGCGCCACGCCGGAGCAGTCGCGCGCCATCACGTCTCTGCACGCCGACCTGCTCGCGGCGGGCGCCGCGCCGCTGGGCACCTACTACCTGCCCGGCGTCTCCGAGGTGCGCCACCTGCGCGCCTACCGGCTGGAGCCCGACAGCACCGCCGGACTGCGCTGGAGCGAGACGCCGGAAACGGCCGACACCGGCTGGCCGTTCGTGCAGGTGCTCACGTGGCTGCGTGACCGCGCTAGCGGGTTCGCGTGCGTGCTGACCAGCAGCGCCCGCCAGCCCTACGCACCCGCCCTGAGCGAGGAGATCGACATGCACCTGCACCCGGACTGCCCGGTGCCGGACCTGCTGGCCGCGCACCGCGCGCACGTCCTGCGGCACGGGCGGGGGCAGAAGCTGCAGGCGGACGCCGACTGGACGCGGCCCTGGCAGGCCATGCACGCCCTGAACGTGGCCGCGTGGGACCGCCGGGGGCTGCTGCTGCCCGAGTAACCCCGCCCGGCCCCCCGGCCCCGGTCTGCACAATGGCGCCGCAGTCCCCGCGACCCTGCGGCATGATCGGGCGGATGACGAGCGAGCAGAAACGGCACGTGGCCTTCGACTGGGGCGGCGTGTTCACGGTGGGAACCTTCGATGGCCGCAGCACCCAGAACGTGGCGGACCGCAGCGGCGTCCCGGTGGAACGCGTGCGGGACTCCTACTTCCGGCACGTCCGCCAGCTGGAGGTGGGGGCCTGGACCCTCCCGCAGTTCTGGACGGTCCTGCAGGAGGAGGCGGGGATTCCCATGCCGTACACCGATTTCGAGCCGCTGTACCTGGGCAGCATTCACGACAACGCGCCCATGTACGCCACGCTGGCCGCGCTGCCCGCCGGGGTGCGGGTGGGCCTGCTGAGCAACAACTACCCGGTCGTGAGCGACCACCTGCGCCGCGACCCGCGGTTCGCGCGGTTCCACCAGCCGGTGTTCAGCAACGAACTGGGGCACAAGAAGCCGTCCCCGGAGTCGTTCGCGGCGCTGGAGGCCGCCATGGGCGTCCCGGCGGCGCAGGTGGCGTTCGTGGACGACGTGCAGGAGAACATCGACGCGGCGAACGACGCCGGCTTCCACGGCATCCTGTACCACCACGACCACCACGCGGCGTTCGAGGCGACGCTGGCCGAGTGGCTGAACGGCTGAGCAGCCTGACCTGAGGGGGCGTCCGGTGCAGGCCGGGCGCCTCTTGTCTCGTGGCAGGAACCGGGCGGTGTACCTGAACTGGTGGTGTACTTCCACCTGTCATGGGTACACCAGTACTTTCGTGGCGGGCGGCCCGGCACAATGCCCTCACCGCAAGGCACCGCCCACACCGGGCACATCCCACCGAATCCCCAGACCTTCCACGCTCAGACCGGGCGCGGCGGATCGCCCCTCACACCCCACGGAGGCCCCACCATGACCACCAACCCCCGCACGCCCGCCGAGATCCTCGAAAAGACCTGGCAGACCGAGGAACGCTGGCAGGGCATCCGCCGCAACTACAGCGCCGACGAGGTCGTCAAGCTGCGCGGCAGCCTCCCCATCGAGCACACCCTCGCCAAGCACGGCGCGCAGAAACTGTGGCGCCAGATGAAGGAACTGCCCTTCGTGAACGCCCTGGGCGCCCTAACCGGCAACCAGGCCATGCAGCAGGTCAAGGCTGGCCTGAAGGCCATCTACCTGAGCGGCTGGCAGGTCGCCGGGGACGCCAACAACGCCGGGCAGATGTACCCCGACCAGAGCCTCTACCCCGCCTCCAGCGTGCCCGACGTCGTCAAGCGCATCAACAATACCCTGCGCCGTGCCGATCAGATCCAGACCAGCGAGGGCCGAGGCGACATCGACTACTTCGTGCCCATCGTCGCCGACGCGGAAGCCGGCTTCGGCGGTCCCCTGAACGCCTTCGAACTCATGAAGGCCATGATCGAGGCGGGCGCCGCCGGGGTGCACTTCGAGGACCAGCTCGCCAGCGAGAAGAAATGCGGACACCTGGGCGGCAAGGTGCTCGTCCCCACCAGTCAGTTCATCCGCACCCTGAACGCCGCGCGCCTCGCCGCCGACGTCAGCGGCGTCCCCACCGTCCTGATCGCCCGCACCGACGCCGACGCCGCGAACCTCCTGACGAGCGACATCGACGACAACGACAAGCCCTTCTGCACCGGCGAACGCACCCCGAAGGCTTCTACTACGTCAGGCCCGGCATCGAGCAGGCCATCAGCCGCGCCCTGGCCTACGCCCCCTACGCCGACGTCATCTGGTGCGAGACCTCCGTGCCCAACCTGGAGGACGCCCGCCGCTTCGCCCAGGCCGTCCACGCGCAGTTCCCCGGCAAGCTCCTGGCGTACAACTGCTCCCCCAGCTTCAACTGGAAGAAGAACCTCGACGACGAGACCATCGCCAAGTTCCAGGTCGAACTGGGCAAGATGGGCTACAAGTTCCAGTTCATCACCCTGGCCGGGTTCCACAGCCTGAACATGAGCATGTTCGACCTCGCCTACGGCTACGCCCGCAACCAGATGAGCGCCTTCGTGGAACTCCAGGAACGCGAATTCGCCGCCCAGGACCGCGGCTTCACCGCCGTCAAGCACCAGCGCGAAGTCGGCACCGGCTACTTCGATCTCGTCGCCCAGGCCGCCGGGGGCGGGCAGAGCAGCACCACCGCCCTGGCCGGCAGCACCGAAGCCGAGCAGTTCGGCCACAGCCACAAGGAACTCGCCGCCGCGCACGATTGACCCCCTTGCGGTGAGTCGCAGACGAACCCGACTGGAGGGAGCAACAACAGCCGGACTTCAGGAGATGGACGAGCGTCCGGCGCTCTCCCGGACGGTCGGGAATCGGATGAATCCAGATTGACCCTCCACTTCAGTCCCGCAGAGGGACTGTGCCATGACCGCCGACACCGGGAGAGCCCAGACAGGGTTCTCCCGGTCGGCGTTCACCCACCGGTCACACGGGATTAAACTGACTTACTTGAAACGTGATCTCGTTCCGTTGTCCCCTCTCCCCCTGAGGGAGAGGGAGGGAGGAGCGAAGCGACGGAAGGGTGAGGGGACCAACGGGCGACCCTGAATGACGAGGAATCACTTTCATCCTGGATTACACGGCGCGGGTGCTGAAGACCATGACCTCGCTGTGCGCGTCGAGCGGGCCGCCCTGGAACGAGCCGGTCACGCGGGGCTCTCGAAGCCCGCGAAGCGCAGCAGCCACTCGACCTCGTAGCGGGTGTAGTACCGCTGGGTGAGGGTGTAGTGGCGGCGTTTCAGGGTGCCGTCGGGCGCGGTGGTGTCCACGTGGTACTCGGTGGTGATGTGCTGGCGGGGCTTGTCATGCCGCTGCACAAGGAAGACGTCGGTGCGGCTGCCGTCGGGCGCGTGGAAGGTCTCGCCCTCGTGCCGCAGGGTGTGGGGTTTGCCGAAGCGGGGAACGAACAGGTCGAAGGTGAAGTGCCCGCCCGGTTGCAGGTGCGCGTGGATGTTCTGCACCGCCTGGAGCTGCTCGTTGGGGGTGTAGAGGTGCATCAGGGCGTTGAACGGCGCGATGACCGTGTCGAAGCGCTCGTCGAGCGTGAAGGTGCGGGCGTCGCCCTGCACGTACTTCACGGTCAGGCCGTCGCGCTGGGCGCGTTCCTGGGCGCGTTCGATCATGCGCGCGCTGGGTTCCAGACCGGTGATGTCCACGCCGCGCCGCGCGAGGAACGTGGTGACGCGGCCGGTGCCGGAGCCGATCTCCAGTACGGGCCCGCGCGCCTGTTCGCCCACGCGGGCGTAGTGGTGCAGGTCGTCGCGGTACACGTCGTACTGGTGGTCGTACAGGTCGGCAAACTCGTCGTAGTTCACGCGCCCCAGGGTACGGGATTCAGACGGACTCGCGGGGCTGCCCCGCAGAGGAGGAGCGAAGGAGCCTCCGGGCGTGGAGTGGGCCACCCGGTGCCCTGCCGGGCTGTGGACGAAACCGCCAGTACCCTTGTCAGCTGCCCCGGAGGGTGTGCCACATGTCCCGCAGCGTGCCGGGCCGCGCGCCGCGCAGGTCGCGCAGCGGGACGACCGTCAGGCCGCGCGCCCGCAGGTCGGTCAGGATGCCGGGCAGCGCCGCCGGGGTGGTGCGGGAGCCGGGTCCGGCGTCGTGCAGCACGATAATGCCGCCCGGCCGGACCTGCCGCGCCACCTCAGCCCGCACGGTGCCTGGGGTGGCGTCAGCGGCCCAGTCGCGCGCCTCGACCGTCCAGTGGACACCCGTCACTCCGGCGGCGCGCTGGCCCAGCACCGTGGTGAGGCTGTAGGCGCCGTGCGGGGGCCGCTGGAGGCGGGGCGCGTGCCGGTCAGCTCCTCCACCTCACGCGTGGCCTGTCCCGGATCACGGAAGGCGACCCAGGGCAGCAGGGTCCAGGCGTGCCGGTGCCGGTGCGCGTGCGGGAGGACCTCGTGGCCCTCGGTGAGCAGGCGGCGCAGCAGGTCCGGGTGCTGCCGTGCCAGCGCGGGCAGGATGAAGAAGGTGGCCTGGACGCCCGCCGCGCGCAGCGTGTCCAGCACGAGCGGGGTGCTGCGCGGGTCGGGCCCGTCGTCGAAGGTCAGGGCGACCTGCTGCCGCGCCGGGTCACCCCGCGTGATGACACCCAGTCCGCCGCGCTGCACGAGCAGGTACGGCAGGCCGATGTACAGGGCCGCGCCCGCCGCCAGTCCGGCTGCCCAGCGCCAGGGTCCGGTCACAGCCGGCCCAGCCGCCGCAGCAGGACCCGCGCGACCTGCTCGGCGGCGTCCGGGCGGCTGACGGCCCGGGCGGCGCAGGACATCCGGCCGCGTTCGTCGGCGTCCAGGGCGCGCAGCACCGCCGGGCGCACGTCGGCCAGGGACCGCGCCCACAGGGCTGCGCCGTGGCGTTCCAGGTAGTCGGTGTTGAATTCCTCCTGCCCGGGAATCGGGGCGTGCACGACGAGGGGCACGCCCAGCGTGGTGGCCTCCGCGACGGTCAGGCCGCCCGCCTTGCCCACCACGAGGTCCGACGCGGCGAGCAGTTCCGGGAAGTTCGTGGTGAACCCCAGGCGGTGCAGGGTCGCGCCCCCACCCGGGCCACGCCGTGCCCGTCCGCGCCCGCCAGGACGAGCACCTGCACGCGCCGGCCCAGGTTGCCCAGTTCGCGCAGCACCTGCGGCAGCGCGCGGTAACTGCCGGTCCCGCCGCCGGACATCAGGATCAGGGGCAGGTCCGGGTCCAGGCCGTGCCTGGCGCGCAGCGCGGCGCGGTCGGCGCCGATCAGGTCGCGGTACACCCGCGCGATGGGGATGCCCGTGACCTCCACCCGGTCGTCGGGGATGCGCCAGCGGGCGAGCTGCTCGCGGGCCTCCTCGTTCGGGACCATCAGCAGGTCGGCCTCGGCGCGCGCCCAGTGCTGGTGCACGCGGTAGTCGGTGATGACCAGTCCGTTCAGGAAATCGGTGCCGGTGCGGCGGCGGACGTTGTGCGCCAGCGCGACCGGGGTGGGGTAGGAACTCACGACCACCTCGGGGCGGACCTCCAGCACGTCGCGGCGCATGGCGGGGTAGCCCAGCCACCCGAAGGCCTGCGCGGTGGGCGCGCGGTCGGTGTCCGTCAGGTGGTAGAAGGCGCGGTACACGCCGGGCATGTGCCGCAGCCACAGGTCGTACGTGCCCGCCGTGATCACGCGCTCAGGGGTACTCATGTACTTCAGCAGGTCGGCGTGCCGCGCCTCCAGGGGCACGCCCAGGTCGCGCAGCGCGGCGTCCAGCGCGCCGTTCGCCTGATGGTGCCCGCTGCCGAACGACGCGGACACGATCAGGGCGCGGAGCGGCAGCTGCGGCCCGGTCACGCGCGCCTCAGCAGGGTCAGGCCCAGCGCCGCGAACACCACGTTCGCCAGCCACACCCCGCCTCCGGCAGGCCGGGCAGCAGCGGGGCCAGGGTCAGACCCAGGAAGAACAGCAGGTAGTACGCGACGGCCAGCAGCAGCGCCAGCCCCAGCGCCACGCCCAGCGTCCGCCCGTAGCGCAGCGCGAACGGCAGGGCCGCCAGGGCCAGCACCAGATTCGCGAAGGGCAGCGCCAGCTTGCGGTTCAGGGTGACGCGCGCCGCGTCCCGCTCGGCGGCCTTCACGCCCGGCGTCGTGAGCGCCGTGACGAGTTCCGGCCAGCCCTGGGCGTCGGCGCCCACCGCGTCGGCGTATTTCGCCAGGGTCTCCTGGCGGCTCAGGCCGGTGTCCACCCGCAGCGAGGCCCCGGAGCGGATGGCGGGGAAAGTCTGCGCGACCGCGCCCGGCAGCGTCAGCGGGTTCTGCGCGGCGCCGGGCAGGCGGGCGGCCGCGCCGAAGTCCGCGCGGAACACCCGGTAGTCCCGCAGGGTCAGCACGCGGTGCTCGAAGGTGGCGCGGTCCGCGAAGGTCAGTGTGCCCAGCCGGGCGTTGCCGGACTCCCAGCGTTCCAGACGCACGCCCTGCATCTCCCGTGTGGCCGGGTCGTAGCCGCGCATGAACAGGGTCAGGCCGTCCCCGAGATCCACGGTCTTCCCGCTCAGCTGCGACAGGCCCGCGCCGGTCAGCACGTCCCAGTACAGGCCGCGCGTCTCGACGTTCAACCTCGGGGCGACCCACAGGCTCAGCCACACCGAGAGCGCCGTGACGAGCAGCGCCACCACACCCGCCGGGCGGGCGACGCGGCCCAGGCTGATCCCGCCGGACTGCACCGCCACGAGTTCCCGCTCGGTGCTCATGCGGCCGAACGCCACCACGGTCATCAGCACGACCGCCATGGGCAGCACCTTCACGAGGGTGTCCGGCACCTGATAGGCGATCCACTGCCCGACCAGCGCCACGGGCACGCCCTGGAGCCACTGGCTGGAGATGAAGAAGTACCCGAAGCTGAGGATGGCCGTGAACAGCAGCGTGCCCGCCAGCAGCGGCGGCAGCAGCTCCAGCGTCACGTAGCGGGTCAGGCGACTCAATGGCACTCCGGGGCAGGCATCCGCGCCAGCGTACCCGCTGCGGCGTCCCGCGCGGGCCGATTCACGTCTTCATTCACCCTTTGGCAACCGCGAACAGGATGGTGGCCTCCGCCGCCACCTCACCGTCCACCAGCGCGCGGCAGGTGGTCTTACCCAGCCCGCGGCGCAGGAACTCCAGCTTCGCGTGCAGGTGCAGCTGATCGCCGGGGATGACCTTGCGCTTGAAGCGCGCGCCGTCCACACCCGCGAGGTACCCGATCGTGCCGGGATCCAGCTGACCGTGCAGGCAGAACATGCTGGCCTGCGCCAGCGCCTCGACGATCAGCACGCCGGGCATCACGGGTTCCTGCGGGAAGTGCCCGGGGAAGAACGGTTCGTTCACGGTCACGTTCTTCAGCGCGTGCACCTCGCCGTCCTGAATGGACAGCACGCGGTCGACCATCACGAAGGGGAAGCGGTGGGGCAGGGTCTTGAGGACGTCTTGAATCAGGATCGGATCCATGCGGGGCAACCTCCGGGGCAGGGGAGTCTGGGGATGGGGGAGACAGGCGAATGGGAGGGGCACCTGCGGGCCGCCTCCCATCGTCAACCGGGGGCCGGGCTGGCCCGGACGTGGTCAGTGACGCAGGTAGTTGTCGCTGCTGACCAGCGAGTCGCCCAGCACGGGAATCATTTCCAGCGCCATGCCGGTGCCGACCGCTACCGCTTCCACGGCGTTCTCGGCCACGGCGACGGGAATGCCGGTCGTCTGACGCAGCAGTTCGTCGAAGTTGCGCAGCAGCGAGCCGCCGCCGGTCATCACGATGCCGCGGTCGATGATGTCGCTGACCAGTTCCGGCGGGGTGATCTCCAGGACGCGCTTGACGCCCTCGACGATCTTCGTGACGGGCTCCGAGAGCGCCTCGACCACGTCCGTGGAGTCCAGGCTGATGGTCTTGGGCAGGCCGTTCACGAGGTCGCGGCCGCGCACCTCGGCGGTGAGGTTCTCGGCGTCGTCGAGCAGCATGGCCGCGCCGACCTTGACCTTGATCTCCTCGGCGGTGCGCTCCCCGATCAGCACGTTGTGCTTGCGGCGCACGTAGCGGATGATGCTCTCGTCGAACTCGTTCCCGGCGATCCGCAGCGACTCGCTGACCACGATCCCGCCCAGCGAGATCACGGCGACGTCCGTGCTGCCCCCGCCGATATCCACGACCATGCTGCCCACCGGTTCGGCGATCTTGAGGCCCGCGCCGATGGCGGCCGCCAGCGGCTCCTCGATCAGGAAGGCGCGGCGGGCGTTGCTGTGGATCGCGGCGCGCAGCACGGCGCGTTTTTCCACGTCGCTGACGTTGCTGGGCACGCCGACCATCAGCTGCGGCTTGAAGCCGAACAGGCGTCCGGCGCCGCCCTGCACCTTCTGCAGGAACATGCTGATCATCTTCTCGGTGAGGCCCTCGTCGGCAATGACGCCGTCCTTGATGGGGCGCACGGCGACGATCCCGCCCGGCGTGCGGCCGATCATGCGGTACGCTTCCTCACCCACCGCCTTGACCTGTTTGCTGTCGCGGGCCATGGCGATCACGCTGGGTTCCTGCAGCACCAGGCCGCGGCTCTTGCTGTAAATCAGGAACGTCGCCGTTCCAAGGTCAATTCCGATGTCTTCTGACAGCCTCACACTCGCCTCCGGTACAAAACTCCCCAATCGTAGCACGCAGCATGAGGAGCACGTAAAAAAATGCTCATGATTTAGGCGTCGCTCAGCGCGGTTTGACGAAGGCGGCCAGGGCCGCCACGAGGCTCGTGAGCAGCATCAGCGTGAACGCCTGCGCGATCCCGCTGAGGCCCCCCAGTCCGGCCGAGGTGGTGAGCGTGGCGGCCACCACGCCCAGTGAACGCAGCCACAGCGGCCCGTTCGAGGCGAGGGAGGAGAACAGGCCCAGCGAGAGCAGCGCCAGGGCGGCGGTCGCCAGCAGCAGCAGGGCGCACAGCAGCAGCAGCAGGACCCGCGGCCAGGAGGGCGCGCGGGCAACCGGAGGAGCAGACGGCACGGACATCCGCTGAATTGTAAGTGCGTCCCGCGCCGCTGCGGTGAGGAACTTCACACCGTCTCCGGTCGCCGCGCCCGCCTGCTCTGCTCTACACTGCGCGGCGTGAGTCTGCCCGCCCGTGTTCGCGTGACCCGCCCCCCGCTGCCCCTGGCCCCCACCCTGAGGACGGCGGCCGCGCGCCTGTGCCCGGACGCGCCGCTGGACGTCCTGAGCGGCGCGGCGCTGGCGATTGCGGGCGGCGCGGTGATCGGCGCGCACCTGCGCTGGCCCGGCGGCGAGGCCGCGACTGTCGAGACCGGCTGGCGCGGGCGCGGCATCGAGGAGGCCCTGGCCGCCGCGCTGGCCTGAGCTGACCGGCCTGGACGCTGCCTAACGGGCGTTTGGTAGCCTGGGGGCATGACCGTCACCGAAGCCGACCCCGGCATGTCCTTCGCGCTGAGCAGCGACCAGCGCCTCATCGTCGAGCACGTCCGCGACTACGTCCGCGCCGAGATCGCGCCGCTGGCCGCCCAGTTCGACCGCAGCGGCGACTACCCCGCGAACAGCTGCGCGGTCTGGCCGAGCTGGGCCTGATGGGCGCCACCGTCCCCGAGGCGTGGGGCGGCGCGGGCCTGGACTCCGTGACCTACGCGCTGTGCCTCGAAGAAGTCGCCGCGGCCGACGCGAGCGTCGCCGTGATCGTCAGCGTGCAGAACGGCCTGCCCGAGCAGATGATCCTGCGCTACGGCACCGACGCGCAGCGCGACCGCTACCTGCGGCCCCTCGCGGAGGGCCGCCACATCGGCGCGTTCTGCCTGACTGAGAGCGGCGCGGGCAGCGACGCCGCCAGCCTGCGCCTCCAGGCCACCCGCGACGGGGACGACTGGGTCCTGAACGGCACGAAGGCCTGGATCACCAGCGGCGGACAGGCCGACACGTACCTCGTCATGGCCCGCACGGGCCCGCTGGGCGCGCGCGGCGTGTCCTGCTTCATCGTCGAGAACGGCGCGCCGGGCCTGAGCTTCGGCAGGCCCGAGGAGAAACTCGGTCTGCACGCCAGCCACACCACCACCGTCACCTTCGACGGCGTGCGCGTGCCGCACGCGAACATGGTCGGCGAGGAGGGGCAGGGCCTGATCATCGCGCTCGCCAGCCTCGACGCGGGCCGCATCGGGATCGCCATGCAGGCCCTCGGGATCGCGCGCGCCGCCATGGAGCACGCTGCCCGTTACGCCGCCGAGCGCGAGCAGTTCGGCAAGCCCCTGCGCGAGTTCGAGGGCGTGTCCTTCAAGATCGCGCGCATGGCCGCCCGCATCGAGAGTGCCCGGCTGGTCGCGCTGAAAGCCGCGTGGCTCAAGGACCAGGGCCGCCCCTACGGCAAGGAGGCCAGCATCGCCAAGCTGCTCGCCAGCGAGGCCGCCGTGGACGTGACCCGCGACGCCATCCAGATCTTCGGCGGAAACGGCTACAGCCGCGAGTACCCCGTCGAGCGCCTGTACCGCGACGCGAAGGTCACCGAGATCTACGAGGGCACCAGCGAGATCCAGCAGCTCGTGATCAGCCGCGCGGTCTTCAACGAACTGACCTGAACCTCCGGGCGGGAGGAGCGCCGGGGCGTGGTGACCGGCGCCGCCTGTCCTGGACCACGACGGGCACTGGACCCGCGGTCACTGGGCCCGCCGCGCAACGTGGAGAGGTCTTTACCTGCCCGCCATCACCGGGGTCGCGGCGGCGCGCGAGAATGCCGCGCATGTTGAGGTCGCTGCTGTGGCTCCCCGGCGCGCTGATGGTCGTGGCCGCGCTGCTCGACCTGATCGTCACCTGTATCCAGACGGGCGAGGGCCGGCTCAGCCACCGCATTCACCGCCCGCTGTACAGCGCCCTGCGCGCCGCCGCGCACCTGACCGGCCGGCGCGCCCTGCTCTCCTGGGCGGCCCCCCTGCTGATCACCGGCACCCTGACCGCGTGGACGCTGCTGACCTGGCTGGGGTGGACGCTGATCTTCTGGTCGCAGCCCGGCGCGCTGGTCGGCGCGGAGAGCGGACAGCCCGCCACGTTCGTCGCGAGTTTCTATTTTGTGGGGTACACCCTGAGCACCCTGGGGCTGGGGGAGATCGTCGCCCCGGAGCCGTTCTGGCGGGTGATGACCGACGTGGCCGCCATCAACGGCTTTTTCCTGCTGACCTTCGCGATCACCTTCGTGGTGCCGGTCGCGCAGGCGCGCGGCGAGCGGCGTGAACTGGCCCTGCTGCTGCACCGCGCGGGCCCCGGCGCGCAGGCGCTGATCGTGAACGCGGTGCACGATCACGACCACGGGCTGCGCAGCCTCACCGCCGACCTGCAACCCCTCCTGAACCGGCTGGACGCCACGCACCTGAACTCCCCGTACCTGCACCGCTTTCACGACCACGACCGGCAGGACGCCCTGGACCTGCACCTCCCCGCGCTGGGCGAGGCGCTGCTGATCATCCAGGGCGCCCTGCCGGGGCAGAATCCCCCGGGCCTGCGCCGGGCCCTGGCCAGCGTGGACAGCCTGAGCCGCACCTTCGAGCGCACCCAGGCCCGCCACCCGGCCCTGCGCGACGCGGCCGTGCCCCCACCGCCCGACTTGATCCCCCTGCGCGAGGCGGGGCTGGCCCTGAGCCCCGACGAGGATTTCCGCGAGTTCCTGCACACCCACGCCGCCCTGCGCTCCCGCCTGCACGCCATGGCCCTGACCGGCGAGTGGCGCTGGGATCAGGTCGCCGCTCACCAGGGCGCGGACGCGGCGGACAGCTGACCGGCTCAGTCGCGGGCGTGCCGGGCCACGAAGGCCGCCCGCGACATGACCGCCAGTTTCGGCACGTGCTGCTTGCTCGGATCGGACACGCCGTACGCGCGGCGGATCACCCGGGACCACCACGTCAGGCGGCGGCGGTGCGCGGGCGGCAGCTCCACCACCGTGAAGCCGTACAGGCCCAGCACGTCCGAGAAGATGCTGATGCTGAACACGGCCGGGAAGGTGTTCAGGGCGGGGTCGTCCCGCAGCGCCCGCGCCAGATCCCGCACCGAGGCCGTCACGATCCGCCGCCCCGCCACCGGCCGCTCGGCCAGTTCGGTCAGGCGGGCGCTGTCGAGGTGGAACTCGACCAGCCGCTCTCCCCGGTGCACGGCGCCCCCTCACGCAGCGGCAGGTCGGCCAGCGGGTAGGGCGCCGCCCCGGCCCGGAAGAGACTGCTGGCCCGGTTCCCGACCCGGCGGATCCGGCCCAGCCGGTCGTACCAGACGTCCACCTCCTGCAGCGCCGTGGCGGGGAGGTCACGGGGGCGTTCGGGCCGCAGGCCCCGCAACCCGCGCAGGGGCCGCACCTCGAACTCGCGCGCCCGCAGGTCCGCGAGCAGTCCGGGCAGCCGGTCCGCCAGCTGCGGATCCGTGCCGCTCAGGTGGAGGAGCGCCCCCGGCCGCACGCCGGTCAGTGCGCCGGTCGCCGAGAGGCCGCCCTGGCCGGCCACGACCGGCCCGCCCGCCCGGAACGCGCCCAGCCAGCCGGGCAGGGCCGGCGATCCACCCACACTGATACCCACCGGTTCCCGCCCCAGGAGCGTGCGGAGGGCGGCGGCGGCCTGCCGCCCACCCCGCGACACTGCCCACGGCCACGGACTGGCGGGCGCGCGCGCGGCCACGTCGTGCCCCGGCTCTGGATCTCACGGGTCAGCGTGGGGTGCCGGGTCACGCCTGGGGCGTCGAGCGCGAAGGTGGCCTGCACGTCCGCCCCGGCCAGGGCCGCGAGCAGCGCGGGGGTCACCTGCGGATGCGGGCCGCCCTCGAAGATCAGCCCCAGGCCGGCCTGCGCGGACCGGGCGCGGCGCAGCGACCCCAGCCCCGACCAGCGCCAGCCCCACGCGGCGAGGAGGACCAGGGTGGGCAGGGCGAGGAACCGGCGTTTCACCCGGCCACTCTACCCGCCCGGCCCCCGCCTAGGGCATCAGGGGCAGCAGGCCCTGCCAGCGCGTCAGGCGGTCCCGCTCGCCGGCGTCCGTGACGGTCAGGCCGTCCAGGTCGAGCCGCGTGACCTGCGGCCGGTCCGGCGTCCACGGGGCCCAGTCCGCCCGGGGTGGCCGCAGTGGATGAAGCGCGCCCAGCTGGCCTGCATGGCGTCTGCCAGCTGGGCGCGGGCTGCCCCGTTCCCGCCCCGGAGCACGCCCGACGACAGGCCCATCGGGGACGGCCACAGGAACAGCAGTTCCAGGCCGTGCGCGGCGCCCAGGTCGAAAAAGCGCGTGCCCCAGTCGAAGCGGTAGCGGAACGCTGGAGCCGGGTGGGCGCGCAGCAGCGCGTCGTTCGCCGCGTGGAAGAACAGATCCGTGCCCAGCGCCACCAGCCCGTCCGGGTCGTCCGGGTAGGCGGCCAGCACCGCTGCGGCCCGCTCCGGCCCTGCGGAGGCGGTCAGGACCCGCGCCAGCAGCGCCCGGTCGGTGCGGGGAAACACCCGGTCGGGCAGTTTCACGAACAGGGCGTACTCGTCGCGGTTCGCACCTGCCAGCAGCGGCACGGGCGCAGCCGGGCGGGCCAGCAGCTCGGCGACGCTGCCGGGCAGCACCGCGCCGTCCAGGGTGGGCCGGGAGTTCAGCCGCCGCGACCGCACCTGTTCGAGCCGGTGCAGGCTGCGCACGAACGCCGACGCGGGCAGCGTCCACAGGCGGTCGCGGGTGGCGGCCGTGACGCCCAGCGCCCGGGCGTAGGCCGCCGCGAGTTCCACACTGTTGTCCCGCTCGGACATCTGATTGACGCCGCCGCTCTGCGCGGCTGCCCCGGCGAACAGGCCCCGCGCGGCGGGGTCACGCAGCAGCAGGTTCACGCTCACGGCGCCCGCCGACTCCCCGGCAACGGTCACGCGCGCCGGATCGCCGCCGAACGCCGCGACGTTGCGCGCCACCCAGCCCAGGGCCGCGCGCTGATCGAGATACCCGGCGTTCACCGCGAAGCGCTCATCCCCGAACAGCCCGGCGAAATCCGCGTAGCCCAGCGGCCCCAGCCGCGAGTTCACGGTCACGACCACCACGCCCCGGCGCGCAGCGTACTCGCGCCCGTCGTACAGCCGGCCGCTGCCGGCGCGGAACGCGCCCCCGTGGAACCACACCAGCACCGGATGCGGGCCGGGCGCAGCCGGCGCCCAGATGTTGACGACCAGACTCCCCTCGGCGGAGGGCCGCAGCGTCACCGACGGGTCCAGCGGTTGCAGCACGTCCGGCGCGGGTCGTGTGGCGTCCCGCACGCCGGCCCAGCCCGGATGCGGCTGCGGCGGCGCGAAGCGGCCCGCGCCCGCCGCCGGCGCGGCGTACGGCACGCCCAGCCACGCCAGCGCCACCTCGTCCCGGACGAGCAGCGCGCGGCCCTGCACGCGCCCCGACTCGGTCTCACGCAGCAGCGGCCTAGCCATTCTCTGCCCTACACACTGCGCTGGCCCTACACACTGAGCTGCACGATCAGGCGCTCCAGCGCCACGCTGGCGTCCAGACCGCGTTTCATGGCCAGATCCGCGTCCAGGATGCGGCCCAGGTGGGTGCGGATCTTCGCCTCGTTCAGGCGGCGGGCCACCTCCAGCGCCTTCTTGGCCGGGTACGGCTTGACGCCCAGCCGCTGCGCCGCGACCTGCTCGGTGATCCGCCCGCCCTCCTGCTGGAGGGCCACGCAGCGCGCCACCAGCGAGTACTGCCACACGACCGCGCCCATCAGCTTGAAGGGGTCCTCGCCGCTCGCCAGCAGGCGCCGCAGCTGCGTGACCGCCTCGCCCGGGCGGCCGGTGGTGGCCGCGCCCAGCATCGCGAAACTGTCCCCCGGCGGTTCGCGGCCCACCACGCGCCGCACGCTCTCGCGCGTGAACGGGCCGTCAAGCAGCGCCAGCTTGTTCAGCTCCCCGGCGATGCCCGCCAGATCCGCGCCGAAGACCTCCGCGAGGTACAGACTGGCGTCCCGGTCCAGGGCCAGCTTCGCCTTCTTCGCCCGTCCCGTCACCCACCCCGCCACGTCCCCGGTCTTGGCCGGTGCGGGCGAGGGCACAACCTCGCCCCGGCCCTCGTAGACCTTCAGCCGCGTGGTGGGCGGCGACTCGTCGAGCACCGCGACCGTCACGGCCGCCCCGGCCAGCAGCTCCAGCAGGGCCTTGTCGGGTTTCACGCCCTCTAGGTCCACGATCACGCCGCCGTCCCCGAACAGGCCGGGGCTGAGATGCGGGCCCAGGGCGTCCGCCGTGACGTCCTCGCCCGCCACGCGCGGCAGCGCCCGGGCGTCCAGGCCCCGGGCCCGCAGCGTGTCCCGCAGGGTCTCGTCGGCCAGGAACCGGTTGCCGGTGAACGCGATCAGGGGCATTCGCCCGTCCAGGCCGACAGCTCGGGCAGCGGACTCAGGCCCAGCGCCTCCCGCGCGCCGCTCAGTTCCGCGTACAGCGCCGGGGCAGAGGCCGGGCGCCGCTCGCGCTCCCGGCTGAGGCACTGCCCCAGCAGACCGTGCAGCGCTTCCGGGCCGGGCAGCGCCGCGCGGCACTCGTTCAGGCCCGCCAGCCAGCCGAAGGCGTCCTCGAAGGGCGGGCCGCCCGCCAGACAGTCGAACAGCAGCACCCCGACCGAGTACAGGTCGCTGCGCGGGTCGCCCCGCACGCCCAGGAACTGCTCGGGGGCCATGAAGTGCGGCGTGCCCATGCGCGTGCCGCTGTGGATGTCCAGCGGCAGATGCACCGAGTGGCTCATGCCGAAGTCGATCACCCGCACCGCGTCGAAGGCCGCGCGCCCCCCGTCGAGCATCACGTTCTCGGGCTTCAGGTCGTGGTGCGTGACCCCCCCGCGTGCAGGGCCGCCACGGCCGCCAGCACGCCGCCCGCGACGAGCGTCGCCTCGTCTGGCGCCAGGGGGCCCTGGTCGAGCCGGTCACGCAGCGTCACGCCGTCCACCAGCGGAAAGACCAGCGTGTCGCGCGACTGCGCGACCGGGGACACGATCAGCGGGTGGCGCACGCTGCGCGCCACGCTGCCCTCGTGCTCGAAGCGGGCGCGCGTGTCCGGGTCATCGAAGACCAGCGTCTTGAGGAATACCGGGCGGCCCGCCCAGCAGGCCGACTCACAGCGCACGCCCGACCGCTCGCTGAGGACCGAGCGGTCGGTCAATGCCGCGGGAGTCAGGGCAGCCGACACGTCATTCACTGGCGTAAAGTCTTTCACATCCTGCCCCGCCAAATGGCGGGCGGCGAACACTCCAGCACGCGGCGTCCGGCCCCGCCTCATCGGCGGCGCTCCAGCACGCGGTAGAAGGCCGCGATCTGGCGCGCCACGTCCGGCGTGAAGCGGTTGCCGCCCAGGTGCCCGCCACTCAGGCGCACCAGCCCGCCCAGGTCCGGCTCGCCGGCTTCCGCCCACAGCGCCTCGCCGTTGCGCCCGAACGGCACGGTGCGGTCGTCCGGACTGCCGAACACCAGCAGCGGCCGCGGCCCCCACGTCCGGGCCAGCCACGCCGGGTTCAGGTCCTCCGGGGGGTCGGGCAGCCCGTACGCCGCCCCGATCTCCTCGCGGCGGGACAGGGCCGACCCCCACGCGACGCGCAGGTCCACCCACCCGTCGATCAGGGCCACTCCCTCGACCGGGTACGGCGCGCCGGGCAGCGCCGAGCGCAGCGCCATCAGGCCGCCCATGCTCAGGCCCAGCGCGTACGTGCGTCCCGACCACGGGAACAGGTCGGTGGCCTGCGCGTGCACCTGCCCCAGCGCCGCCAGCCCCGCCGGGCTGCCCCAGCTCGTCGGGCCGCCGTCCCCGGAGAGCAGCACCGCGAAGCCCGCGTGAATCAGCGCGGACGTGAGCACCGAGACGCTCGCGCTGTCGCGCAGGTGCGCTGCCGACTGCCCGCGCGGATGCGACACGACCACCAGCCCGCACGCCTGCGCGCACGAGCGGGGCACGCGCAGCAGCGAGAGGGCCTCGCCGCTGCCCACCGGCACCCACACGCCCGCCGGCACGGCCGCGTGGTGCAGGGGCTGCCCCGGCTGCCCGGCCACCTGCGGGCCGCTCACCATCGCCTGCGCCCCCGACCAGATCAACCCTGCCACCACTGCCGCCGCCCGAACATGCCTCACAGCGCGGCACTGTAGCGTCCCGGGCCGCCGCGCGGCTGAGAGCGCCCTCACCGGCCGAACAGCCACGTGCTCAGGCGGGTGTTCAGCAGCGCCCGGCCCAGCAGCGCCGGGATGCCCAGCGCCAGCAGGAAGTACCCCAGCATGGTCAGCGCCACCTGCCACGGCGCGCCCTGCGGCGCGTCCCAGCGTTCCAGCGCCTGCAGCAGCGCCGGGTGGATCAGGTACACCTGCAGGCTCACGGTGCCCAGCAGCGCCACGGTCAGGCGCACGGTGGACGCGCTGCGCTGCACCCGGAACGCCAGCCCCAGCAGCGCCAGCGCGGTCAGGCTGGTGTAGACCCACGACAGGCCCGAGTACACGACCGGCGTGACCCGCTCGCCGCGCGCGTACGCCAGCGCCTCGGGCAGGTACAGGCTGAACGCCAGCGTCAGGACGGGCAGCAGCACCCAGCGCCTGCGCCGCCACCACGCCGGGAACTCGTCCAGGCGCGCGCCGACCGCCACGCCCAGCGTGATGGGCAGCATGTACCACAGCACCGTGCTCGCCGGGAACGGCAGGCGCAGCACCTCGCGGTTCAGCAGGTACAGGCCCAGCTGCAACGCCGCCCCGAAGATCAGCGCCGCCGTGATGCTGGGTTTCCGCCGCGCCAGCGGCAGCATGAGCGGCAGCACCACGTACACCTCCAGCGCCACGAGCAGGAAGTACAGGTGATAACTGGCCTTGCCGTACAGCAGCCAGTCGCGCCACCGCTGCGGGTCGGTCAGGGTCTCGGGGAGGCGCTGGTCGGTCCACACGTACCACAGGGCGTACAGCGCGCTCCAGAGCAGGTACGGCCAGCCGCCGCGCGTCAGCCGCCGCCAGAAGTACTTGCGGGGCTTGAAGCGTTTGAGCAGGCTGCGGGTGAGCACCACCGCCGACAGGAACACGAACGCCGGCACCGCGAAGTGCAGCGTGCGGTTCAGGATCAGGGTGTACAGGTGAGCCGTCGAGGCCGGGTCGAGGTAGCGCAGCATCACGCCGGTCGAGTGGTGCGCGACGACCTCGATGATCGTCAGGCCCCGGAACATGTCGATGGCCGTCAGGTTGCCGCTCGGCGGGGCGGGTGAAGCAGGGTCAGCGTCCGTCACAATCCCCTCACCCTACCCCGCGCCCATCAAGACTGCGTGAACGCCCACCAGCCGCAGGACCGGTCAGCCGCGTCCGCGCACCTCGAACCCCGCCGCCTGCAGGATCGCCGCCGCACTCGCCACGTCCTCCGGGGTTTCCAGGCCCAGGCGGATCGCGCCGCCGTCCTCGCGGATCGCCAGCACCTCGATGTCCTTGATGTTCACGCCCGCCGCGCCCAGCGCCTGCGTCACGGCCCCGATCTGGTTCGGCCTGTCAGGCACCGCCACGACCAGATCGTGCCGCTGCGGCAGCAGGCTGCGCCGCACGATCGGCAGGCTGTCGCGCGTCCGCTTGCCCTCGCGCGCGGCGTTCAGCAGCTCCTCGGGTTCGTCCAGATCGGCTTCCAGGCGTTCCAGCTGCCGCCGGAAGCGGGTCAGGGCCTCGCGCAGTGCACCCTTGTTCTCCACGACCATGTCGCGGCTCATGCGCGGGTCGCCGCTCGCCACGCGCGTCAGGTCCCGGAAGCCGCCCGCCGCGAGCAGGCTCAGCCGCTCGTCCCGCGCGACCATGTGCGTCAGGGCCAGACTCGCGAGGTACGGGAGGTGACTGATCGTGGCGACCAGCGCGTCGTGCGCGTCCGGCGGCATCACGACCGGCGCGGCCCCCAGTTCCTCGACCAGCGTCCGGGCCCTACTCAGGGCCGTCAGCGGCGTGTGGTCGGTGGGCGTCAGGACCCACACGGCGTTCTCCAGCAGCGCCGCGCGCGCGTGCGTCACGCCGCCCCGCTCACTGCCCGCCATGGGGTGCCCCGCCACGAAGTGCCGCACGCCCAGCCGCTCCATCTCGGCGGCGATGCCGCCCTTCACGCTGCCCACGTCCGTCACCAGCGCCGCCGGGTTCAGGAACGGCGCCAGCTCGCGCGCCAGCGGCGCCAGCGCCCGCATCGGCGCGGCCAGCACCACCAGATCCGCGCCGCGCAGCCACTCGCCGGGCGCGGCGCGCACTTCGTCCACGACGCCCAGCGCCTCGGCCTCGCGCAGCACCTCGGGGCTGGCGTCCAGGCCGATCACGCGCCGCGCCAGCAGCCGCTGCCGCAGCCCCAGCGCGACACTCCCGCCGATCAGCCCCACGCCCGCCACCACGGCGGTCTCGAACAGCGGGCCAGGGGCGGACGGTGAAGCGGCACTCATGACGCGGAGGCTAGCACGCCCCTCCCCGCACCCCGAGCACCCTGCTTAACGTCCCCCGCACGGGGACGCGACCACAGGCGCGTTCGCTACGCTGTGCCGGTGCCCGGTCCCGAAGTCCTGCTGTACGGCCTGCCCCTCGCCTTCCTCGCGGGCTTCATCGATGCGGTCGCCGGGGGCGGCGGCACCATCACCCTCCCGACCCTGTTCTTCATGGGCCTGAGCCCCGCGCAGGTCGTCGCCACGAACAAACTCCTGGCGATCTTCGGGTCTGGCAGCGCCACCGTGCAGTACTGGCGCAAAGGGCACGTGGACCGCGCGCTCGTCGTGCGCCTGATTCCCCTGGCCCTGCTGGGCAGCGCCACCGGCGCGTACCTCGTGCACTTCGTGAACCCCGACGCGTTCCGAACGCTGGTCGGCGTGGTTATCCTGGGCGTCGGCGCGCTCGTCCTGGCCAACAAATCCTTCGGGCTGGAGGACCGCTACCCCGGCCTCACCGCCCGCACCCTGGCCCTCACCCTGCCCGGCACCTTCATCATCGGCGTGTACGACGGCTTCCTGGGCCCCGGCACCGGCACGTTCGCCATGTTCCTCTTCGCCCTGGCGGGCTTCAACCTCGTGCGCGCCAGCGGGAACGCCCGCACCCTGAACTTCGCCACGAACCTCGGCGCGTTCACGTTCTTCCTGATCGGCGGGCAGATGGTCTGGTGGATCGGCCTGCCGATGGGCGTGGCCAACGCCCTGGGCGCCACGCTGGGCGCGCGCATGGCGATGCTGCGCGGCAGCGCCTTCGTGAAATGGATGTACGGCCTGATCGTCCTGCTCGTCAGCGCCCGGCTGTTCCTGGGCTGACCGCCCCATCCCGCGAGGCCGCCTCCGCCTCGGCCCCCGCGCGCGGTGCCCGTCGATCTCGCGCTGCAGGAAGAAGTTCAGCAGCGTCCGCAGCGCCGCGATGGCCGCCAGCTTCCCGATATCGTCCCACGACGGCGCGATCGCCGTGCGCAGGATGTCCGCCGCGAGCGTGAACTCCAGCGCCACCGCCAGCCAGCGGCCCAGTTCCAGCCGCAGCGACTCCTTCTGCGCGTCCGGTTGCGCCGAGGGCCGCACGAACGCCACCAGCGCCCGGATCAGTGCCAGCAGCGCCGCCAGCGCGATGATCAGGGCCGCCGCGACCTCCACCCCGGTCGCCACGATCTCCGTCCAGCCCTTCACCAGCTCCAGCATGCCCCCAGCCTGCCACGCCCGGCGCGGGCCCGGCGGGGGAGATCAAGAATCGGTGGAGGCCCGTGTCAGCGACCGCACTGCCCGCGTGTACGCCGCCCGCTCGAACACGAACGGCCCGAATCCCTCATACGACCAGAATGGCGTCGGTGGGCGATTCGGGTTTAGCGGGTCGGTCTCCTTCTGCGCCCGGTAGGGCTGCTGGAAGTCGAGCCAGCGGACCGCCTGCCCATCCATCTCGATGCGGGCCAGCAGCGGCCAGCACCCGGGCTCGCCGCACTCGCAGCCCAGCAGGGTGACCCGTTCGCCGGACCCACCCAGCCACGCCGTCTGAATCTCCGCTGCGAATCCGGCGGGCAGTCCGGCGTAACTGCCCGCCAGGGACCGCTCCCCGGTCGCCTGCGCGGCCACGTCTTCCCAGGGGCGCACGAGTTCCACCAGGGGCGTGCCGTTCACGAGGATCAGCACCGTGTCCTCCTCGCCGTCCCAAGATTCCCAGCGCAGGTCCAGCGTGTCGAAGGTCATGCGGTCAGAGGGTCAGGGCCAGTTCGACCGCTTCCCGCAGGCCGCCCTCGTCCACGTGCGCGACGCGGTAACGGCTGGCGGCAACGGCCGGTGCGTCGGCGTTCCCCATGGCGACCGGGTGGCCGACGACGCGCAGGGCGGTCACGTCGTTCTCGCCGTCCCCGACCATCATCACGCGGTCCATGCTCAGGCCGTACTGCGCCGCGACGCGCTGCACCGCCGCGCCCTTGCTGATCCCGGCGCGCGTGACGCTGATGAACATCGCGTCCGGCATGACCGGGCTGCCCGCCGGGTGCAGGTCCATGCCGGGGTGCGGTTCGGCGACGACCGCGCCTTCCTCGGCGCGGGGCACGACCCACTGCGCGCGGACGACCGTGCCGTCCAGGCTGCCGGGCGTGCGGGCCTCGTACGGGACGCCCAGCAGCGCCGCGTGCCGCTCGGCGAGGTCACCGGGTTTCGTGATGGCGAACTCCAGGTCGGTGTAGACCTCCAGCAGCCGGTCCGTCTGCGCGGCGCGGTCGATCAGCAGCTTTAATCCATCCTCGGGAATGGCTTCGGACAGGCTGGCGCCGCTGCCCACGTTCACGATGCTCGCGCCGTTCTGGAAGACGTGCCAGCCGTCCGGGTCGAGCCGCTCGGCGTACGCGCGGGCGTTGCCGATGGCGGGGCGGCCGCTGCACAGCGCGATCCGCACGCCGCGCGCGCGGGCGTCGGCCAGCGCGGCCCACACGTCGTCCCGCACGAGGTTCCCGGTGCCCACCAGGGTGCCGTCCACATCCACACAGATCAGTCCAAGCATCCGGGAATGATAGACCCCGCCTGTCAGGGGGGTGCCGGGTCGTGCAGGTTTCCTTCAGCGGGTGGCGGGCGTGGGGGGCGACCAGACGCCCTCGCGTTCCACGGTGGCGCAGCCGCCCACATGCACCTTCGTGACGCGCTGCCCGTCGAGCTCCAGTTCGACCTCGACCTCGCCCGGTGTGCCCAGCGCGTGCCCCTGGTACACGAGGCCGCAGGCGCGTTCACCCCGCACCGGCAGGCGGCCCTGACTGGCCAGCAGCGCCATCAGCGCGCCTCCCGCGCTGCCGGTCACGGGGTCCTCGGGGATGCCCAAGGCGGGCGCGAAGTCCCGCGCGGCGAAGCGGTTTACGCCCATCGGCGCGTACGCGTAGATGCTGCCCACGCCCAGCGCGTCGCTCAGCGCGTGGACGCGCGTCAGGTCCGGTTCCAGTCCGTCCAGGATCACGGCGTCCAGCAGCGGCACGAACACGCTCCAGAGGCCCGTACTGGCAGCGGCCAGCGGCAGGCCGCGGTGGATCATGCGGTGGTCGATGCCCAGCGCCTCGGCCAGATCGGCGCGCAGCGGGGCGGGCACGGCGCGGTAGGCGGGGGAGGGCTGCCGCATCCACACGCGGCGCGGCACGCCGGCCTCGCTGTGCAGGCGCAGCGGCACGCGGCCCACCAGCGTGTCGAGGTGGAGGTCCTGCCCGTCGGGCCACTGCCCGGCCTGCGCCAGCGTGAATCCCAGGGCGATGGTGGCGTGCCCGCAGAAGTCCACCTCCTGGGTGGGCGTGAAGTACCGGACGCGCGCGATGGTGCCCTCGCGGCGGGTGATGAACACGGTCTCGGGGGCGCCCAGCAGCTCGGCGAGCGCCTGCATGTCCTGCCGGGAGAGGTGCGCGGCGTCCAGCACCACGCCCGCCCGGTTGCCGTGCCCGGGCGTCTCGGTGAAGGCACTGACCTCGCTGTAGGCGATCATTTCGGCATTTTACCGCACAGGAGATGAAATGAAGGGACAAACATTTCACGCGCTGGATTAATCGTGAAACTATTCACTTACTGTAGATAGCCATTTGTAGATGGATCAGCCGAGGCCAGAACGGAGATCGCCGCGCGCCACCTTGCCCAGCGGCGTTCTCGGCAGCGGACCCAGCACCCACCGCACGGGTCTCAGGCGGCGCGGCCACCGCGACTGAGCGAAGGCGTGCAGCGCCGCCTCGTCCACGTCACCCTCCACGAACGCCACCGGCCGCTGCCCGTACTCGGCGCACGGCACCGGCAGGACCGCGCACGCGATGATCCCCGGCACGGCCACCAGCGCCGCTTCCAGCTGAACGGGCCACACGTTCTCCCCGCCGATCACCATCAGGTCGTCCGCGCGCCCCCGCAGCGTCAATCGCCCCGAGGCGTCCAGCACGCCCAGGTCACCGGTCGGGTACCAGCCCCGGCGCAGCAGCCCCCGCGCCAGGACCCGCCCGTCGGGCGCGATCCGCACGGACACGCCGGGCAGGGGCCGACCCACCGACCCCGGCGCGTCGCGCAGGTCCGCCGGGGTCGCCAGGGTCAGCACGCCCAGTTCCGTGCTGCCGAACGCATCGAACAGCACGTCCCCCAGCCGCGCGTGGGTCGCGGCCGCCAGCTCCGGCGACAGCAGCGCGGACCCGCTCAGCACCACCCGCAGCCGGGGCGCGTTCCCCGGCGCGGCCAGCAGTCGGTGCAGGACCGTGGGGACGACTGCCAGCACCTCCGCCCCCACGGCCTCCAGCGTGGCCCAGATCGCTTCCGGTGACGCCCCGGCCCGCAGGTGCAGCGGCGCCCCCACCCCCAGCGCCAGGGCCAGGGTCGCCAGTCCATGCCCGTGCCACAGCGGCAGGGGCAGCACGACCGCCGCGTCCCGGTGTGGCTTCAGCGCGTCCAGCAGCGCTCCCACGACCCGCAGCGCCGCCCCGGGCCGCACGGCCGGGCGGACCAGCCGGGGCGCCCCGGAACTGCCTGACGTCATGAGGACCGGGCGTCCCGCACGCGGCGGCACCCAGCCTCCCCGACCGGCCACCGGTGGGGAAGAGGGTGGTGGGGGAGACGCCAGCCCCATTCCCCCGGGCCCGGCGCGAGCGGCACGACCCGCCAGCCCAGCCGCAGTCCGGCCAGGAGAGCCACCACGAACGCCACCTGCCCGTCTCCACCCTCCAGCCCCACCAGGGTGCCCGGCGGGTGCGTGCCCTGCCACGCCTGCACCTGTTCCTGCACCCGCGCCTGTAACTCGTCGTAGGTCAGGCGCTCCACCCCGTCCGTCAGCGCCAGCCGCTCCGGGCCCCGCCGCGCCTGCCACGCCACCACGCCCGCCAGGGTCGGCCCCTCGCGCCCCAGGCAACGCACGAGTGACAGGATGGCGCGCCCGGGCCGGTCACCCAGCGCGCCGGTCGCCCGTACCGCCTCCCAGGCCCAGTTCATGCTCGCCGCTCCAGGCGGGCCTCGACCCGCTCGGCCCACGCCAGTCCCCGCGCCAGGAGGCCCGGACACACGATGCCCGCGACCTCTACGCCCGGCAGCCACCACGGCGCGACCCGCACCACCCGCCGCACGAACGGCAGCGTGACCGCCTCGGCGGCCTCGGCCGCACTCAGCGCGGGCAGGAACCGGTACGCGCGGGTCGGGGCGATCATCGGCGTGCGCACCAGCGGCAGGTACACCGACGCGCCCCGTACCCCCGGCCACTCGGCCACTGCCGCCTGCATCCACAGGTCGAACGCCGCCTTGCTGCCCTGGTACGCCCCCCAGCGCGGCGCACCCACGTGCCGCGCGGACACGCTCGACACGTTCACCACCACGCTGTCTGCTCCCACTGACTGGCCCAGCGCCGGGCGCAGTGCCAGCAGCAGCCGCGCCGGACCCGTCGCGTTCACCGCCAGCAGCCGCTCCAGGTCTGCCCTCGGCGCGCCGTCCAGCGCCCGCCGCCGCACCGACCGCCCCGCGTTGCTCACCACGCCCGCCAGGACCGGCGCCGCCTTCAGCACCTCGCGGGCCGCCGCGTCCACCGACGCCGGGTCGCTCAGGTCCGCCGGGATCATCACCGCCCGGCCCCCCGCCGCCCCGATCCGCGCTGCCACCTCGCGCAGCCGCTCCTCACGCCGCGCCAGCAGCAGCACCGTCGCCCCCGCCTCGCCCAGCCGCAGCGCCGTCGCCGCGCCCACCCCGGACGACGCGCCCGTGACCAGCACCGCCCGCCCCGCCACCGCCGCCCTCAGGGCACGCAGGTCACGGCAGGCAGGCGGGGACAGCAGGGCGCGGCGCACGGGCGCATCGTCCCACACGCCGCCCCGACGTGGCGCGCAAAGTGACCGGGCCGGTCAGGTTAACCGGTCCCTGCGGTCAGTTCACGGTGCCCTGGGCACTCGGGTACGAGCCGATGATCTTCGCGTAGCTGGCCTTGCGCAGCACCCCGGCGAGCGCCTGGGCGACCTTCGGGTCGCGCGCGTCGCCCTCGATGTCCACGTACATCAGGTAACTCCAGGCGCGGTCGCGGCGAGGGCGGCTCTCGATGCGCGAGAGGTTCAGGCCGCGCAGTTCGTTCAGCGTCTCGACGAGGAACCCCGGGGTGTGCCGCACGGCGAACACGAGGCTGGTCTTGTGCGGCGCGTCCGACGGGGCGGGTTCGTGCCGGGCCAGGATCATGAAGCGCGTGTAGTTGAACGGTTCGTCCTCGATGTTCCGCTGGAGGATGTTCAGCCCGTACAGCTGCGCGGCGCGTTCGCTGGCGATCGCAGCGAGGTCGCGCTCACCGCTCTGCGCGAGGTTCTTCGCGCTGCCCGCCGTGTCGTGCGCGGCGACCGGCTGCCAGCCGTGCTGGCGGATCAGGTCCGTGCACTGGTCCAGCGCGGGCTGCTGGCTGGCGACCCGGCGGATGTCGCCGATTTCCACGCCGGGCAGCGCCATCAGGCAGTGCGACACCCGCACGACGACCTCGCCGACCACGTGCAGGTCCGTCTCGCTCAGGAGGTCGATGCTCTGGTGGATCGCGCCCATCAGGCTGTTCTCGACCGGCAGCACGCCGTACTCGGCCTCGCCGGTCTCGACGGCGCGGGCGACCTCGTGGAAGGTCGGGTACCCGCGCGTCTCGGCCATGCCAGCCACGGCGTTCAGCGCGGCGATCTCCCCGTACGAACCGGGATTCCCCTGAAACGCCACCACCCCGGCGGTGAGAACGGGCACGGCAGCGGTCGCGGGGGCTGGGTCACTCATGCCCTGAACGCTACCGTACCGCGTCCCAGCCCACGGCCGCCGGACTTAGACGTGCGTACAGTGGAGGGCGTGACCCTGCAACCTGACCCGATCCTTGACCTGGACGCCGCCGCCCTGGCCGCCGCCACCCGCCGGGGCGACCTGACGTGCAGCGAGGTGACCCGCACGTACCTGGGCCGCCTCCAGGCCCTGAACGATCGCCTGCACGCCGTGATCACCGTGAACCCGGCCGCGCAGGCCGACGCGGACCGCCTGGACGCCGTCAGCGCCGACCGGCGCGGCCCGCTGCACGGCGTGCCCATGCTCATCAAGGACAACATCGACGTCGCGGGCCTGCCCACCACCGCCGGGAGCGCCCTGCTCGCCGGGCACGTCCCGGAGACCGACGCGCCCCTGGTGACCCGGCTGCGCAACGCCGGGGCCGTGATCCTGGGTAAGGCGAACATGACCGAGTGGGCGAACTTCATGACGCTCGCCATGCCGAACGGGTACTCCAGTGCGGGCGGGCAGACCGTGAACCCCTGGGGGGACGGCCTGGACACCGGCGGCAGCAGCAGCGGCAGCGGCGCGGCGGTCGCCGCGCGCCTGTGCGCCGCCGCGATCGGCACGGAAACCAGCGGCAGCATCGTCAGCCCCGCGCACCAGAACGGCGTGATCGGCGTGAAACCCACCCTGGGCCTCGTGCCCCGCACCGGCATCGTGCCCATCAGCCACAGCCAGGACACCGCCGGGCCCATCACCCGCAGCGTCCGCGACGCCGCGATGATCCTGGCCGTCATCGCCGGGCCCGACGACCAGGACGAGGCCACCCGCCGCCTCCCGGTGCCCGACCTGACCGTGCTGCCCGACGTGCTGCGCGGCGCGCACCTGGGCGTCATCCGCGACGAGAACGGCGTCACGCCCGACGAGGCCGCCGCCCTCGACCACCTGACGGCCACGCTGCTCGACGCGGGCGCGACCCTGCACGACGTCGCCTTCCCCAGCCGCGCCGACCTGAACGCCCACGGCTGGAGCCTCGAGGTGCTGGAGCACGAATTCAAGGGTGACCTGAACGCCTACCTGCGCACGGTCACGACCGGCCCGCGCAGCCTCCAGGCGGTCATCGACGCGAACGACGCCGACCCGGAACGCCTGCTGCGCTACGGGCAGACCCTGCTGCACGCCTCGCAGGGCACCCGCGGCGACGCGACCGAACCCGCCTACCTCCAGGCCCGCGAGCGCGACCTGCGCCTGACCCGCACGCGCGGCTTCGACCCGCTGTTCGCGCAGGGGCTCGACCTGATCATCTTCCCCGGCATCCACGGTTACGGACTGGCTGCGAAGGCCGGGTACCCCAGCCTCGCCCTGCCCGTCACGCCCGCCGGCGCGGCTACCCCGAACGGCGCGCTGCTCGTCGCGCCCGCCGGGAGCGAGGGCCGCCTGCTGTCCCTGGCCGCCGAACTGAACCGCCTGCTGGGCGGCGTGCGCTTCCCGGAGCTGTAAGCGAGTTGGGGAGGGGCGGCCAGGGTCAATCTGGCCGCCCCTCCCTGCTGCCGTTACTTCTGCACGTCGATGTGAATCACGCCGTCCTGCAGCCGCGCGATCTCCGCCAGCGGCTGGTCCTCACGGTGGCGCATGTTGCTCAGGCTGCTGCCCTCGGGCGCGCGCGCCACGGCGTCCCCGATGCGGATCTGCGTGCTGGCGATGGGCCTCGCCCACACGATCGCGTCCGCGTGCCCGCCCAGGCCTGCGTGCGCCACGCCGCGCAGCGCGCCCACCACGATCACGTCCCCGCCCGCCAGGATCTCCGCGCCGGGGTTCACGTCACCCAGCACGATCACGCTGCCCGGGAACTCCCGGTGGTACCCGGCGCGCAGCGTGTGCGTGAGGATCTCCGTACGGGCGGGCAGCGGCGCCGGGCGCGGCGCGCTGTCCGCGGGGGCGGGCGTGGGGACGCTCACGCGCGGCGCCCGCACGCGCCCCGGCGTGCCCCCCGCGGCGCGGATGGCGTGCAGGGCCGCCTCGACCGCCTCGGGGTCGGCGTCGCCCTGCAACTCGAGGGTCACGGCGCTCGCCAGCAGCTCCGTGCGGACACTCAGGGCGTCCTGCACGCTGCTGCCGGTATCGCCGGGTTCGATCAGGAGGTTCAGGCCGCCCAGGGTGCCGCGCAACTTCATGAGCTGCACTCTAGCGTGACACTCATGGACGCACCCAGGTGTCGCCCACCCGGGGCGGGGATGGTGTAAGATGCGACTCATGCTTTGCAAGGAGACTTCCTTTGGTGCAGCTTGATTCCGGCGCGGTCGTGGAGGGCCGCGTGACGCGCGTGACCGACTTTGGCGCGTTCATCCAGTTCGAGAACGGCGAGACGGGCCTCGTGCACATCTCGCAGATCGCGCACTCCTTCGTGCGGAACATTCATGACCACGTCCGCGAGGGCGAGAACGTGGAAGTGAAGGTTCTGGGCCGGGACGAACGCGGTCGCCTCGACCTCTCCATCAAGGAGCTCCTCGAGGAACCCGAGGAAGTGCCCCGCCCCCGCGCGATCGGCCGTCAGAGCCCGCAGTTCGAGGCAAAACTCCGCTCGTTCATGCGCGACGCCAAGGAACGCACCCACGGTGGTGGGGGCGGCGGCGGCGCGGCGAAAAAGCCCGCCGGCGGCAAGCGCAAGCGCTGACCTGCACCCAGACCAGACGGCACCCGGATTCCAAGTCCGGGTGCCTTTCTGCTGCCCACAGCCGGGGTGCAGAGAAAGCTCCCGGCCTGCCTTACCAGACCGGGAGGCGCTGTTGGTTCAGGGCAAATCGCGTCTCAGTTCAGCCCGTCGAAGCCCAGCCCGTCGAACAGGCCGCCCAGCGGGTAGTTCGTCAGGGCGGTGCGGGTGCCGCCGATGCTGAAGCCCTCGGTGCCCAGCATGCGGCGTTCCATCGCGTCGCGCTCTTCGGGCGTCATGCGGCCCAGGAGGCTCTGCTCGCCGGTCTGCGTGCCGTGCGCCATCAGGGCCGCCTTCTTGTTCGCGGCGTACGCGCTGACGTCCAGCTGCACGGCCAGCGTGTTCGCCGCCACGCCGTACACGAGCGGATCGAGGTCCTGCCCCATGCGGGCCAGTCCCTGCGCGGCCTCGGTGGTCAGCGCGGTGTAGTACAGCCGCTGCGGCCCGCCGTACGGCAGGTGACCGGTGCTGAAGAACGCCGCGACGGTCGCGCGGTGCATCTGGAGGTGATCGACGTGCCCGTACCCGCCGTGCGGGTCGAAGGTGACGATCACCTGCGGCTGCACGTCCTCGATCAGCGCGCGCAGTTTCACCTCCACGTCCAGCGGGTTGACGTTCATCAGGGCCTTCGGGTCGTCGTGGCGGGTGCGTTCGTAGCGGCCGGAGTCGTGGTAGTCCAGGAACACGGGGGGGCCGATCTCCAGCGCCTCGCACGCAGCGCGGAGTTCCTGCTCACGCTGCGCGCCCAGGTCGTCCACGGTCATGCCGGGCACCGTGATCTTCCCGGCCTCGCCGCGCGTGGCGCAGGCCAGCACGACGCGCACGCCCCGGCGCGCGTAGTGGGTGAGGGTGCCGCCCACGCTGAAGGCTTCATCGTCGGGGTGGGCAAAGACGGCCAGGAGGGTCGGGGTGCTCATGGTGGCCCACTCTACGCCCCGCGCGCCCGCGCACCGTGGCGGCCGTCGCGAAGCGGCAACCTCTGCCATCCGGGACGCGTACTGGGTAGATGACCTTCTGGCGCGCGGCCCTGCATCTGTTGATCGGCCAGCCCCTCCCCGGCGCGGAACCGGCGGCGCAGGAGCGGGTGGCGCGCCGCCGGGAGCGACTGGCCCGGGTGCGCCCGGCCTCGCTGTGGTCGCTGCTCGTCACGGCGCTGCGCGAGATCACGCTGGCGCTGCTGGGTCAGCCCTCGCCCTCGGCGGCCCGCAGGCGCAGGCCACGCCGGTAGAAGTCCCAGCAGGCGTCCGGCCAGGTGTCCAGGATCAGGCGGCGGTTGGCGGCGTCGGCGGCGTGCAGCGCGTCGCCCAGCGCGCGGTAGAAGCGGCTGCCCTGCTCCTGCATGGCGCGCGCCGTCCAGTACATCTCGCTGGCGTGGAGTTCCTGAGTCTGCTCGGGCGTGATCATCGGCCCCCATGGTACGGGGCGGCCTGACGCGGGGCCGCCGCCGCGTCTGCTACGCTTCCGGGCATATGGCACGCGTGGCGGCGATCACTTCGGAGAAGGGCGGCGTGGGCAAGAGCACCCTGGCTGTGCATCTGGCGGGCGCGGCGCACGCGCAGGGCCAGAATGTCCTGCTGGTGGACGAGGACGGCCGGGTGGGCAGCAGCCTCCGCTGGGCGGGCCGGGCCGGGGCGCTGCCCTTCCCGGTCGTCGCGGCGGAGGACGTGAAACCGAAGAAACTCGCGGCCTTCGACCTCGTGCTGATCGATACCGAGGGCCGTCCGCGCCGCAAGGACCTGCGCCAGCTGGCCGAGCGGGCCGACCTGATCCTGGTGCCCAGCGGCGTGAGCCCGCTGGAGGTGGACGCCACGCGCGAACTGCTGGACTTCCTGACGGAGGAGGGTGCGGCGCGGCAGTCGCGCGTGATCCTGACGCGGGTGCCTCCGGTCGGGCACGCCGCCGAGGTGCTGCGTGAGGACCTGCGTGAGGGGGGCGTGACGGTGTGCAACACGCTGGTGCGGTCGTACCTCGCCTACCAGCGCGCGGCGGAGCTGGGCGTCCTGGCGCGGGACGTGCGCGACCCGCGCGCCCTGGCCGCCTGGGCGGACATCGAGACCCTGTCGCGCGAGTTGTGGTGACCGTGGGCCGCTTCGATTACCTGGGGAAGAACGGCAAGGGTGGGAAGAAGGGTGGGGCGCGCAAGAGTGCTCCCGCCCCGGACGAGTCCCGCGTGGGCGGCACGGAGCGGCTGGAGGCGGTGTACCTGCGCAAGGAGACCGTGCGGGCCGTGTGGCGGCAGGTCCGCGCGGACGGCGGCGAGAGCGTCAGTGAGCTGGTCGAGGACCTGCTGCTGGCGTGGCTGCGGGAGCGGCAGCGCCCTTGACGCTCACCCTGCCGACGTGGTGGCCGCGCGTGCTGGGGCTGCTGCTGAGCCTGTGGGTGACGCTGCCGGGCGTGGTGCGCCCTGGCGAGCCGGGCTTCCTGGGGAACGTGAACCTGATCTTCCACGAGGCCGGGCACGTGCTGCTCATGTGGGCGGGGGAGGTCGTGATGCTGCTCGGCGGGAGCCTGTTCCAGCTGCTCGTGCCCGCCGCGTGCATCGGGGTGTTCCTGGCGCGCGGCGAGCGCTTCGCGGCGGGACTGGTGACGCTGTGGCTGGCGCATTCGCTGGCGGGGGTGTCGGCGTACGTCGCGGACGCGCCGCTGCGGAATCTGCCGCTGATCACGGGTGACCCGGACACGCACGACTGGTGGCAGCTCTTCACCATCTGGAACGCGCTGGGGTGGGCGCCGGGCCTGGGCCGTGTCCTGCACGCGCTGGCGCTGGGCGCGGTGGTCGTGGGCGTGTTCGTGGCCCTGTGGGACGACCTGAAGGAGAAGGAGTGACGGCGGGCGTGGTGGGCCGCTTCGCGCCCAGTCCCACCGGGGCGATGCACCTGGGCAATGCCCGCACGGCGCTGCTGGCGTGGCTGCACTCCCGCGCGCAGGGGGGGCGGCACCTGCTGCGCTTCGAGGATCTGGACACCGGGCGGGTGCGCGCCTGGGCGTACGACGTGACCCGCGCCGACCTGGAGTGGCTGGGCCTCGACTGGGACGAGGAGGTCATCCAGTCGCAGCGGCTGGACCTGTACCGCGCGGCCGCCGCGCGCCTGGATACCTACCCCTGCACCTGTACCCGCAGGGAGGTGCAGGCGGCCATTCAGGACAGCGCGGGCGCCCCGCATGGCGCGGAGCCGGTCTATCCCGGCACCTGCCGGGCCGGGAGTCTGCACCCGGAGCGTCCGGCGGCGCTGCGCTGGCGCGTGCCCGACGAGGTGGTGTGCGCCCGGGACGGGTGGCGCGGCGAGACACTCTGCCAGCACCTCCCGGCCGAGGTGGGGGACGTGGTGCTGCGGCGCAACGACGGGGTGTTCGCGTATCACCTCGCGGTGGTGGTGGACGACGCGGCGTCGGGCGTGACGGACGTGCTGCGTGGTGAGGACCTCTGGACCGCCACGCCCCGGCAGGTGGCGCTTCAGCGGGCGCTGGGGCTGCCCACGCCCCGCTACTGGCACGTGCCGCTGATGCTGGATTTCCGGGGGGAGCGGCTGGCGAAACGTGGCGGCGCCCCGCCCGTGCAGGCGCTGCGTGAGGTCGGGGACGGGCCGGGCCGGGTGCTGTCGGAACTGGCCCGCAGCCTGGGCTGGTCGGTGCCGGACGAGGTGAGCGCGGCCGACCTCCTGCCCCTGTGGCGGACTGAGATCGGGCGGGCGGCACTTGGTGCCTGACCCCACAAACTTAGATGACTTGTCTAAGTTTGCCTAACGCCCGTTCGACACGGCAGTCCTACCCTGTCAGCATGTCCCTCCAACTCCCCACCTACCCCCAGCCGGACGAACGGGGCCGCTTCGGCCGCTTCGGCGGACGGTACGTGCCTGAAACGCTCATCCCCGCCCTGGACGAACTCCAGGCCGCCTACACCGAGGCCCGGAACGACCCCGCCTTCCTGAACGAACTGGACCGTCTCCTGAAGGACTTCGTGGGTCGCCCCAGCGGGCTGTACCTCGCCCAGCGCCTCACCGAGCACGCCGGCGGCGCGAAGATCTACCTCAAGCGCGAGGACCAGAACTACACCGGCGCGCACAAGATCAACAACTGCCTCGCGCAGGCGCTGCTCGCCAAGCGCATGGGCAAGCAGCGCGTCATCGCCGAGACCGGCGCCGGGCAGCACGGCGTGGCCAGCGCCACCGCCGCCGCCCTGCTGGGCCTCGAGTGCATCGTGTACATGGGCGCCGAGGACATCCGCCGTCAGGCGCTGAACGTGTTCCGCATGAAACTCCTGGGCGCCGAGGTCCGCGAGGTGACGTCCGGCACGAGCACCCTCAAGGACGCCACGAACGAGGCCATCCGCGACTGGGTCACGAACGTCCGCGACACCTTCTACATCCTCGGCAGCGTCGTCGGGCCGCACCCGTACCCCGCGATGGTCCGCGACTTCCAGTCCATCATCGGCGAGGAGGTCAAGGTGCAGCACCAGGCGCTCGAGGGCCGCGCGGTGCCCGACGCCATCGTCGCGTGCGTGGGCGGCGGCAGCAACGCCATCGGCATCTTCGCGCCCTTCGCGTACCTGCCCGAACACGAGCGGCCCCTCTTGATCGGCACCGAGGCCGCCGGTGAGGGCGTCGAGTCCGGCAAGCACGCCGCGAGCGTCGCCGGGGGCCGCGTCGGCGTGCTGCACGGCGCGATGATGTACCTCCTGAACGACGACGAGGGCCAGATCGTCCCCCCGCACTCCATCAGCGCGGGCCTCGACTACCCCGGCATCGGCCCCGAGCACTGCCTGTACTCGGAGACCGGCGTGGCGCAGTACGTGCCCGTCACCGACGCGCAGGCGCTCGACGCCCTGCAACTCCTGACCCGCCTGGAGGGCATCATCCCCGCGCTGGAGACCGCGCACGCCATCCACGCCGCCGTGAACCTCGCCCGCACCATGCGCCCCGACCAGACGGTCGTCGTGAACCTCTCCGGCCGCGGCGACAAGGACGTGGCCGAGGTGATGCGCCTCCTCGACCTGGGCCGCGAGCAGGACGCCGCGCCCGCGCCCCGCACCCCGGAGGTGCACGCATGACCGCCACCCTGACCCCCACCACCCCGGGCGCCGCCCGACTGCACGCCGCCTTCGCCCGCGCCAAGCAGGAGGGCCGCGCTGCGTTCATCCCGTTCATGACCGCCGGTTACCCTACCGCGCAGGCGTTCCCCGCCGTCGCGGACGCCCTGCTCGGGCAGGCGGACATCCTCGAGGTCGGCATTCCCTACAGCGACCCGCTGGGCGACGGGCCCACCATCCAGCGCGCCAGCGAGCAGGCCCTCGCGGGCGGCACGAGCACCCGCCACACCCTCGCGCTGGTCAGGGAACTCCGCTCGCGGCACGACACGCCCATCGTGATCATGACGTACGTGAACCCCATCTACGCCGTCGGCCCGCGTGAATTCATGCGGCTGGCGCAGGAGGCCGGGGTGGACGGCCTGATCCTTCCGGACCTGCCGCCTGACCAGGACCTGGAGATCGCGGATCTGGCCGCCGAGCACGGCATGGCCGTCACGTTCCTGATCGCGCCCACCAGCACACCGGCGCGCGTGAAACTCGTCGCGGAGGCCTGCACCGGCTTCCTGTACGCTGTCAGTGTGACCGGCGTGACCGGCACCCGCGAGGGCAGCGCCCTGAACGAGGTGCCCGCCATGCTGGCCCTGGCCCGCCAGTACGCCCGCGTGCCCGTCGCCGTGGGCTTCGGCGTGAAGGACGCCGAGACCGCCGCGCAGGTCGCGCAGGTCGCCGACGGCGTCGTGGTGGGCAGTGCGTTCATCAACGCCGTGAAGGCCGGGCAGGACGTCGGCGCGCTCGCCGCGAGCATCCGCGAGGGCTGCACGCAGAACTGAATCTTCAAGCGGCAGGCGGCCCTCCCCGGTGAGTGGGGAGGGCCGCCTGCCGCTTGCGTTCACAGGTGCTGCGCAGGCTCCTGGGCGGGGCGGCGGCGGTGCGTCCAGGTCATCACCAGGAAGCCCAGCAGGGTCAGCGCGGCGCACACCAGGAACACGCTGCGGTACCCGAGCGTCTGCGCGACGGCGCCCGAGGTGATCCCGCTGAGCATCCCCCCGATGCTGCCGGTGTTCGCGAACATCGTGGTGGCGGCGCTGAAGCGCCCGGGCATCAGCGTTTGGAAGTACGTCATGCCCAGCCCCGCCAGGATCGCCAGCACGACCGCGCGGATGACCTGCGCGGCGATCAGCAGCGGCATGCTGTCCGCGAGGTACACCAGCGCGAAGTGCGCCACGAACAGCGCCATGCCCGCCGCGACCAGGGTGGGTACGCCCGGCAGGCGCCGCCACGTGACCAGCGCGATCATCACCGGGATTTCCAGCAGGGCGCACAGGCCCACCAGGAAGCCGACCTCGCCGCTCGTGCCGCGCAGCGTCTCGGTGATGAACAGCGGGAACATCGCCATGCCCATCTGCATGCTCATGCCGTACAGCACGAACGCCAGGGCGCCCAGCGCGATGGCCCGGCGCGCGGCGGGGCGGGGCGTGTCGGGCAGGTCCGGCGTGATGCCCGGCGTGGGCTGCGGGCGGCGCCCCGGCACGCGCAGCAGCGGCAGGGCCGCGAGCGCGAAGCACGCCCCGGCGCTGAGGAACACCGCCGTGTAGTTCCCGGCGCCCAGGATCACGGCGCCCAGGCCCGGGCCGACCACCCACGACAGGCTGAACACGGCGCGCAGCAGGGTCATGGCGCGGTCGGCCAGATCGCCCGGCACGTCCTGCAGGCTGGCCCGCGCGAAGGAGAACATCTGCGGGAACGCGGCGGCGCCCAGGGACAGCAGGGCCGCGCCGATCACGAGCAGGCCCGCGAAGTGCGGCGTGACGCCGATCAGGGCGTACGCGGCGGTGCCGGCGGCCATGGTGGCCAGCACGATGGGTTTGCGGTTGGGCAGCCGGTCGGACCAGCGGGCCAGCAGCGTGGCGACCGCGACGGCGCTGATGGCGTTCACGGTCAGGAAGATCCCCAGTTGCAGCGGGCTCATGCCGGCCTTCTTCACGGCGTACAGCGCCATGTACGGCACGGCCAGCGACAGGCCGAAGCCCAGTGAAAAGCAGCTCAGGGCCAGTGGCAGGGCGTACGGGAGGCGCAGCATGGCGCCCAGGCCGCTGCCCTGCGCGGTGGTGGTGGTGGTCACAGGGTCCGTCCAAACATGGGGGTCACTGTAAACCCGCGTCCGCGCGCAGAGTGTTAGCCTCCGGCATGCCAACTGAAACGATCAAGGCGCTGCCGCCCCGCAGCGACGTGCCGCGTGACCAGACCTGGGACATCGAGGCCCTCTACGACACGCCCGACGCCTGGTCGGCCGAGGGGGACGCCCTGGCCCGCGACCTCGGGTCGCTGTCTGCCCACGCGGGACAGCTCGGCACGCCCGGGGGCCTGCTGGGGTACCTGCGCGCCGCGAACGATCTCGAACTGCGCCTGGGCCGCTTCATGTCCTACGCCGGCATGACCGCCAGCGTGGACGGCCGCGACGCCGTGGCCGCCGCCCGCCGCGACCGCGCCTCCACCCTGGGCGCCCAGTTCGGCAGCACCACTGCGTTCTTCCGCCCGGAACTGCTCGCGCTGGACGACGCTCTGGTGCGCGGCTGGCTGGACACGCCCGATTTCGCCGAGCACCGCGTGCGCCTGGAACGCATCCTGCGCGGCAAGCCCCACGTCCGCAGCGCCGAGGTCGAGGCACTCCTCGGTGCGGTGCAGGCGCCCTTCGCCTCCGAGCGCGGCATTCACCCCGCGCTGGCGAACATGGACCTGCGCTTCGGCACGGCGGGCGGCGAGACCGTCATGCAGGGCAACGTGGACCGCCTGACCGCCCACCCGGACCGCGAGGTGCGCCGTGAGGCCTGGGAGGGCTACGCGGACGCGCACCTCGCCGCGCGGCACTCGCAGGCGGCGATGTACGCCACGAACGTCCGCCAGAACGTGTTCCTGGCCCGCGCCCGAAATTACCCCGACACCATCAGCGCCTCCCTGTCCCCGGACAACATCCCCACCGCCGTCGTGACCACCCTGCTCGACACGTACCGCGCGAACACGCCGGTCTGGCACCGCTACTGGCGCGTGCGCCGCGAGTGGCTGGGCCTGCCCGAACTGCGCGAGTACGACGTGAAGGCCGCGCTGGTCCCTCCCCGCGCCGTGTCCTACGAGCAGGCGGTGCAGTGGCTCGCGGAGGGCATGGCCCCCCTGGGCGCCGACTACGTGCGCGACATGGTGCCCGGCCTGACCACCGAACGGTGGGTGGACTACGCCGAGAACGACGGCAAACGCCAGGGCGCGTACAGCAACGGCGGCGGCCGCGTGAAGCCGTACATCTTCATGACCTGGAACGGCACCATGAACTCGTACTCCACCCTGGCGCACGAGATCGGGCACTCCATGCACTCCCTGCTCTCGCAGCGCGAACACGGGTACGGCGTGCCCCGTTACACCCTCTTCCACGCCGAGGTCGCCAGCAACTTCAACCAGGCGATGGTCCGCCAGCACCTCCTGGCGCAGGCCCGCGCCGCCGGGGACACCGAGTTCGAGGTGCAGATCATCGAGGAGGCGCTGTCGAACTTCCACCGGTACTTCTTCATCATGCCGACCCTGGCGGCCTTCGAGCTGGAGGCCTACCGCCGGATCGAGGCGGGGGGGACCCTCAGCGCCCCGGACCTGATCGCCCTGACCGCCGACCTGCTCGCGGAGGGCTACGGGGACGGCGTGACGATGGACCGCGAGCGCAGCGGCATCCTGTGGGCGCAGTTCAGCACGCACCTGTACGCGAACTTCTACGCGTACCAGTACTCGACCGGGATCAGCGCCGCGCACCAGATCCTCGAGCAGTTCAGCGCCGACCCGGAGGCTGCGCGCGAGTCCTACCTGCGCTTCCTGCGCTCGGGCGGGAGTCTCGACCCCATCGACGCGCTGCGCGAGGCGGGCGTGGACATGCTGAGCCCCGCGCCGGTCGAGGCGACCTTCCGGACCCTGGAAGGCTACGTGGCCCGCCTGGAGGAACTGCTGGCCGCGCGCCGTTGACATCGGGGACGGAGGGGGACCGGGGCCGCCTTCGTCCGGTCCCCTCCATCATGACTATCTGCAAGAGGGCAAAGATTTCACGTGTAAGCAAAATCGTGAAACTATTCACTTAATAGTGGTGGAGCGAGGCGGGATCCTGTCCCGCCCGCTCCTCAGACCCGGGGGCTTACGCCTGGGGCTGCTGGACCTGCATCTGGGGCACGAAGCCCTCGAGCGAGGCGTAGTCGTCCTGGAAGTGCATCAGCACGCCGCCGAACAGCGTGTCGAAGGTCTCCTGGGGCATCTCGGCCAGGGTGGGGTAGAAGCCCACGTACTCCAGCCACACGTTGCCGTCGGCGTCGATGCTGCGGGCGAAGGCACGCTCGCGGTTGCGGTCGTTGAGCATGTTCACGACCTCGTCGCGGCGGTCACCGTACTGCTTCTGGGTCACGCAGGTGATCTCCAGGCGGCTGGTGTTGTTCGGGCCGTCGTTCACGCTGACCAGCACGGCCGCGTCGCCCATCTCGAAACGCCAGCCCATGCGGATGAAGCGCTGGCCGTTGTTCTCTTCCATATCCAGCTGGACTTCCTTTTCCTTCAGGTACTTGGCCAGGGTGTCCAGGGTCAGCAGTGCCGTTTCCATCGTCATTGAAACCATCCTCCTCGGTGGGTGAAGCACATCAACTTGTCGTGTGTGGTTGAAACCCGAACGATTCTACACCGCCCGCCCGCCTCTGCGGGCTTCAGGGGCGGCTCAGGACACTCAGCGTGACCGGCGCGATCCCCTCGGAGATGATCCCCAGGGCCCGCGCCGCCTCGGTGGACAGGTCGATGACGCGGGCCTGCGCGCCGAACGGCCCGCGGTCGTTGATCACCACGTCCACGCTGCGGCCCGTGCGGACATGCGTGACCCGCACCCACGTCCCGAACGGCAGGCTCAGGTGCGCGGCCGTCATGCTCGTCTGCGGATGGTTCCGCCCGCCGTAGTACACCGCCTGCCCCTGCTGGAAGACCTGCGGGGCGGCGGCCGGCGCCAGGGACGCCGCGCGGATGGTCGCGCCGCCCGGGGTCGGCACCTGAAGGACCTCGCCCACGCGGATCGTCTGGTCGCGGCGCCCGTTCAGTTGCAGCAGGGCGCCCACGCTGACGCCGTGGGTCCGCGCGATCTCCCAGAGGGTATCCCCGGCCCTGACGCGGTACGTGCCGGCCTGCGCCGCGCCCAGCAGCAGCGCCGCCAGCAGCGCGGCGCGCAGCCTCACAGCCGCTCCTTCGGCGACTGGCTGAGCACCTCGTAGCCGCTGTCCGTCACGAGCACCAGATCCTCGATGCGCACGCCGCCCACGCCGGGCAGGTACGCGCCGGGCTCGATGGTGATGACCATGCCGGGCTGCAGCACGTCGTCACTCGTGCCGCGCAGGCTGGGCGCCTCGTGCACCTCCAGGCCCACGCCGTGCCCCAGCGAGTGCGCGAACGCCTCGCCCAGGCCGTGCCCGGTCAGGATGTCGCGCGCCAGCCGGTCCAGATCGGCGGTGCGCACGCCGGGCTTCACGGCGCGCACGGCGGCCTCCTCGGCTTCCAGCACGGCGCGGTACACGCGGGCCATCTCGGCGCCGGGCGTGCCCACCGCGACCGTGCGGGTCATGTCGCTGTTGTACCCGCGCAGCTGCGCGCCCATGTCCACCGTCACGAGGTCGCCGTCCTGAATGACGCGGTCACTGGCCGTGCCGTGCGGCATCGCCCCGCGCGGGCCGCTGGCGACGATCAGGTCGAAGGCACTCTGCGCGCCCGCGCGGCGCAGCCGCAGCTCGATCTCGCTGGCGATGTCCAGCTCGCGCGCGCCCGCCACGATCAGGGGCCGCACCTCCGCGAACACCTGATCGGCCAGCGCCTGGGCGTCACGGATGGCCTGCACCTCCGCGCCGGTCTTCACCGCCCGCAGGCTCTGCACTAGTCCCTGCACCGCCACCAGCGTCGCCTGCGGCCAGTGCTCGCGCAGGTCTTCGAGTGCGGCGACCGTCAGGTGATCGGCCTCGAAGCCCACCCGCAGCCCCGTCAGACCCGGCGCGGCGTGCTCCAGCGTGGCGGGGGGCCGCGCGATGAACGTGTCGAGCGGGGACTCCTCGGCGGCCTGCACCGTGTAGCGCGCGTCGGTGTACAGCGTGGCGGCGCCCTGCGTGACGAGCACCTTGCCGTCCTTGCCGCTGCTGAACCCGCTCACGGCGCGGACGTTGGCGGGATCGCTGATCCACGCGGCGTCCAGTCCCGCGCGGCTCAGCGCGCGGCGCAACTCCTGAAGTTGAGTCATGACAGGCAAAGTAACACGGCGCCCGCCGCCCGGTCCTGACTGAGCGGCTGTGGACGCGCGCCCGGTCACGGTTGGACCGGGCCTGTTCCCCCACCGGAGACAGCCGCGCGGGGTTTTTCAAAAGTGCGCTTATACTCGTTGATCGGGACAAATGAAAGCGGCCAATGCCGGTCACTCACCCCAAGGAGGGAACAGTCGTGAAACTTCACGAATACCAGGGTAAGGAAATTCTGCGCCAGTTCGGCGTGAACGTTCAGGACGGCAAAGTTGCCCGCACCCCCGACGAGGTGCGTCAGATCGCCCGCGAGTACGGCCAGCCGGTCGTCGTGAAGGCGCAGGTGCACGTCGGCGGGCGCGGCAAGGCAGGCGGCGTGAAGTTCAGCCCCACCGAGGACAAGGCCTTCGAGAACGGCGAGAAGATCCTGGGCATGGACATCAAGGGCCTCACCGTGAACAAGGTCCTGGTCACCAAGGCCGTGGACATCGACGCCGGGACCGAGTACTACGTCGGCATGATCGTCGACCGCAACGTGCAGAGCTACACCCTGATGGCCAGCGCCGAGGGCGGCATGGAGATCGAGGAAGTGGCCGCCGCCACCCCCGAGAAGATCATCAAGCACCGCGTGGACCCCGTCACGGGCCTGCGCCCCTACGAGGCGCGCGAAGTGGCCATCAAGGCCGGCTTCAAGGGCAACCTGAACAAGATCGCGGACATGATGGTCAAGATGAGCGAGGCCGCGCTGAAGCGTGACGCCGTGCTCGTCGAGATCAACCCCCTGTTCGTGGATGAGAGCGGCACCCCGCTGGCGCTGGATACCAAGTTCGAGATCGACGACAACGCCATGTACCGCCACAAGGACCTGGCCGACTGGCGCGAACTGGAAGCCGAGCACCCCCTCGAGATCGAGGCCAGCAAGTACGGCTTCGCGTACGTGAAGCTCGACGGCAACGTGGGCGTGCTGGGCAACGGCGCGGGCATCGTGATGACCAGCCTCGACGTCGTGAACCGCGCCGGCGCCAAGCCCGCGAACTTCCTCGACATCGGCGGCGGCGCCAAGGCCGAGGTCGTGTACAACGCCGTGAAGCTCGTCAGCAAGGACAGTGACGTCAAGGCGATCTTCATCAACATCTTCGGTGGCATCACCCGCGCCGACGAGGTCGCCAAGGGCGTCATCCAGGCGCTGAACGAGGGCATCCTCACCAAGCCCGTGCGCATGCGCATCGCCGGCACCGCCGAGGACGAGGCCAAGGCCCTCCTGGCGGACGTGAACAGCCCACTGATCCAGATGTACCCCACCATGTTTGAGGCTGCCGACGAGGCCGCCAAGGAGGCGAACAAGTAATGGGTATCCTCGTCAACAAGGACAGCAAGGTCATCGTGCAGGGCATGACCGGCCGTGAAGGCGCGAGCCACAGCCGCGCCATGAAGGACTTCGGTACGCAGGTCGTCGCGGGCGTCACCCCCGGCAAGGGCGGTACCGACTTCGAAGGCTGGCCCGTGTTCAACAGTGTCGCGGAAGCCAAGGCCGCGACCGGTGCGAACGTCAGCATCATCTTCGTGCCCCCCGCGGGCGCCGCGGACGCCGTGCTGGAAGCCGCGCACGCCGGCATGCCCCTGATCGTCCTGATCACCGAGGGTGTGCCCACCGTGGACATGATGCGTGCCGTGCAGGAAGTCAAGACCCTGGACGCGCAGAGCCGCGCCCAGGGTGGCGAGGGCATCCGCCTGATCGGCGGCAACTGCCCCGGTCTGGTCACGAACGGGGAAGCCAAGGTCGGCATCATGCCGAACAAGATCTACGCCAACCCCGGCCGCATCGGCCTGATCAGCCGCTCCGGCACCCTCACCTACGAGGCCGCCAAGCTGCTGAACGACGCGGGCATGGGCACGAGCACCACCGTCGGCATCGGCGGTGACCCCGTGATCGGCACGACCTTCGCGGACGTGCTGCCCCTGTTCGAGGCCGACCCCGACACCGACGCGGTCGTCGTGATCGGCGAGATCGGTGGCGCCGACGAGGAAGCCGCCGCCGAGTACATCGCGCAGAACATGAAGAAGCCCGTCGTGGCCTTTATCAGCGGCCGCTCGGCGCCCAAGGGCAAGCGCATGGGTCACGCCGGCGCGATCATCATGGGGGACGTCGGTACCCCCGAGAGCAAGCTCGCGGCCTTCAAGGCGGCGAACGTGCCCGTGGCCGATACCATGCCCGAGATCATCGACCTCGTGAAGCAGGCGCTGAACAAGTAAGCGCCCCTGCTGTCCCGGGAGGGCTGCCCGCGTGGGCAGCCCTCCTGTTCATTGGCCTGTTCAGTTGCCCGACTGCCTTCAGCTCCTCTGGGTGTGGCATGAGACCCGGGTGAATGTTGATCGTCACCTGCGGTCACATGGGCGTCAGCCACGCGCGTAGACTGGGTGTATGAAGACCTTCACACTCGCCACTTCCCTTGTTCTGCTGGCCGCCGGTGCCGCTGACGCCCTGACGGTGCGCGGCTCGGTCGCCGGGGGGAATCTGCCACCCGACCTGCGCGTGGCCGGTGTGGTCGTGACGCCCTTCGGACAGGTGGTGCAGGAGGTCAGCAGCGTGCCGGTCGAGAAGGGCCAGTTCAGCCTGGAACTCCCCGTGACCGCCCCGACCGCGCGGGCGCAGGTCACGCTGACGCCGCAGAACGTGAACTGGCCCGGCGTGATCGACCCCGTGCAGGTGAGCGGCCCGGCGCAGGTGGCGGAACTGAAACTCTTCACGTACCGCGACCAGAACAACAATGGCCGCCGGGACGAGAACGAGACGCTGCGTGAGGCTATGGCCGACGTGCGCGGCGCGAACCTGTTCGTGGTCTGGGTGAACACCGACGTGAACGTGACCGCCAGTAAAGGTTTTGAGGCGGGCCTGAAGCGCGGCTGGAACGCTTTCCTGGTGGACGTGGGCCGCGCGGTGAACGTGCAGCCTTTCACGGACACCACGGTGGTCACGGTCCGCCTGGGCCGCTGACGTCCAGGGGGCGGGGGAGACTCCGCCCTTGACTTCTGTGCCACCTGTAAGTAAATTGATGACATGTTGGTGGAGGTGAATGCGTGAACAGTCAGTATGCCGTGGCGGTGCATGTGCTCAGCATCATCAGCCAGTTCCCCGAGCACGCCAGTTCGGCCGATATCGCCGCCAGCGTCGGGACCAATCCGGTCGTGATCCGGACCGTGACGGGCCTGCTGCGCCGCGCGGACCTGCTGACCACCCAGCAGGGTGTCAGCGGCGCGCGCCTGACCCGCGACCCGCGCGACATCACCCTGCTGGACGTGTACCGCGCCGTGAACGGCGAGGCCAGCGTGTTTCGCCTGCACGAGCATCCGCACCCGGCCTGCCCGGTCGGCGCGAACATCCAGGCCACCCTGGAGGCCCGCTTCGGGTGCGCGCAGGCCGCGATGGAAGCCGAACTGGCCCGCACAACCCTCGCGGACGTGCTGGGGGACCTGGCCGCCCGCGCGGGCTGACGTTCCTCTGTCCAACATGTAAGTAAAACCCTTACGAGTTCTCGCCTCTCACCCCACAGGAGCCCACCATGACCCCCACACCCATCATCGCCGTCACCGGAGCCACCGGCCACCTCGGCCACCTCACCCTCCAGGCCCTCCTCAAGCGGGGTGTGCCCGCCGGGAACCTCATCGCCCTCGTCCGCGACCCCGCCAAGGCCGCCGACCTCGCCGCGCAGGGCATCCAGGTGCGCCGGGCCGACTACAGGCAGCCCGACACCCTCAGCGCCGCCCTGAACGGTGTGAACCGCCTGCTGCTCGTCTCCAGCAACGACTTCGACGACCGCGTGGGCCAGCACCGCAACGTCATCGAGGCCGCCCGCGACGCCGGGGTGGACCTGATCGCGTACACCAGCCTCCTGAACGCCGACCGCAGCGCCATGATCCTCGCGGGCGACCATCAGGCCACCGAGGCCATCCTGCGCGAGTCCGGGGTGCCCTTCACGCTGCTGCGCAACGGCTGGTACACCGAGAACTACGACCTCAAGGGCGCCGTGGGCAGTGGCGCGATCCTGGGGGCCGCCGGGAGCCACGCGCTGAACCCCGCACCCCGCCAGGACTACGCGGAAGCCGCCGCCGCCGTCCTGAGCAGCGACGGGCACGCGGGCCAGACCTACGAACTCGCCGGGGACGAGGCCGTCACCCTGGCCGACCTCGCCGCCGAGGTGGCCCGCCAGAGCGGCCAGCCCGTCGCGTACCACGACCTGAGTGCCGAGGAATACGCCCGGACCCTCGCCGGATTCGGCGTGCCCGAGGGCTTCGCGCACGTCCTGGCTGACAGCGACACCGGCATCACGCGCGCCGAACTTGCCAGCGAGAGCCGCGACCTGAGTCGCCTGATCGGCCGCCCCACCACGCCGGTCGCGCAGGCCGTGCGGGACGCCCTGACCGCCTGATCCCCTGCAGTCCGCAGTCGCGTGCGCCCGCTACAGTTGGGCGCATGCGACTCTGGATCATCCGGCACGGCGAGACGAAGGGCAATCAGGCAGGCATCCTGCGCGGCGCGAGCAGCGCGAACGACGAGATCACCGATACCGGTCACGCACAGGCGCGGGCCATGGCTGACCAGGTGGGCGGGGGAGAGCCGCGCCCGCGGGCGGTGTACGCCAGCCGGTACCGCCGCGCGCAGCAGACGGCGCGGCCCCTGGCGGAGCGGCTGGGTGTGCCGGTCACGGTCCTTCCGGGTATTCATGAGGTGGACTGTGGTGAGTGGGCCGGTGAACCGTATTCAGCGCTGCGGCAACACCCGGACCGTCTGGAACTGGGTGGCGGCGAGCTGGGGTTCCGGGGCGGTGAGACCTTCCGGGAGATCGCCGCGCGTTTTGCGGCGGACGTGAACGGCCTGCCCGATGAGGACGCGGCGCTGGTCTCACACGGTGGGATCATCCGCATCGCCCTGGCAGAGCTGCTGAGCCTGGATGCCCGCGAGGTGTGGCAGGGTGGGGACTTCATGCTGAAGAACACGGAATGGGTCGTGCTGGAGAGGAACGAGCAGTCATGGCATCTGCTGTGACGGCTTCTTAGTGGAAATAGAAACAAGTTTTTCACGAATAAGATTAATCGTGAATAGTTTCACTAGTGGTTTTATTGCTTAAGGTAGCCGTGTTTTTATCTCTCCAGGCCATTCACAGGAACTCCACCGTGCCGCGCAAACGTGCCCGTTCCGCCGCGAAGGCCATCCGGTGTGAGTCCAGGGACTCGGAGAGGGAAGTGGGCGGGGGCGTCTCGCCGCGCAGACTGGCGAGCCAGGCCTGGACGAGGCCGTCGTCCCCGCCGCCGTGGGTACCTGTCGCATCCACCGTCCAGCGGTGGCTGTCGCCCGTGCGGAAGTCGTGGAGTTCGAGTTCGTGGCGGTCCATGTGGCCGCGCAGTTCGCCGTGCGTGCCGAGGAGTTTCAGGGTGCGGGTGTTGTTGTGCGTGAACGCGCTGACGGTGAGCTGCGCGGTGAGGCCGCTGCGGAACCGGACGGTGACGGCCTGATGGTCCACGACATTGTTTTGTCCGAGGTACACGCACTCGCCGTACGGGCCGTGTTCCAGCGCGTCGCTCAGGCTGATGCCCCCGGCGGTGAGTACCGTGACCGGCCACACCTGCGGGTCGCGGGTGAGGTAGATGCGCCGCGCGTCGGACGGGCAGTCCCGGACGGGGCAGGTGACGCAGCGGGTGCTCGCGCCGGGCGGGGCGTGCTCGGGGCGGAAGTGGTGCAGGCCGCCCTCGCTGCTGACCCGTTCTGGGGAGCTGCCGGCGAACGCGCGCAGCAGGTCGAGGTCGTGGCAGCTCTTGGCGAGCAGGAACGGCGCGGCGGGTGGGGCCGCGCGCCAGTTGCCGCGCACGTAGGAGTGCGCGTAGTGCCAGTGGGCGACGTTCTCGGCGTGCTGGATGCCGATTAGGGTACCTAGCGCGCCGCTGTCCAGCACGCGCCGCACCTCGCGGAAGAAGGGCGCGGCGCGCAGGACGTGGCAGACCGTGACCCGCCCGGTGCTGGCCGCCTCGGCTTCCTGAAGGAGATCGAGTTCGGCCTCGGTGAGGCAGATGGGTTTTTCCAGCAGCACGTCGTAGTCCAGGGCGAGGGCCTGGAGGCAGGGCCGGACGTGCTGATCGTCCGGGGTGGCGATCACGACCGCGTCGGCGACGCGGCCCAGCCCGAAGAAGGCGTCCGGGTCGCTGAACTGCCGTTCTGGGGGAATGGCGTGCCGCGTGGCGACCTCGCTCAGCCGGGCGGGGCGGGCGTCCACGACGTGCGTGACTGCGGCGCCGTGCCGGGCGAGCAGGCGCGCGTAGACGTCCCCGCCGCGGTTGCCGGCGCCGACGATCGCCACGCGGATGGTCATGGCGCGCGCCGCTCCACGCCCCAGCCGGTGCCCGTGGGGCGCGCGAGGTGCCCGGCCGTCCAGTCCAGACCGCTGAACGGGTCGTCCGCGAGGAGCAGGGCGCCGTCCAGATCGGCCCAGTCGCACGCACCCGCGAGGTGCGCGGCGGCGGCGATACCGAGGCTGCTCTCGATCATGCAGCCCATCATGACGGACATCCCGTGCGCGCGCGCCAGGCGCAGGGCCCGCAGCGCCTGGAGGGGCCCGCCCAGCTTGGCGAGCTTGAGGTTGACGCCATCGAACGCGCGTGCCAGCGCCAGCACGTCCGAGACGTGGTGCAGGCTCTCGTCCGCGACGATGGGCACCCCGGCCACGGCGCGCAGCGCGCCGTGCCCTTCCAGGTCCCCGGCGGCGAGGGGCTGCTCGACGAACTCCACCCCGGCGGCCTCCAGCACGCCGAGCATCCGGCGGGCCTGGGTGCGGGTCCAGGCGGCGTTGGCGTCCACGCGCAGCCGGACGTGCGGGGCTTCCTCGCGCAGCGCGGCGATGATCGCCTCGTCGCGGTCGGTGCCCAGCTTGACCTTCAGGACGCCGTGCCCGCGGGCGGCGGCGTCGCGGGCCTGCCGGCGCATATCGTCCAGGTCGGCGATGCTGACGGTGTAGCTGCTCTCGGGGAGCGGCGCGGGGCTCAGGCCGAGCAGCTGCCACACGGGCACCCCGGCGCGCGCGGCGCACCACTCGACGGCCGCCATCTCCAGGGCGCACTTCACGCTGGGATGGTCGTACGGCATGCGGGCCGAGAGGCGGGCGTGCAGCCCATCCCAGTCCCAGGGGTCCTCCACCGCCTCGGCCAGGAGGGGCAGGACGGCCTCGACGGTGCCGCGCGTCTCGCCGTAGAAGGCGTTCGGGGCGGCCTCACCCCGCCCAGTGTGGCCCTCATGGGTCAGGGTGACGATGGTGCGGGGGTAGACGCTGTGCGTCCAGCGGGCAATGCCGAAGGGTTGCGCGGTGTGCAGGTCCAGCGTCTCCCAGGTGACCGTGGGGGAGAGGGCGGTCACTGCGTCCACCGCCCGAAGCCGCTCAGTTCTGCCTGGAGGCGCGCGCCGTACTCGCCCTCGCCGAGTGTCTCGACCGTGACGCGCATGTGCGTGGCGTTCGCGTGCAGCAGGCGCCGCCCGCCAAGCATCAGGCCCACGTGACCGGGGAAGAAGGCGAGGTCGCCGGGCTGCGCCTCGTTCACCGGTGTCAGGAACGCCTGCTGCTGATCGGCGTCGCGCGGGAGGTCACGCCCGAACGCGCCGTACACGAGCTGGGTCAATCCGGAGCAGTCCAGCCCCCAGGCGCTGCGCCCACCCCAGACGTAGGGGGTGTCGAGGAACCCCAGGGCGAACGTCAGGAGGTCGGTGTCCAGCGGCGCGAGGGTCACCTCCTGCACCCAGGCGTCCTGCCCGCCGGGCAGCATGACGGGGACCCAGCGGCGGTGATGCTCGGTGACGACCTCGCCCGCTCCCCGGGCCAGCCGCGCGCCGTGGGCGAGTTCGGCGCGGATGGGCTGGCTGATCTTCGGCCCGGCGTACGCGTGGGCGCGGCGGGCGGTGACGGTCAGGTCCGGCTGCCAGGGGCGCGCCTGCACCCCGTCCGCGCGGGCCCAGCCGAGGTAGCGGTCCCCGGCTGTGCGGACGTGGGCCCAGCCGTCGGCGTTCTCCCACAGCAGCTCCAGGGGCTCGCCGGGCAGGGCCTCGGTCACCTGGGGGGCGTCCGGCTCGGGGCGGGCGCGCAGGCTCAGGCGGGCGGGGCCGGCGTGGGCGGGGGTGGGGGCCACGAAGCGCCAGCCGGGGACCGAGAGGTGGTCACGCAGGGCGTCCTCGGCGATCTTCATCTGTGGGTCGCGCGCGTGGGTGCGGGGATCAGGTAGGGTCACGGGCCCTAGCCTACGCCAGGTGTTCCCCCGGTGGGGGTACAGGTGGTTCCATCCGCCGGGGGGCGTGTGGTGCGGTTTTTTTCACGACTGCGGCGGCGTGGGCGGCGGAATAATGCGGGCCAGTTCCACCTTTCTGAACAAGGCGGCTCCTCACCAATTTTGGAACCGTTTCCAGGTCGGTGCGGGTCGCTCCGGGCGCAACCGTGCCGCCCATGGAGACCACATGAAACGAAGCCTTACCCTTCTGGCCCTTGCGCTGGCTGGCAGCGCCCAGGCCGCCACCCTGACCGTCTGGACCCACTTCAACGACGCGGCCGAGGTCGCCTGGCTCAACACCCAGGTCAAGATCTACACCCGGATCAGCGGCAACACCGTCAAGCTCGTGAACGTCCCGCTGGACAAGATCGTCGACCAGTTCCTCAAGACCGCCAAGCAGAGCGCGGGCCCGGACGTGATCGTGACCCTCCCGCAGGACCGCATCGGCCAGCTCGCCAAGGCCGGGGTCATCGAGCCCATGGACGCCTACGTCACCCGCACCCGGCGCGGCGAGGTCGACCAGACCACCGTGCGCGCCCTGACCGTCGGCGGCAAACTCTACGGCCTGCCCATGTTCGCCGAGAGTGTCGCCCTGGTCTACAACAAGAAACTGGTGCCCGCCGCCCCCATCACCTGGACGGACTTCCTGAAAGCAGCGAAGAAGAACACCAACGCCAGCGCCGGCCGCTACGGCTTCCTGACCGACCTGAGCAACGCCTACATGAACTACGGCTTCTTCAGCGCCTACGGCTCGTACGTCTTCGGGGACGCCAGCGGCACGCTGGACATCCACGACATCGGCCTGAACAACAGCGGGGCCAGCAAGGCCCTGGCCCTGATGAACGACCTGCGCTTCAAGGACCGGCTCGTGCCCGCCGGCATGACCGGCGACAAGGTGAAAGCCGCCTTCCTGAGCGGCAAGGCCGCCATGATCGTCACCGGCCCCTGGGACATGGGGGACATCAAGAAGGCCGGCATCAACTACGGCATCGCCGCGTTCCCCACGCCCCCCGGCGCGACCGGCAAGTGGAGCCCCTTCGTGGGGGTGCAGGGCGTCGTCCTGAACGCCTACGGCACCCAGAAACCCGCCGCCGCCGCGTTCGCCGAGGGCCTGGTCACCAGCGTCGCGCAGCTGTCGTTCAACCAGGCGGGCGGACGCATTCCCGTGAACCTGGGCGTGCGCGTGCGCCTGTCGAGCAACCCCATCGTGGCGGGCTTCGGCCGCGTGATCAGCACCGGCACGCCCATGCCCAACATCCCCGAGATGGGGCAGGTGTGGGGTCCCTGGAGCAGCGCCGTGGACACCAGCGTGCAGAAACCCGACCAGAACTACGCGGGCCTGCTGAACACGGCCGTGAAGACCATGCAGAAGACCATCAAGTAAATCCGCATCAGGGAGGGGGCGCCGGGGCAGTCAGTGTCCGGCGCCCCCTGCCCGATGCGGCGCCCGGTCACAGCCGGTGCGTGAGCCAGCGCGCCCAGTTGCCCCACGCCACACCCTCCCGCGCCTCTGCGGGCACCTGCTGCAGGAAGGCGGGCACGTCGGCGTAGCGGTCCACGCCCGCCGGGGCCTTCTCGGCGCCGAAGCCGCCATCGAGGTCCGTGCCCAGCGCGACGTGCTCCCAGCCCACCAGCGCCGCGTAGTGCCGGGCGTGGTCGGCCAGCTCGGTCAGCGGCACCGCAGCCTCGCTCCCTTCCGGCAGAGGGCGGATGAAGCGGTTGAGGAACACCAGTCCGATCATCCCGCCCGCCTGCGCCACCGCGCGGGCCATGTCGTCGGTCAGGTGCCGGTTGCCGGGCACGAGGCTGCGGCTGTTGGCGTGAGTGGCGATCACCTGCGGCCCGAACTCCAGTGCCTCCCAGAACGAGGCGTCGTCCAGGTGGGAGGCGTCGAGCGTGACGCCCAGATCGCGCATGGCCTGCACGAGGTCCCGTCCCTGCGGGGTCAGCGGCCCGGGCGCGTCGGTCCCGCCCGCGAAACGGGTGCGGCCCCAGGCGGGCCCGATCACGCGCACGCCCCGCTCGACCCAGAAGGGCAGGTCGTCCGCGTCGCGGATGGGATCGGCGCCCTCCATGAGCAGCGCCACGCCCAGCCGGGTGTCCTGGCCGCTCAGGTGCTCGGTGACGGCCTCGCGGGAGGTGAGCAGGCGGATCTGCCCGGCGTCCTGCCAGCGGAGGTACGTGTCGAGCTGCGCCAGGGCCTGCGCGCGCGCGCCCGCATGGTCGCCGTAGCCGCCCGGACTGCCTGCGCCGTGCGGCAGGGCGAACAGCGTTCCGAAACACACCCGCACGCCGGCCCCACGCAATTCCGGCAGCGACACCGTGGCCGTCTCGTCCGGCACGGGGTCCGCGGCGCGCAGCGCCTCCAGCCCGAGCGTGAGGTCGCGGCCGTTCAGCGCGTTGAAGGCCAGGTCGAGGTGCCCGTCGATCAGCACGCGACCTCCAGTTCGCTCACCACGTCCAGCACCCGCGCGAGGTCGTGGATGGCGTCGGGCCGCTCGCCCCGCAGGTCGATCAGTAGGCCGTGCATGCCCAGGTCGCGGGCCGCCTGGACGTTCTCGGGCTTGTCGTCCACGAACAGCACCTCGGCAGGTTCCACCTCCAGCGCCTGCGCCGCGTGCAGGTAGGCGCCGGCGTCGGGCTTGTGCACGCCCACCACGCAGGTCGCGACCGCGACGTCCACGAGGTCGTCCAGGCCCACGGCGCGCAGCGTCCGGTCGATGCTGGGCAGGGTGTTGCTCAGGACGCCCACCTTCAGGCCGCGGGCGCGCAGGGTCTCGAGCACGTGGCGGGCGTTCGTTACGGGTTTCATGTACGCCTCGTACGGCCAGCGCGCCATGAGCTGCGCGGTCTGCTCGTCCGTCAGGCCGAGGATGCCCGCGAGTTCCTGGCCGTACGCCTGCCAGAAGGCGTCCTCCTGCGCCTGGGTGCGCAGATCCCACCAGTCCAGCGCGCGCCGGTTCCACTGGTCGCGCAGCGCCGCCCCGAAGGTGCGGGCGTCCAGGCCGAAGGTCGCGTGGCCCCACAGGGCGGCCTCGCGGTACACCCCGGGGTCGGTGAAGGCGATGGTGTCGTCACGGTCAAACAGCACGGCGCGCAGGGGAGGGTGGCTGGGCATGCCGGACACTCTACGACCCGGCGGCGAACTCCGATTGTGGAAAGTGGGCGTGCGGGCGCCGGGCCATATCCACATGCGGACCTCATGGCGCAATATAGACCCGTGGGATCAGAATTTTGAGCAATGAAATGCAATCTAAACAGGATCATTCCCGCTTTGCCGCAACGATATTGCCATAGTCTCCGATTTCCGCTAGGCTGACGCTCATGCTGGACGCGACCCCCGAGCACATCCTGCTGACCCCCGGCCCCACACCGATCCACCCCCGGGCCATGCAGGCCCTCACGCGGCCGATGCTCGGACACATGGACCCCGAGGTGTTTGCCCTCAACAGCGAGATCCAGGCCGATCTGCGCGCCATGTACGGCGCCACGGACAGCACCTTCACCGCGCTCCTCGCAGGCACCGGCAGCCTGGGCATGGAAGCCGGGTTCGCCAACCTCGTGGAACCCGGCGACGAGGTGCTCGTGTGCGCCAACGGATCCTTCGGGCACCGCATGGCCGAGATGGCCGCCCGCTACGGCGCCCGCGTCCGCCTCGTGACCGCGCCGCTGGGCGAGGCGATCAACCCGGACGAGGTCGCCGCGCGCCTCGACGGCGTCCAGATGGTCGCGGTCGTGCACGGCGAGACGAGCACCGGCGTCCTGAACCCCGTCCCCGAGATCGCCCGGCTCGTCCAGCAGAGCGGCGCGCTGCTGACCGTCGACGCTGTCACGACCGCCGGGATGGAACCCTTCCACATGGCGCAGTGGGGCGTGGACTACGCCTACACCGGCGCGCAGAAATGCCTCAGCGCCCCCCCCGGCCTGGCGCCCGTCGCCATCAGTGACCGCGCCTTCGCGCGCTTCCAGGCCCGGCGCACCCCCACGCCCCTGTGGTACTGCGACTTCCAGGGCCTGCGCGACTACTGGCAGGATCACTCCTACCACCACACCGTCCCGGTCAACCTGCATTACGCGCTGCACGCCGCGCTGCGCGCCGCACTAGACGAAGGCCTGGAGCAGCGGCAGCGGCGCGTGCAGCAGGTCGGCGCGGCCATCCAGGCTGCCCTGGCGCCGCTGGGCTTCACCCCCTACGTGCGCCGCCCCGAAGACCGCCTGCCCACCGTCCTCGCCCTGCGCCTGCCGGACGGACTCGACGACGCCGGCGTGCGTAAGGCCCTCCGCGCGCGGCACATCAGTGTCACCGGCGGGCTGGGCGCCACCGCAGGCCAGATCTGGCGCCTGGGCCTGATGGGCGAAACCGCGCGCCCCGCCCCCTATCTGACCCTCATGCGTGCCCTGGAGGAGCTGCTGGGCGAGCGCGGCCTCGCGGACCGTTTCCTGACGGCCCTGGACCCTGTGCCGGCCTGAGCTGGCCCACACGAGCGGGTCCACACAGAGGAGAGACACAGACACAGAGGAGAGGGCCACCCAGCGTACCTGGGTGGCCCTCTCCCCGACGCCCGACCGGTCAGCCCATGCGGCCCGTGCGGATCACGTCCGCGATCACCGGCGGCAGATTCCAGGCCATGATGTCGAACGCGCTCGACGCGAAATCGTACGTCACCTTGTGCAGCGACACCTTCGGCTTGCGGCCCACGCAGTCCACGATCACCACGTCCGCCCCCGGCTCGTGATTCAGGGTCAGCCCCACGCTGCCCGGATCCACGAACGTCGTCTCACCGACCACGCGCATAAACGGCACGTGCGTGCCCCCTACGACGATCACCCGCGACCCCAGCGAGTCCGCCAGCGCCTCCAGTTCCCGCTCGGGCGCCATCAGGTCCAGCCGCTGCTCCGGGTCGTGCGGACTGCCGTGGAAGTACCGCACGCGCCCCACCGGCGTCATGATCCGCCCGCCCGGCGGCAGGCGCCGCAGGAAATCCACCTGCTCCGGCGTGAGCATCTTCTTCGTCCAGGTGAGCACCTGATCCGCCACGCCCTTGCGGTCGGCGCGGTCACCCATGTCCATCGCCACGCGCATGTCGCTGGACCCCAGTCCCACCGTCCAGCCCTCGCGCTTCACGAAGTCGATCACCGGGCCCGGGCTCGCGCCGTACCCCACCAGGTCACCCACCACGATCACCTGATTCACGATGTGCTCTGACAGGAACCGCTTCACCGCTGTCAACGCGTGAATGTTCCCGTGAATGTCACTGATAAACGCCAGTCTCAAGGTCCCTTCATCCTAGAGCAAAACAGGCGGCGTGACCCGCTCACCCCACCCCACACCCCCTCCAGCACCCGAACTGCCTATAGTGGCAAGGCGATGCCCACCCCCGCCACTGGCCTCCTGCTCGGGCTGCTGCTTGCCGCCTGCGGCCTCCCACTGCCCTGGAGCGCCGCCACCTTCGTGCCCCTCGCCCTGATCCTGCCCTTCATCGCGTCCGCCCCGACCCCCCGTCAGGCCGCCGGCCGGGGCTTCTGGGTGGGCTTCGGGTACTTCGGGCTGCACCTGTGGTGGCTGGGCGCGTTCCTCCAGCAGCTCCTCGGCGCCGCGCCCCTCGTCCTCGTGCTGTTCGCGCTCGAAGGCGCCTTTCTCGCCGTCACCGCGTTCCTGGCTGCCCGCGTCGCCCGCACCCGCACGGGGCGGATCTGGACGCTGGCCGGCGCGTGGATCATCCTCGAATGGCTGCGCTTCCTCGGGCCCCTCGCGTTTCCCTGGCCCACCCTGGGCTACACGCTGCTGCCCACCCCCGCCATCCAGATCGCGGACCTAGGCGGCGTCCTGCTGGGGAGCGTCCTCGTGACCTTCACCGCCGCCAGCCTCTCCCACGCCTGGGTGGGCGCGCAGGAACAGGGGAGACGCCCCTGGGCGCCCGCGCTGCTCGCCGCACTCACCTGGGCCGCCGCGCTCGGGTACGGGATGACCCGCACGCCCGGCAGCGGCCCCGACCACCCCATGCGCGTCATGCGCGTCACCTTCGACGTCTTCAGACGCGCCACTGGCGAACTGTCCACCGAAACGCAGTTTGAGCAGACCCGCGCCGCGAGCCTGAACCGCCCTCCAGGCAGCGTGGTCGTGTGGAGTGAAACAGCGCTCACCTATCCCGGGGCGCCCGACACGCGCCCGGACTTCCCCGGCCCCGGCATCAGCGGCGCGGGCGGCGTCGACTTCGGCACGAATCCAGCGGATCCTCTGGCCGAGCCGCGCGAGTACAACGCGGCCATCACACTCGACGCCACCGGTCGCGTCACCAGCCGCAGCGACAAGACCAAACTCGTGCCCTTCGGTGAGGAATTCCCGTTCCAGACCATTCTCGGTCCCGTCTACCGCGCGATTCTCACGCCCCTCGGCTTCGCCATTCCCGACTTCCGACCGAACGCGAATCCCACACCCCTCGCCCTGAACGGTGTCCTGTACGGGGCGTACATCTGCTACGACAGTGTGTTTCCCCGGGTGGCGCGGGCGCTGGCCGCGCAGGGCGCGCAACTTCTCGTGAACCCCAGCAACGACGGCTGGTACAAGGGCTGGGGCGTCCAGCAGCACTTCAACATGGGCCGCGTGCGGGCCATCGAGACGCGGCGCTGGCTGGTCCGCAGCGTGAACAACGGCGTGGCGGGCGCCGTGGACGACCTGGGGCGTCCAGTCCAGCTTGTCCAGAGCGGGGATCAGCTCCGGACGCTGGATGTCCGCCCCCGGCTGTTGGGTGGCACCACGCTGTACGTCCGGGTGGGTGACTGGCCGGCGCTGCTGCTGGCGCTGGGCATGATCGGGTTCGGTGTCACGCGCCGGGAGCGCATGTTCTGAAATGCGGGTGCGGCCGTGGTGGGCAGCGGCACCGCTGCCGGCTGGAGCCGCTGCCCAGGGTGTTCGCCTGAGCCTCCGCATGTGCTCCGTTGATAAGGCATGTTATCATCGTCATACATGTCGCAGATCACGCCCTACCTCGGTGACCGCCTCGCCCAGGCCCGCGCCCTCGCCGGACTGACCGACGAGGCGCTGCGCGTCCGGGCCATCACGGCCGCCCGCGACAAGTCGGGCGAGGATCTCTGGGCCCTCACGCTGGCCTACCTCAGCAGCGACACCAGTGCGGGCGTGAGGCTCAGTCCGCACACGCTGCGCGCCTACCGCAAGGGCGTGGAGGTCCTGCTCGACCACGCGACCTCGAACGCCTGGAATCTGCTGCACCCGGGCCGGCGTGAACCCGGCCTGTACGTGGCCGCGCTAAGCGCCTCGGGCCTGAAGCCCGCGACCGTGCAGGCGCGGGTGGCGGCGGCGGGCGCGCTGTACCGGGCGCTGCGCTGGGCCGGGGCGACGGACGCCGACCCGTTCGCGGACGTGAAACGCCCGAAGGACCGCACGAAGGGCGTGGTGAAGAACCCGCCGTACCGGGCGGAGTTCGTGCAGGCGATGCTGGAGGTGGCCGACCCCCGCGAGGCGGCGCTGCTGCTGCTGCTCACGCACGCGGGGCTGCGGATCGCGGAGGCGCTGGCGGTCGAGTGGGCGCACGTGAACCTGCCGGCGCGGCGGCTGCTCGTCGCGCACGGCAAGGGCGACAAGGCGCGGTTCGTGCCGCTCAGCGCCCGCCTGCGTGAGGCGCTGGAGACCCTGAGGGCGGAGGCGGCGGCCCCGCAGGGGTTCGTGCTGCCCTGGCGGGCCTACTCCACGGCGTATGAGCGGCTGCAGCGCGTGGCGCTGGCGTGCGGGCGCGCGCACGAGTTCCGGGGCTTTCATGCCGGACGCAAGTACGCGGGGACGCAGCTGTACGCGACGGTCAAGGATTTCACGCGGGTGGCGGGTTTCCTGGGGCACGAGCAGGTGGACACGACCCGGCGGTACGTGGAGTTGCCGGAGGATGATCTGGCGGACGCGGTCGAGGCCTTCCGCTGAGGCGCCTTTCCTGGCCCGCGCAGCCCCGTCCTTTACCCCTCGGCCGACGTTGCCGGGGCCTTCCTGGGCCTCCTGTGAGCTCGCCGTTTCTCAGGTGTGCTGGACGAGCCTGTGGGACCGACTGTGAACTGACCGCCGGGGCAGTCGCCCCGGCGGTCAGTTCACAGTCGGTCGGTTCAGGTTTCGAGATCGTCGCGTTTGGCGGCCGTCAGGAAGCGGATCGCGCCGGGGAGGATGCTCGCCTGGAAGGGCGTGGTTTCCACGTGCAGCTCACCGTCGTACTGCAGGGGGAAAGGATCGTCGGCGTCCACCTCGACGGTGCGGGCCTCGATGGTCTCCAGGTTCCCGCTGAACATGGGGTCGCCTAGATTCAGCTTCGCGCGCACCGAGTCGATCAGGTTCGGCAGGAGGCGCATGATGTTCCCGGCCTTCATCAGGATGACCGTGAAGCGGCCGTCACTGGGGCTGATGTCGCTGGTGATGGGCAGGCGGTAGTTCGCCATGCCGAAGTTCGCGATCATCACGCCGATACCCTCGAACTCGCGGAGCTGCCCGTCGATCTTGAGGTGGAAGGTCGTCTTCTTGGGGTTGAGCTGCTTCATGGCGCTCATGACGTACGCCATGGCCCCGAAGCGTTCCTTGAGTTCCTCGCTGTCGCGGATCATGCTGGCGTCCGCACCCGCGCCGGCGAGCATGCAGAAGCCGCTCTTCTCGCCCTTGACCTCGATCTCGCCCATGTCCACGCGCAGGCTGTGGCCGCCACGCACGATCTCGGCCAGGGCGGGCGCGTCCTGCGGCAGGTCGAGGTTCTGCGCGATCAAGTTGGCGGTCCCGGCCGGGAAGGCCAGCATGGGGACATTCTTGTACCGCGCGGCGTACGCGAGGCTGCTGACCGTGCCGTCCCCGCCCGCACCGACGAGGTACGTGAACTGTTCGACGTCCTGCACGTAGTCGGCCATGGGCGTGTCCTTCTGAAGTTCACGCTCAACGACCTCTGCGCCGTCCTCGCGGAGCATCTGCATGAACTGGGGCAGCTGGCTGTCACCGCTCCCGCTTTTAGGGTTGAAGACCACGAGAATGCGGGTGCCGTTCAGGGTGCCAGAGGGGGTGGGGGCTGCGCCTGTCATCACATGCATTAGACTGCCTGCACGGAGGAAAGGACATGCTGCGTTTCTTTGTTGCTTCTTTATTGATGGCTGGGGGGCTGGTGGCGTGCGCGCCTGCCCAGCAGGGCGCGTCCCGGATGGTGACGGTCACGCCGGTGCTGATCAAGGCGTCCGAGGGCGCCGCGCGCGGCGGCACCCTGACGATTCAGGGCCGGTACCTGGGTGGGCCCAGCACCGGCAAGGTGCGCCTGGGCGCCAACGAGCAGGGCGAGGGAGGCTACGTGTTCCCGGCCGCGGCGGTGCAGTCGTGGACGGACAGCCAGATCGTGCTGACCGTGCCCAGTGACGCGCCGGTGGGCGGAAGCTGGCTGTTCGTGGAGGTCGGCGCGATGCGCTCCACGGGGTTGCCGTTCAGCGTCAAGCAGTAACCAGAGCGTGAAGGAGGGGGGCGGCGTCCGGGAGTCCGGGGGCCGCCCTCTCCCCTGTTCTGGGGCCAGGGCGGGGCGTGCCAGTTGTCCGGCACAGGGGGGTTTTGCCGTGCAGGCGCTATGCTGCTCGGGTTATGGTGATCAAACCCCCTAAGGGCACGAAAGATCTGTTGCCCCCACAGAGCCCTAAGCTCACGCTCGACGTTTCGGCGCAGGCGCACGGTTGGTTGGTAGAGGTCGCACGGCGCGTTCTTGAACGTGCAGGCGCGCAGCGCATTGATACTCCGATATTTGAAGAGGCTGACATCGTGAAGCGGGGAGTAGGCGGTAGCACCGATATTGTCCGCAAAGAGATGTTCACGGTTTCCTACTTCGGCGATCATGGGGGTTATATCCTCCGCCCTGAGGGGACTGCCGCTATCGTTCGCGCCTATCTTTTTAATGGGTTGAAGCAACTTCCCTCCCCATTGAAGCTATGGACGCATGGTCCAATGTTCCGCGCAGAGAACGTCCAAGCGGGTCGCCTGCGACAATTCCATCAGGTGGATTACGAGGTGCTGGGCAGCACGGAGGCGCTGGTGGACGCCGAGGCCATCGCGCTGATGGTGGGCGTGGTCCGCGAACTGGGACTCACGGGCGTGCGCGTGAAGCTGGGCAGCATCGGCGACCCGGAGGACCGCGAGCGCTACAACACGTACCTGCGCGAGCTGTTCACGCCGCAGCTGGAGCGCCTGTCGGACGACTCGAAGGACCGCCTGACCCGCAACCCCATGCGCATCCTGGACAGCAAGAGCGCCTCGGATCAGGAGCTGCTCGCGGAGCTGGGCGTCAAACCCATGCTGGATTTCTTGGGCGAGGAGGCGGGCGCGCACTTCCGCGCCGTGCAGGGCTACCTGACCGAGTGGGGCGTGGAGTTCGACATCGACCCCAGCATCGTGCGGGGCCTGGACTACTACCGCCGCACCGCCTGGGAACTGCACCACGAGGGCGTCGGCGCGAAGTCCGCGCTGGGCGGCGGGGGCCGCTACGACGGGCTGGCGCAGGAACTCGGCAGCAAGGAGACCATTCCCGGCATCGGCTGGGCGTTCGGCGTGGAGCGGCTCCTGCTGGCGCTGAAAGCCGAAGGCATGGCCCTCCCGGAGATCGCCGGCCCGCTGCTGTACGTCGCCGCGCTGGACGAGGTGAACGTCCCGCACGCCGCGCGCACCGCCATGAGCGCCCGCGCGCACGCCCGCGCGGAGTTCGCGTACCGCGCGATGAAACCCGCCGCCGCCTTCCGCGACGCCGAGCGGCGCGGCGCGCACTGGGTGGCCCTCCTCGGGACCGACGAGGTCACGCAGGGCACCCTCAGCCTCAAGAACATCAGGACCGGTGAGCAGCGCAGCCTCGCCGCCGCCGACCTCGCCACCTTCCTTCAGGAGCACGCATGAAACGCACCGCCATGATCGGCCACCTCACGCCCGCGCACGCCGGGCAGACCATCACCTTACAGGGCTGGGTGAACCGCCGCCGCGACCTGGGCGGCCTGATCTTCCTGGAACTGCGGGACCGCAGCGGTCTGGTGCAGGTGCAGGTCGAACCGGACTCCGCCGCGTTCGCGGACGCGGACCGCCTGCGCGCCGAGTACGTCGCAGAAATCGAGGGCACCTACCAGGCCCGCCCCGAAAGCCAGCGTAAGGGGGGCCTCGCGGACTTCGAGGTGATCGCCACGCGCGTGAAGGTGCTGAACACTGCGAAGACCACGCCTTTCGAACTGGAGAAGGGCGACAGCGTCGCCGAGGACATCCGCCTGAAGTTCCGGTACCTCGACCTGCGCCGCCCGGAGATGCAACGCAACCTCGTCCTGCGCAGCAAGGCCGTCGCCGCCGTCACCGAGTACCTCGACCGCGAGGGCTTCGTGCAGGTCGAGACGCCCATGCTCACGAAATCCACGCCCGAGGGCGCCCGTGACTTCCTGGTGCCCAGCCGCCAGAACCCCGGTGAGTTCTACGCGCTGCCGCAGAGCCCGCAGCTGTTCAAGCAGATGCTGATGATCGCCGGGTACGACCGCTACTACCAGCTGGCCCGCTGCTTCCGCGACGAGGACCTGCGCGCCGACCGCCAGCCGGACTTCACGCAGCTCGACATGGAGATGAGCTTCGTGGAGCTCGACGACGTGCTGAGCACCCAGGAGGGCCTGATGGCCCACGTGTTCCGCGAGACGATGGGCGTCGAACTGCCCCTTCCCTTCCCGCGCATGGCGTACATGGACGCCATGAACCTCTACGGGTCCGACAAGCCCGACCTGCGCTTCGACCTGAAGTTCACGGACGTCACCGACCTGTTCCAGGGCGGCGAGTTCAAGGCCTTCGCCGCTGCGCAGGCCGTCAAGGTGATCGCGGCGCCCGAACTGACCCGCAAGCAGATCGACGAACTCGAACGGATCGCCAAGCAGAACGGCGCGGGCGGCCTCGCGTGGCTCAAACGTGACGGCGACGGCTTCACCGGCGGGATCAGCAAGTTCGTCACCGCGCAGGCCGCCGAACTGATCGCCCGCACCGGCGTCGCGCAGGGCGGCACCCTCCTGTTCACCGCGGGTGAGTGGAAGAAAGCCGTCGGCGCGCTGGGCGCGGTCCGCCTCGCCCTGCGGGACCTGTTCGACCTCGCCGCCACTGGCCCGCAGTTCCATGTCTCCTGGGTCACCGAGTTCCCCCAGCTGGAATTCGACGACGAGAGCGGCACCTGGACGTACATGCACCACCCCTTCACCGCCCCCCACCCCGACGACCTGGACCTCTTCGGCACAGACCGCCAGGGCGAAATCCGCGCGCAGGCGTACGACCTCGTCCTGAACGGCTTTGAGGTCGGCGGCGGCAGCATCCGCATCCACGACCCCGCCGTGCAGGCCAAGATGTTCCAGGCCATCGGCTTCAGCGCCGAACAGGCCCGCGACAAGTTCGGGTTCTTCATGGACGCCCTCGAGTACGGCACGCCCCCCCACGGCGGCATCGCCTGGGGTTTCGACCGCCTGATCATGGTCATGAGCGGCGCGAGCAGCATCCGCGAGGTCATCGCCTTCCCGAAGAACAACCGCGGCGTGGACCTGATGGCGCTGGCGCCCTCCCCCGTCGAGCCCGGGCAGCTGGCCGACGTGGGGCTGAGCGTGGCCGTTTCAGCAGACTGAACTGGCTGGGGAGGGTGACCTCCCCTTCTTCAGATCATTCCTAGTGAAAGTATTCACGATTAATCTGGATCGTGAAATTTGAGTTCTCTTTGCCAGAGGGGCGATCAAGCCAGCCCTCTTCAAAGCTGGTTATGTGCCACCCTCCAGATCAGTGACCGACGCGTCTCAGAAACTCCAGCGTCAGTTGCGCCACCGCGCGCGGATGCGTGTCCGTCAGGCCGTGCGGCGCACCGGGAATCTGCCGCGCCACGGCCTCCGGGATGTCCGCACAGATCCGCTCGACCGTCCACGTCTGGATAACCGGATCACTCTGACCGTCGATGAGCAGGGTGGGCACCCGCACGCGCGGCAGCAGGGGACCGGTCATATGGGCCTCCTGGTCGCGGGCCAGCAGGAGCATGCGCCGCCCCCCACAGCGGGCGTAGGCCCGCAGACCGGGCCACAGCAGCCCCAGCCGCTCGCGCGGCAGATCCCGCAGCAGCCGCGCGAGTTGAAGCCGCACGCTGGGGTTCTCGGGAATGCCGGTCGGCGCGCACGCGATCAGGGCCGGCGCGCAGTCGGGGTAGCGCGCCGCGAGGTCGAACATCACCTCGCCGCCCAGCGAGTGCCCGAACACCGGCGTGCCTTCCAGACCGGCGGCACGCAGCCACGCGGCCAGGTGATCGGTCAGGTGCTTGATGCACACCGGAAAATCCGGGCGGCCCTGGCTGTCGCCGTGCCCCGGGGGGTCGTACACGAAGACCGTGCGTTCGCGCGCCAGTTCACGCGCGAGCCGCGCGTACATCCACGAGGCGCAGCCCAGACCCGGCACGATCACGAGCGGCGCACCCCGACCCCGCTTCCAGGCGTGGGTGCGCAGACCATTCACCGTCAGGTACGTCGGCTGTCCGCTCAAGAGGAGGGTCCGTCCTCTCCCCCGTTCAGGAAGTCCAGCAGGAGCGCGTTGAAGACGGCCGGGCGGTCCACCATCGCCACGTGCCCGGCGCGGGGAATCACCTCGAAGCGGGACCCGGGCAGCGCCTCGTGCAGCAGCTGCCCCAGCGCGAGCGGCACCAGGATGTCGCGCTCACCCCAGATGATCAGCGTCCGGGCGTACACGAACGGCAGGACGTCCTGCACGCTGTCGCGCAGGAGGTCCGTGGCATTGCGCCACAGGTTCAGCGGTCCGGCCCGCAGCCCGTCGAACACGATCCGGCCGATGAAGCGGCGCTCGCCCATCCACGCGGCGCGCGGCAGGTGCAGCGCCGTCCGCGCGGCGTTCGCCCGCAGCAGGCCGCTGGCACACACGAGCACGAGGTTCCGCACCCGGTCGGGCCGCTGCGCCGCGACATGCAGACTGATCTGCCCGCCCATGGAGTGCCCGACCAGTGTCACGTCGCGCAGGTCCTGCGCGTCCAGCCACGCGCAGATCAGGTCGGCCGCGTCCCGCACGCTGCGCGAGGGCCGCCCCCAGGAACGGCCGTACCCGCTGAGGTCCAGGCTGTACACCGCGTGCGCCTGCTTCAGCGCGGGCACGTTGAACCGCCACCAGCGGGTCGAGCCGCTCAGGCCATGGACGAGTACGACCGGCGGCCCCGTCCCGGTGCGCCGCACGCCCAGGTGCGCGCCGTCATGCGTGAAGGACTCGGTGGACACGCCACGCAGGATAGACGCTCAGCGGCACCCCCAACCTGTCAGGAACCTTATGGAAGGCCGACCGACGGTGCCGGGCCTGCGAGGAGCCGGGCATGTCGAGAGTCGTGCCGCATACGATGTCCCCATGAGACGGCTGACGCTTCCTCTCCTAGTCGGCGTGACTGTTGCCCTGGCCGCCGCAGTGGCCCTCCTCGTTCCCACACGGAGTCGCGTCTGTGACCGGGTCTGCGTGGAGGTCAGCACTCCCAGGCTCGTGCTCGGTCTTCACGCCGACGTCACCGTCCTCATCACCACTCCAGGGGACCGCAGTGCACTGGTCGGCGTGGACGGCTGCGCGTTCGGCAACCGAACTGCCCGGTTCACGCGCCTCCGTAACCAGAGAGAGATGCCAGACATTCCCAGGGAATACGGCTGCTATGAAGGAACCGGGAACCAGCACGTTGCCGCTCATGGTGCGACCCGGTACAGTGGGACGCTTCCGGTCGGGCATCTGCCACCCGGTCACGACCGGGCCGTGCTGAAATTTCCTGATCGTACGAGGTTCAGCGACGAATCGTGGCTGAGTGCTGTGGCCTTCACCGGGAATCAGCTCCTGGCGGAGGTGCCGGTTGAGTTCTGGACGTGGTGAGGCTGAAAGGCTTCTGGCTTCTGTTCCTGTCCGGCATGTCAATCCACCATTTGTCCAGAATACCCATCTGTTAGTGAATATTTTCACGATACTGCTAACTCGTGAATCATCTGTTCTCTCTGATCAGATTTATGCTTCGCACCCACCGTCACGGAAACCGTTCTGCCGCTCCACTATGCTGCGTGGCGTGCATCCCGACGACCTGCCCGTGCTGCCCACCACGCCCGGCGTGTACATCTTCCGCAAGGGCGGGACACCCATCTACATCGGCAAGGCCAACAACCTCCGTTCGCGCGTCAACCAGCACTTCAAGGCGGGCGGCAAGAGCGGGAAGTTCACCGCGCTGGCCGACACGCTGGAGTTCATCACCGCCCGCAACGAGGTCGAGGCGCTGGTGCTCGAAGCGAATCTCATCAAGCAGCACCGGCCCCACTACAACGTCACGCTGAAGGACGACAAGCACTACCCGTTCCTGAAACTGACGAACGAGGCCTTCCCCATGCTGGTCGTCACGCGGCGTGTGCTCAAGGACGGCGGGCGCTACTACGGGCCGTACCCGGACTCGTCGGCGGTGCGACGCGTGAAGAACCTGATCGACACGATGTTCCCGCTGCGGAAGAACAGTGGGCTGCCCATGCAGCACAAGCCGCGCCCCTGCCTGAACTTCCACATGGGCCGCTGCCTGGGCCCCTGCGTGGACCGCGCCGATCCCGACGAGTACGCGCGGGTTGTGGAGGACGTGACCAGTCTGCTGGAGGGCCGCGCCGCACCGGTCATCGCCCGGCTGCGCGAGGACATGAAGGTTGCCGCGAAGGGACAGGATTTCGAGCAGGCCGCCCGAGTGCGCGACCGCGTGCAGGCCGTCGAGAAACTGTTCGGGACCGAGCAGCACGCCTTCGTCAGCGAGGAGACCGACCTGGACTTCCTGGGCGCCGCGCAGGCCGGGGAATACGCGATGGTGCAGCTGTTCCGCATGCGCGGCGGGCGCGTCGTGGGACGCGACAAGCGGTTCCTGACCGGCACGGAGGACGCCCCGCTGGGCGAGATCGTCGAGGCGTTCGTGCAGGACTACTACACGCAGGCGACCCACGTCCCGCCGCTGATCCTGCTGCCCGCCGACTTCGAGGACGCCCCCACCTGGAGTGACTTCCTGTCGGAGAAGGCCGGGCGCAAGGTCGAGATGCGCACCCCCAAACGCGGCGACAAGGTCGATCTGATCGACATGGCGCAGCGCAACGCGCAGAACGGCCTGGATTCCGAGATGGCGCTGCTGGAACGCCGGGGCGACCACCCGGGCCTGGACGCGCTGCGCGAGGTGCTGGCCCTCCCGGACCGACCCTGGCGGATCGAGGGCTATGACAACAGCAACCTCTTCGGCACGAACATCGTGTCCGGCATGGTGGTGTTCGAGGGGGGCCGCTCACGGCGCGGGGAGCACCGGCGCTTCAAGGTGCGCGGCCTGGATCACCCGGACGACTACACGAGCATGCGGCAGACGATCACGCGGCGCTTCACGGGCAGCCTCAGCGACAAGCTGCCCCTCCCGGACCTGCTGCTGATCGACGGGGGGCGCGGGCAGGTGAACGCCGCGCTGGACGCCCTGAAGGAGGCGAACGTGCACATCCCGGTCGTGGGCCTCGCCAAGCGGGAGGAACGCCTGATCCTCCCCGGGCGGTACGGCGCGCAGTGGTGGCTGGAGACCGGCACGGAGGTCGGCGTGGACCGTGAACTGCTGCTGCCGCACACCCACCCGGCGCTGCGGATGCTGATCGGCGTGCGCGACGAGGTGCACAACTACGCCGTGACGTACCACCGCAAGCTGCGCGGGGAATCCATGCTGCGCAGCGTGTTCGACGATCTGCCGGGCATCGGGCAGAAGCGGCGCGACGCGCTGCTGGAGCACTTCACGAGCCTGGAGGATCTGGCGAGCGCCCCGGTCGAGCAGATCGCGGCGGTGCCCGGCATGACCATGCGCGCCGCCCAGAGCGTCAAGACCTTCCTGACCGAACGCGAGGCGCGCGCGGCCCCCATCGCCTGAGCACCTGAACAAGAGCGCCGCTCCTCTTCACGGGGAAGGGAGCGGCGCTCTGGGTGTCGGGCGGCGGATCACGCGAGCCGCAGGCGGTGCAGGAGGGCGCGCAGGGCGCCGGGCCTGCGGGGCTGCCGCTGGGCGGCCTGGGCCTGCCGGACGAGGCGGGCGTGCTGGGCTTCCTGCAGGAGATCCTGCGCGTGAAGCTGGTTGAGGTCGTGCTGCATCTCTGCTCCTGAGGTCGCGCCGCCGCCCCACTGGCAGCCCGTGCTGGGCGCGTTCCTTCTGCCTCACATGGTGCGCCGCACAGGGGGTCGCGCACATGCACCGGGTGGCGCAGGGCGGGCTACGCCAAAGGGCGCAGAAGCGTTAAGCAAGGCGTAAGCGGCCCCCCGTGCGGTCAGGCCGGGCGGCGGGCTGTAATGACAGGATGTTTCCCCGTTCCCGGCGTGAATTCCTGCCGTTCGTCCGGACGCACTGGCGTTCCCTGCTGCTGCTGCTGCTGGGCGTCATGGCGCCCTTCGTGCTGTTCACGCACCTGACCCACGAGGTGTTCCGAGAGGGCGGCTTCGCGTGGGATCAGGCGGTGCTGAACTGGTACGCGCAGCGCCGCACCCCGGAATTGACGCGCTTCGCGGAACTGCTGGCCTTGCTGGGCGGCGTGACGATCCTGCCCTTCGTGGTGCTGGCGATCGCGTGGCTGCTGGGCCAGTCGAACGGCCGGGCGCACGGCTGGTTCCTGGTGACGGGGGTGGCCGGGGCCACGCTGCTCAACGTCGTGGCGAAGGTGGTGTTCCAGCGGCCCCGCCCGGACGAACTGATGGCCGTCCTGACCGAGCCGGGATTCAGTTTTCCCAGCGGGCACGCCATGGCGAACGCCGCGTTCGGGTTCGCGCTGACCCTGGTGTTCTGGCGGTCCCGGGCCGGGTGGCCGGTGGCGGTGTTCGGGGTGCTGTGGGCGCTGGCTATCGGCATCAGCCGCAACTACCTGGGCGTGCACTACCCGTCCGACGTGCTGGCAGGCTTCACGGCCAGCGTGACCTGGGTGGCGGGGCTGTACATCCTGATGGCGCGCCGCTGGCCGCACCTGCGCCGGAGTCCGGCCGGGGAGAGCGATACCCGCTAGGCCGCGCGAGGAGCGCGCCTGCACCGCACGCCGCCTTCCCGTCACCAGGTGTGCGGGGCGCCGGGAAGATCCTCGGTGCCCCGCACAGTGTCGTGAGCCTGTGTGGATCAGGCGGTGGCGGTCGCGCCCAGATCGAAGGCGCGGTGCACCGAGAGGGTGGCGGCGTCCACGTGGTCGGCCTCCACGGCGACGGACACGTTCAGTTCGCTGCTGCCCTGCGAGATCATCAGCACGTTCACGTCCTGCTCGGCCAGCGCCGTGAACATCCGCGCGGACACGCCCCGCTGCCCGCGCATGCCGCTGCCCACGATGGCGAGCACCGCCACGCCGGGCTGCTCCTCGACCTTCAGTTCCAGGCTGACCCCGGCGCGCAGGGCGGCCAGGGTGCGCTCGGCGTCCACGGTCTGCACGGCCAGTGACACGTTGCTCATGCTCGACGACTGCGACACCATCAGCAGCGTGACGTTCTCGCGGGCGATCGCGTCGAACACGCTGGCGATCACCTCGGGAATGCCCAGCACGCCCGCACCGCTCACGTTGATGATGCTGACGTTGCGGATCGCGGTGACGGCCTTGACCGGATGCCCGGCCTCGTCACGCGCCTGCGCCTGCACCAGCGTGCCCGGGAAGTCCGGGTCGGCGGCGCTCTTGACGCGCAGGGGGATGCCGCTCTCCTGAAGGGGTGTGACCGCCAGCGGGTGCAGCACCTTCGCGCCGAAGTACGCGAGTTCCATCACCTCGCCGTAGGAGAGCACCTCGATGTTGCGCGCGTCCTTCACGACCCTCGGGTCGGCGCTCATGACGCCGTCCACGTCCTTCCAGGCCCACACCTCGTCGGCGCCGAGCGCCTTGCCGACGATGGTGGCGCTGAAGTCGGTGCCGCCGCGCCCCAGGGTGGTGATGGCACCCTTCTCGGTTTCGCCCATGAAGCCCGCCACGACCGGCGTGACCCCGGCGGACAGCAGGCCGCTCAGGCGGTCCCTGACCCGCTCGTAGGTGTTCGGCATGGGCTTGGCGTTCCCGAAGTGACTGTCGGTGAGGATGCCGGCCTCGCCGCCGGAGAGGTGGTGGGCGCGCAGGCCGTCCTGCTCCAGCGCGAGGCTCATCAGGGGTGCGGAGAGGCGCTCGCCGAACGCGACGATCAGGTCGCGGCTGCGGGGAGTCAGTTCGCGCAGGAGGTACACGCCGTACACCGCCTGGCGCAGCGTCTCGTGCATCTCGCGGATCTCGCGCACGGTGCCGCTGTCGGGAGCCGCGCCGAGTTCCTGCGCGGCCGTGAAGTGCCGGGTGCGCATCAGCGCGATCTCGTCGTTCGCGGCGGCGATGTCGCCGGACTGCGCGGCGTCGGCGAGTTTCAGCAGCTGGTTCGTGACGCCCGCCATGGCCGAGACGACCACGACGACCTTCACCCCGGCGCGGATGGAGCGGGCGGCCAGGGAGGCGCTGTGGCGGATGGCGCGCGAATCCTGCATGTTGGTGCCGCCGAACTTCATGACGAGAAGGTCGTAACTCATGGCGTGCAGTATGACGCGTGGGGGTCCGGCCGGAGGCGGGCCGTCTGAGCAGCGTGGGCTGCCGGCTGGGGGGCCGGGGGGACGTGCCGGACTCGGCTCAGTAGTAGTCGATCTGGCCGCCCGCCTCGCTGCCGGGTTGCAGGGCGTAGATGTTCAGGGTGCCGCCGTCGGGGGCGTCCGCGCTGCTCGCCAGCCACCACGTCCCGGCGGGCAGCTGACCGGCCAGTTCCGGCAGGCTGCGCAGGTCGCCGGGCTGGTAGTCCCGGGTGCAGCGCAGCGCCACGGTGGTGGGGGTGACGCTGCGCAGCTCACAGACGGCGGTGACGCCCAGCTGGAGGTGGACGGTGGTCTGGGCGGCGCTGGCGTGCGTGGCGGTCAGGACGGCGAGCAGGGTGAGGGTGCAGCGCATGGGTGGAACCTCCGGGGTGCGGCGTGAGGAACGCAGCGGATCTGAGCGCAGCGTAGGGAGCCGGGGGTGACAGAACCCTTGCGCGCCCGCGCATAAAGGCGCGCGGCGGCCGGGAGACCGGGGCGGAAAATTGATCGTTTCACCAAGTATTCACCTGCGTGCCGCACCATCAGGGCATGCAACGGGCACTGATCTGGGCGGCTGCCGTCACCTCGACCCTGGGGGGGCCTGCGCCGGCGGCCTCCTACCGCGCGGCGGACGGCACCGCCAGCTTCACGCACACGGTGCGCTTCATTCCGGTGCGGGGCAGCATCGCGGGCGTGACCGCCAGCGTGGAGCTCGATCCGGCGAATCTCGCGGCGACGACCGGCAGCGTGACGGTCCCGGTCGTGAACCTGAAGACCGGGATCGGTCTGCGGGACACGCACGCCAAGGGCGCGGAGGCGCTGAACACCGCGAAGTTCCCGAACGCGACCTTCAAACTGGAGAAACTGACCGGCGGGAAACTCGTCGAGGGCCAGACGCTGTCCACCACGGCGTCCGGTACCCTGACCGTGAAGGGCACGTCGAAGAGCGTCAGCGTGCCGGTCAAGGCGACGTTGCAGGGGGGGAAGGTGAACGTGAGTACTCAGTTCAAGTTCAATCCCTTCGATTTCGACGTGCGTTACCCGGGCAGTAGCGATTCGGTGACGGTGGACGTGGCGTTCGTGCTGAACGCCGGGTAAGGCCCTGGGAATGCCGTGAGGATGGGGTGGCTGTGGCCGCCCCCTTTTTTTTGGACTCGGTTCACGAATGCTTTGGTGTACAGGTGACACGAACCGCCGATCCGGAGACCCGCGTTACACTGCGACATGCGAGGTCATCCGCCCCAGCACAGGGGGCGGCCCTCACGACTGGAGGCACAGCATGAAAGTAGGGATTAACGGCTTCGGCCGCATCGGCCGTCTGGTGTTCCGTGTTCTGGAAGCTCGCGGCGTTGAAGTGGTCGCCATCAACGACCTGACCGACAACAAGACGCTCGCCACCCTCCTGAAGTACGACAGCACCGCCGGCAAGTTCGACGGCACCGTCGAGTACGACGACACCTCCCTAACCGTGAACGGCAAGAAGATCCACGCGCTGGCCGAACGCGACCCCGCCAACATCAAGTGGGGCGAGATGGGCGTGGACATCGTCATCGAATCCACCGGTATCTTCACCAGCCGTGACGGCGCGGGCAAGCACATCCAGGGCGGCGCCAAGAAGGTCATCATCACCGCGCCCGCCAAGGGCGAGGACATCAGCGTCGTGCTGGGCGTCAACGAGCAGGACTACGACCCCGCGCAGCACAACATCATCAGCAACGCCAGCTGCACCACCAACAGCCTCGGCGCGCCCATGAAGCTCATCGATGAAGCCTTCGGCATCGAGAAGGCCATCATGACCACCGTGCACTCCTACACGAACGACCAGCGCGTGCTGGACCTGCCGCACAGCGACCTCCGGCGCGCCCGCGCCGCCGCCGTGAACATCATCCCCACCAGCACCGGCGCCGCCAAGGCCGTGTCGCAGGTGTACCCCGCGCTGAAGGGCAAGTTCGACGGCACCAGCCTGCGCGTGCCCACCCCCACGGGCAGCATCAGCGACGTCGTCGTGATCCTCAAGCGTGACGTGACCGCCCAGGAAGTCAACGACGTATTCCGCAAGGCCGCCGAGGGCAGCCACAAGGGCATCATCGCCTACACCGAAGACCCCATCGTGCTCAGCGACATCGTGGGCGACCCCCACAGCGCCATCATCGACGGCGGCCTGACCATGGCGATGGGCAGCCTCGTGAAGTTCTTCAGCTGGTACGACAACGAGTGGGGCTACAGCAACCGCATCGCCGACCTCGTGCAGCTGGTTCAGCAGAAAGGCTGACCGCCATCCCCTGATGGTTGATAGAGAGGTGGCCCGTCCATCCTCTATCAACCATCACCTTTTTCCCCGGAGAGACGACATGCAGAACCTCAGTCAGCTGGATGTGCAGGGTAAGCGCGTGCTGGTGCGCGTGGATTACAACGTTCCCGTCAAGGATGGCGTGGTGCAGGACGACACGCGCGTCACCGCCAGCCTCCCCACCATCAGCGCCCTGCTGGACGCGGGCGCGCGCAACGTGATCCTGATGAGCCACTTCGGCCGCCCGAAGAACGGCCCCGAGGAGAAGTACTCCCTGAAGCCGGTGGCGCCCGTGCTGGAGAAGGTGCTGGGCCGCCCCGTGACGTTCATCGCCGGGACCGCCGACAGCGACGAGACCCTGGCCGCCGTAAAGGCGCTGCCCGAGGGCGCGGTGGCGCTGCTGGAGAACGTGCGCTTCAGCGCCGGTGAGGAGAAGAACGAAGAGGGCCTGAACGGCAGGCTGGCCCGCCTGGGCGACGCGTTCGTTCTGGACGCCTTCGGCAGCGCCCACCGCGCGCACAGCAGCGTGAGCGGCGTGGCGGCGCAGCTGCCCCACGCGGCCGGGACGCTCCTCCAGACCGAGGTGGACGCGCTGGGCAAGCTGCTCGACGGCGCCGAGCGGCCGTACGTGGTGATCATCGGCGGCGCGAAGGTCAGCGACAAGATCAAGGTCATCGAGAACCTGCTCCCGCGCGTGGACCGACTGCTGATCGGCGGCGGCATGGCGTACACGTTCATCAAGTCGCAGGGCGGCAAGATCGGCGAGAGCATCCACGAAGACGATCAGCTCGACCTCGCCGCGCGCCTGCTGCGCGAGTACGGTGACAAGATCATGCTGCCCGTCGATGTGATCGCCGCGGACGCCTTCAGCGCCGATGCGAACACCCAGGTGGTCGCCAGCAACGCCATCCCCGACGGCTGGCAGGGCCTCGACGCGGGCCCCGAGACGGTCAGGCTGTACAGCGAGGCCCTGAAAGGCGCGAAGACCGTGTTCTGGAACGGTCCGCTGGGCGTGTTCGAGTTCGAGAAGTTCGCGGGCGGCACGAACGCCGTCGCGGCGGCCGTGGGCAGCCTGAAGAACCAGGCGTACACCGTCGTGGGCGGCGGGGATTCCGTCAGCGCAATCAACAAGAGTGGGAAGGCCGACCAGATCGACCACATCAGCACCGGCGGCGGCGCCAGCCTGGAACTCCTGGAAGGCAAGGCGCTGCCCGGCGTCGAGGCGATGAAATAACCCCGCACCGGGGAGGCCGCCGCGCCTCCCCGCTCACCTGCGCCGCGCCGCCGCACCCGCCCGTGACATGCTGGGAGGCACCATGACCACAACTTCCGTCGCCGTCCAGCACCGCGATCACACTGCCCTGAGCGAGGAGTTCGCGCGGGCGCTCGTGGCCCACCTGAACCGCCTGCGGGCCGAGTCCCATCCACACGACCCGCCCACGGATCCGGCGAATGTGTGGGGGCAGATGCAGCACCTGCCCCCCGTCCTGGAACTGGATTTCTGGACGGTCGAGGAGGGTGGCGTGATCGTGGCGCACGCCCGCACGCAGCTGCTGACGGTCGGGGACAACCAGCATCTGGCCGAGCTGGAACTCATGGTCTCCCCTGCCGCGCGGAGGCGTGGGCTGGGCCGGACGCTGCTGGGCCACGCGGCGCGGGCCATGCGGGAACGCGGGCGGACGCTGCTGATCACGCAGACGAATGACCGTGTACCCGCCGGTGAGGCGTTCGCGCGCTGCGCCGGGTTCCAGCCGGGCCTGAGCAACCACGTCAACCGCCTGCTGCTCTCGGACATCCCGGACGGCCTGCTGGCCGCCTGGACGACCCGCCCGGACGACGGGTACACGCTGGAGGTCTGGACGGACGGCGTGCCGGACGCGGACCTCGAAGCGTACGCGGAGCTGCTGAACGTCATGAACAGCGCGCCGCGGGACGATCTGGACCTAGAGGACCACCGCACCACCCCGGAGGAGGTGCGCTCCATGGAGACCCTGGCCCGCGCCGGGGGGCGCACGGCGGTCGTGGCAGTGGTGCGTGCCCCAGACGGGACGCTGGCGGGCCTCACCGACGTGTCGTGGCGGCCCGCGCAGCCGGGCATCGTCAGCCAGGGGAACACCGGCGTGCTTCCGGCGCACCGGGGGCACCAGCTGGGCCGCTGGCTGAAGGCGGCGAGCGTGCGCGAGGTCGTGCGGCTGAACCCGCAGGCGACCGAGATCCGCACGCAGAACGCCGACAGCAACGGCCCCATGCTGAAGATCAACACCGACCTGGGCTTCCGCCCGTTCATGGCGTCCACCGTGTGGCAGGGCGCCGTGGCGGACGTGCTGTCCGGTCTCGAAAGGAACTGACATGAAGAACCTGCTGGCACTGAACTGGAAGATGAACAAGACCCCCACCGAGGCCCGCGCCTGGGCGCAGGAACTCGGCGAGAAACTCGAGGCCGGGCAGGCGGAACTGGCCGTCATGGCCCCCGCGATCACCCTGAGCGCGCTGGCCGCGAACCTCCCCACCGGCGTGGGCTTCGGTGGGCAGGACGTGTCCGCGCACGAGTCCGGCGCGTATACCGGTGAGATCAGCGCCGCGATGCTCAAGGACGTCGGCGCGACGTACGCCGTCGTGGGCCACAGCGAGCGCCGCGACTACCACGGCGAGACGGACGCGGTCGTGGCCGCCAAGGCGCGTCAGGCGCAGGCGAACGGCCTGATCCCCATCGTGTGCGTCGGCGAGAAGCTCGATGTGCGCGAGGCCGGCGAGCACGTGCCGTTCACGCTGGCGCAGCTGGCGGGCAGCCTGGAGGGCGTGGGGACCGACGTGGTCGTGGCGTATGAGCCGGTCTGGGCGATCGGCACGGGCAAGACCGCCACTGCCGACGACGCCGAGGAACTCGCGGCAGCGATCCGTAGGGCGCTGCAGGAACGGTACGGCGACGCGGCGGCGGGCATCCGCGTGCTGTACGGCGGCAGTGTGAAGCCGGACAACATCGCCAGCATCTGCGCGAAGCCGAACGTGAACGGCGCCCTGGTGGGCGGTGCGAGCCTGAAGGTCGCGGACGTGCTGGGCATGAACGACGCGCTGAAGTAACACTCGACTGGCCTGCCCTGATGGTGGGCCACCTCATCACAGCAATAAGTGAATACTTTCACGATTTAACTAGCCCGTGAATTTTTTGTTCTCTCTATGTCGTCAATTTCCTTTTTCGTCTGTGGAGCGAGGATCTCCCTCTGCTCCAGTCCCAACCTGACGCGGCTTTCAGCAGAGTTCAGAAAGCGCAGCGGCCGGGGTCGACTCCTCGCGTCACGTTGCGCAGGCCTGACGCACTCACCGTACGTCGGCATGGTGTGACGCCCTGCACAGGCACAACCCGGCAGACGCCCACACCACACCCCTCTATACCCTCTGCCCCGGCGGCGTGATCAGGACCCGGTCGATGCGCGGCCCGTCGAGGTCCAGCACTTCCAGTTCCCAGCCGTCGTGGCGGGCGCGGGCCCCCACGGCAGGGAACTCGCCCAGGACCTCCAGCACGTACCCGGCGAGCGTGCTGAACTCCTCGCGCGGCAGCGCGGGCAGCGGCAGGTGGTCCCGCAGGTCGTGCATGGGCATGCCGCCGTCCACCAGGAAACTGCCGTCGTCGCGCATGACCAGCAGGCCCTCGTCGTCCGGGGTGTTCACGCCGGCCAGTTCGGTCAGGAGGTCGGTGGTGGTCAGCAGGCCCGTGAACACGCCGTACTCGTCCACGACGATCGCCAGTCGCTGCCCGGCCTCGCCCGCCAGGCGGGTCAGGACGTCCTCGGCCCAGGCGGTTTCCGGGACGAACACGACGCTCTGCACGTGGTCGAGGATGCTGCTCCCCTCGGTCACGGCGCGCAGCAGGTCCGCTACGGCCACCTGTCCGGTCACGTCGCCGGTCTCGTCCGTGACGGGGTAGCGGTCGTGGGGATTCGCCAGGACGCACGCGATCAGGTCCGGCAGGGGCAGGTCGGCGCGCAGCGTCACGGCGTCCGCGCGGGGCGTCATGAGATCGCGGGCGCGGCGGTCGTTGAAGCGCAGCACGTGATCGATGCGTTCCCGCTCGCCCGCTTCCAGGCTGCCGCTCTCCGAGGCCTGCATGACCAGCGCCTTGACGTCCTCCTCGGTGATCTGTTCCTGCGTCTCGCCGCGCATGCCCAGCAGGCGCAGCAGCCCGCGCGTGGTGACTTCCAGCAGCCACACGACGGGCCCAGCGACGCGCGCCAGCCCCGCGAAGAAGGGCGCCACCCGCATGGCGAGCGCTTCCGGGTTGCGTAGCGCGATGTTCTTCGGGGCCAGTTCACCCAGCACCAGCGACAGGAACGTGACCAGCAGCACCACGCCGACCGACGCGGCGCTGGGGGCCAGGTCGCCCAGCGCGGGCGTCAGGGCCGCCTCCAGGTACCGCGTGAGGCTCCCCCCGGCGAACACGGCGCTGACGGTCCCGATCAGAGTGATACCGATCTGCACGGTCGCCAGGAACGCGCCGGGGTTCTCGGCGAGTTCCACTGCGCGGCGCGCGCCCCGGTGCCCGGCGTTCGCCTGCGCCTGCAGCCGGGAGCGGCGGGCCGACACCACCCCCAGCTCGGAGCCGGAGAAGAAGCCGTTGATGATCAGCAGTACCACAAGGATGCCGAATTCCAGAAGCGGTTGACCCACCCGGCCAGTGTACGGGGTGGCCGCGCCGCGTCCGTCCCGGGCGTCCGGGGCGCGCGCTGCCTATACTGAGCCGCGATGAGCGTTCATTCCAGTATCCACGACCTCGCGCAGCACGTGGGGCAGACCGTCACCGTTCACGCCTGGCTGCAGGACAAGAGCGGCAAGGGCAAGATCCAGTTCCTGAAACTCCGTGACGGCAGCGGCTTCGTGCAGGCCACCGTCTTCAAGACCGACGTGCCCGAGGAGGTGTTCAAGCAGGCCAAGCGCCTCACGCAGGAGCAGGCCGTCACCGTGACCGGTGAGGTCCGCGCCGACGAGCGCGCCCCGGGCGGCGTGGAACTCAGCCTGCGGGACCTGACCGTGATCAGCGAGAACCACGGCGAGTACCCCATCACGCCCAAGGAGCACGGCATCGAGTTCCTGATGGACCACCGCCACGTGTGGCTGCGCCACCGCCGCCCCTGGGCGATCATGCGCGTGCGCGACAGCGTGCAGCGCGCCGTGGTGGACTTCTTCCACGGCGAGGGATTCATCCGCTTCGACGCGCCGTTCTTCACTCCGAACGCCGCCGAGGGCACCACCGAACTGTTCGAGATCGACCTGTTCGGCGAGGACAAGGCGTACCTGTCCCAGACGGGGCAGCTGCACGCCGAGGCGGGCGCGTTCGCGTTCGGCAAGGTGTACACCTTCGGCCCGACCTTCCGCGCCGAGAAGAGCAAGACCCGCCGGCACCTGCTGGAATTCTGGATGATCGAACCCGAGGTCGTCCCCAGCAACCATACGGAGAACATGGCCCTGCAGGAGCGCTTCGTGAGCTTCCTGGTGCGCCGCGTGCTGGACGAATGCCAAGAGGAACTGAAGATCCTCGGGCGCGACCAGAGCAAACTGGCGGGCGCCGCGGAAGGGAACTACCCGCGCGTGACGTACACCGCCGCGCTGGACATCATCCGCCAGCACATCGAGGACCGCGACCTGCCCGCCAACGTGCAGGAGGACGTGCAGCCCGTCGAGTGGGGCGACGACCTGGGCGCACCGCACGAGACGATCCTGGGCCACCACTTCGACCGCCCCGTGATCATCGAGCGGTACCCGGCGGCCATCAAGGCGTTCTACATGCAGCCCGACCCGCAGGACCCCCGCGTGGCGCTGTGCGACGACATGATCGCGCCCGAGGGCTACGGCGAGATCATCGGCGGCAGCGAACGCATCCACGACTACGAGTTGCTCAGGTCCCGCATCGAGCATGAGGGCCTGCCGCTGGAGGCCTTCGAGTGGTACCTGGACCTGCGCAAGACGGGCAGCATGCCACACGCGGGCTTCGGGATGGGCCTGGAGCGCGTGATCGCCTGGATCACCGGGATCGACCACATCCGCGAGGCGATTCCCTTCCCGCGCATGCTGACACGCATGCGTCCCTGAACGACCAAGGAGAAACGCGCCCCTGTGAACGGGGCGCGTTTTCCTGACCTGAGGTTACTTCGCGGCGGCGTAGCGGCGCGCGACCTCGTCCCAGTTCACGACGTTCCAGAACGCCTTGAGGTAGTCGGGGCGCTTGTTCTGGTAGTTCAGGTAGTAGGCGTGCTCCCACACGTCCACGCCCAGGATCGGGGTACCGCTGACGCCGGCCACGCCCTCGCCCATCAGGGGGTTGTCCTGGTTGGCGGTGCTCACGACGGCCAGCTGACCGTCCTTCACGACCAGCCACGCCCAGCCGCTGCCGAAGCGGGTCTTGGCGGCGTCCTCGAACTTCTCCTTGAACGCCTCGAAGGACCCGAAGGCCGCGCTGATCGCGTCGGCCAGTTCGCCGCTGGGCTGGCCGCTGCCCTGGGGCCCCATGACCTGCCAGAACAGGCTGTGGTTGGCGTGGCCGCCGGCATTGTTGCGCAGCGCGTTCTTCTTGTCGGCGGGCACCTGATCGAGTTTCTGGATCAGGTCCTCGACCGGCATGCCAGCAAACTCGGTGCCTTCGAGCGCCTTGTTCGCGTTGTCCACGTAGGTCTGGTGGTGCTTGGTGTGGTGGATCTCCATGGTGCGCGCGTCGATGTGGGGTTCGAGGGCGTCGTAGGCGTAGGGCAGCGTGGGCAGTTCGTAGGCCATGGTGAAGCTCCTTTCAGGCCGGGCGGGTCTCGCGGCGCCGCGCCGCGCCCCGTCTCCGGAGTACCGGCACGTATCTTACGCGCCACGCGCAGTTTGTGAAGGCCCGCCGCGACTTTAAGCGCCGTTCATGTTCACGGCTGGCGCGCGCCGCCGCGCACCGCATGAAATGGTCTAGCATGGGCGGCGATGCGTTCCCCGTTGCCCCGCGCCGTACTGCACCGACTGGAAACCGGACGACTGGTGGTGCTCAGCGTGCTGCTCGGCGCGCTGGTGGGTGGCCTGTGCATCGTGCTGCGTCTCGCCCTCGACGTGCTGATCGGGCTGGCCGTGCGGCTGACCGATTACGCCCCGCCCGGCACCTCCGGGGAAGGCGGCCTGATGATGGCCTTCGGCAGCTTCGCGCACTGGGGCCTGCTGGCGCTGCCGGTCGCGGCGGCCGCCTACGCCGCGCTGATTCCGGCCGGCGCCGGCGATCCGCTCACGCAGCTTGTCCGGGGCTACCACCAGCGCGGCCAGTGGCCGGGGCTGCCCGCGCAGCTGCGGACGCTGGCCGCCACCCTGATCGGGCAGGCCTCGGGGCTGCTGGTCGGCCGGGACGCGCCGTTCACCATGACCGGCATGCTGGGCGCGCGCCTCATGCAGCGCGTGACCCGCCTGGACGCGGTGGAGGTGCGCACGCTGACGCTGGCGGGCGCCGCGGCGGGCCTGGGAACCGTGCTGCACGCGCCGCTCGCGGCGGCCGTGCTGATCGCCGAGGTGCTCTACCGCCGCTTCGAGTTCGAGTTCGAGGTCGTCATGCCCTGCCTGCTCGCGGCGGTCGCCGGGACCGCCGTGTACGGCCTGGCCTTCGGGTTCACGCCGCTGCTCACCTTTCCGGACGTGCAGGTCCCGGCGGCCGGTCAGCTCCCGGCCTTCCTGCTGGTGGCCCTGGGGGCGACGCTGCTGGGCTGGCTGGCCCTCCTGAGCTGCGCGGCACTGCCTTCCGGCACCCTGCGCGGCTGGCGCCGCCCGGCGTTCGCGGCCGCAGTGGGCCTGCTGACCGCCGTGGCGGCCCTGAATCTCAGCCCGGCCGTACTGGGCGACGGGCTGGGCTGGCTGCAGCTGGGCGCCGGTGGATTCGTGGGCGCCGAGGGGGCCGGGCAGGCCGCGTGGCGCTGGGTGCTTCTCGCGCTGGGCCTGCACGTCGCGCTCGGCGGTGGGGTCCTGCCGTCCGTGGGGGTGGGTGGTCTGCTGGGCGTCGGGCTGGCCAACCTGCTGGGCGTCGATCCGGCCGTGGCGGCCATGGTGGGCGCCGCCGCGTTCCTGACCGTCACCCTGAACGTGCCGCTCGCCGCGACCCTCCTGACGGTCACCTGGGGTGGCGAGGCCCTCATGCCGGTCACCCTGGCGGCCAGTGGGCTCGCGCATCTGCTGAGTGGCGCGCGGGGGCTGATCGACAGTCAGGTTCATGCCCGCCGGGAAAGTGGGGTGCATGCGGGGACGCCCGCCTGGCTGCCCGACACCGTGCGGTACATTCCGCGCCGCCAGCCCGAGCTGCCCGCCGTGCCCTACGATCTGGACGTCCCGGCCGTTCCGCAGGGCGCGGATCAGCTGCCGCCTCCTTCCAGTGACCGGGAACTGTACCGCCGCGTGGTCCCGGCCAGCTGGCGGGGCGCCCGGCTGGGCGTGGTGACGCTGCCGCCCGGTGTGGAGGTGGTGGGGGTCGTGCGGGACGGCTCGGTGCGCCTGCCACGCCCGGAACTGCGCCTGACCGAGACCGACGAACTGGTGTTCCTGGCCCGCCCGGACGCCTATACCGCCCTGGAGGGCGTGCTGCGCCTGCCAGGCGCCTGACCCCTGACCGACCCCGCAGGCTCTCCCGACTCACCGGCGACCCTCCACACGGAGGGTCGCCTTACTCGTTGGGGCCCAGGCATTTCGCGGTCAGTCAGGCCTGCTCCGGGCGCCCGGGCGGACCCACTCATGTGGCGGTGAGGCCGGGTTTACGTCGGGTTGACACGCCGTTCATACGGTGCGAGTGGCTGCATTCTGCCCGGAAAGGCCGTGCGAGGCTCCGCGCATGACCCAGACGAGCACCGACAGCGTCAAGAAGATCGCGTCCCTGATCAACGGCGTGAAGTTCGCCATGCTGACCGTCCAGACCGAGAAAGGGCACCTGCACGGCCACCCCATGACCACCCAGGATGTCGAGTTCGACGGCGACATCTGGTTCATCGGCGGGAAGGACACGGCGCAGGTGGCCGCCATGCGCCTGCACCCCCAGGTGAACGTCAGCTACTCCCACCCCGACAAGGGCGTGTACGTCAGCGTGAACGGCACCGCCCAGCTCGTGGAGGACCGCGCCAAGCTGGACGAGCTCTGGAGTGACTTCTACAAGGCGTACTTCCCCCAGGGCAAGGAAGATCCGAACATTCAGCTCATCCATATCGCCGCGAACGGCGCCGAGTACTGGGAGAGCGACGGGAAGGTGCGCAGCCTGATCAGCCTCGCCAAGGGGCTGATCAAGGGCGAGCAGCCGCACCAGGGTGAGAACGAGACCATCAAGCTCTGAGGCCGGCAGTCAACAGGAGGGAGGGCGTGCCCATCAGTGGCACGCCCTCCCCTGCTTGCGTCTGTCGCAGCGGGCCTACTTGACTTCCTTGATGACCGCCTGGGTCAGATCCACGCCCGGGTTGGCGTGGACGATGAGGCTGGTCTGGGCCGCCACGCTGGCGTCCATCACGATGCTGTAGCCGTTGGTCTTGGCGACCTTGGCCACGGCTGTGTTCAGCTTGGTGGCGAGGGGCTTGAAGGCCGCCTCGATCTGCTTGACGTAGCTGTCACGGGCTTTGGCGTAGTCCTGCTGCGCCTTGGTCAGGGCGGCCTTGTCGGCGGCGCTGCCCCTGGCGGCCTTGGTGGCGAGCGTCTGGAGGGCAGCCTGACGGGCCTTGAGATCGCTGCTGGACTTGGCGTTGAGGTCGAGGTAGGTCTTGCTGCCGCTCATCGACTTGATCACGCTCTGGACGTTGACCAGACCGACGCGGTTCTTGCTCTGCTGGGCGTGGGGCACGGTGGCGAGCAGGGCCAGGGGCAGGAGCGTCAGGAATCGGTTCATGGGGCACCTCCATACAGACGTGAAGGCGCTGACTGTCCTGCCCGGGTGACAGGAGAACAGCCAGCGCGCAGAGAGGGATTACTTGATGTTCTTGACGACGGCGCTGGTCAGGTCGGTGCTGTCGTCCGCGTAGATCACGAGGCCACTCTTGGCCGCGACGGTCTTGTCCATGACGATGCTGTAGCCGTTGCTCTTGGCCACGGCGCTCACGGCCTTGTCGACGGCCTGCTCGATCTCGGTCACCTTGGGATCGATCTGCTTGTCGTACTCGGCGGCTTTGGCCTGGATGGTCTTGACCAGCGTGTCGCGGGTCTGCTTCTCGGCGGCGGTGGCGCTGGCGCCCTTGGCGTCGATGGCCTTGATCTGCTTGTCCAGGGCGCCCAGTTCGGTGTCGGCCTTGGCCTGGATGTCCTTGATGCTCTTGTCGTTGGGGTGCGCGGCCAGGAGTTTGGTGACGTCCACGAACGCGACCTTCTGGGGGGTGGTCTGCGCGTGCGGGCTGACCATCCCGAGGCCGAAGGCGGCGGCGAGGGCCACGGGGGCCACGAGTTTGGCGCTGATCTTCATGCTGCGCAACGTAGCACGCGCGTTTCTGAGCCGAATGAAGGTGACCTGACTCGCCTCACATGGAGCTGCCATCCAGAGATCCGAGCTCCGCAGGCCACTGCGGGGGCCTGCGGATGGGTACACTGCGCACATGCTCGTTCGCGACTGGATGACCCGGAACCCGGTGACCGTCACCCCCGACACGCCCGTGATGGACGCCCTGAAGATCCTCAAGGAGGGCGGTTTCCGCCGCCTGCCGGTGCTCGACGGGCACGGGCGGCTGGTGGGCATCACGACCCGCAAGGACCTCAAGGACGCCATGCCCAGCAAGGCCACGACCCTCAGCGTGTGGGAACTGAACTACCTGCTCAGCAAGCTGACCGTGGACGAGATGATGGCCCGACCGGTCATCACCGCCGCCGAGGGCGAGTACATGGAAGACGCCGCGCTGCGCATGCAGGAGCATCACGTGGGCGGCCTGCCGGTGCTGAACGACGCGGGGCAGCTCAGCGGGATCATCACGACCATGGACATCCTGCGGGCGTTCACGGGCATCCTCGGCATGCGCGAGGGCGGACACCGCCTGACCCTGGACATGCCGGACGTGCCGGGCAGCCTGGAAAAGGCCACGCACGCGATCCTGCCGAGCAACATCATCAGTGTCGCGACCTTCGGCGGGGAGAACGGCCGCCGCCGCTTCGTGATGCGCGTCAGTGGCGAGGGCGTGCGCGACGTGCGCGACCGCGTGCGCGCGGCGGGCATCGACGTGGTCGACTGAACCCAGGACAGAGGGAGGCCCGGTGTGTGGCGCACCGGGCCTCCCCTGTTGATCCGCTGTGCGGGTTCCGTCTGTTTCGTTGCCAGATCGGAACACCACCGATCTGCCAACTTCACGCCCGGAACCCGCTTTGCTCCCACTCGCATCCGCTCAAGTTGAAAGTTTTTGCACATCTTTCAACCGGAGGACGTCTTACAGCAGGCTGATCGCGTACTCGCCCATCCGGCGCGGGATGTTCACGCCGGTCGTAGCGACCGAGTTCTTGAACTCCATGGTGTGGTTGATCTCGATGATCTTCAGGCCACCCCACTCGTTCTGCGCGCCGGGGTCCTCCACGAGGTCGATGGCGACGATCTGCCCCTGCACGGCCGCGGCAGCCTTCCCGGCGAGGTCGGCGATCTCGGGCGTGACCGGGCAGTTGCTGGCCTTCGCGCCGCGCGCGGTGTTCGTGATCCAGTGTTCGCTGGTCCGGTAGATCGCGCCGATGCACGTTCCGCCGACCACGAACGCGCGGATGTCGCGCCCGGGCTTGTTGATGAGTTCCTGCACGTAGAAGATCCCGTGCTGCGGGCCGCCCAGGACTTCCTTGTGCTCGATGACGGCCTCGGCGGCGGCGCGGTCGTTCAGGCGGCTGACCATGCGGCCCCAGGACCCCACGGTGGGTTTCAGGACGACCGGGTAGCCCATCTCCTCGATGAGGTGCAGGGCCGTGTCGCCGTCGAAGGCCACGCCGGTGCGGGGGGTGGGCAGGCCGTGGGCGTGCAGGGCGGCGTTCGTGGCGAGTTTGTCGCCGCACAGTTCGATGACGTGCGCGGGGTTGATGACCTTCACCCCGAAGCCCTCCAGCGCGCGGGTCACGCCGTGGCCGCGGCTCTGGCTGACGCAGCGTTCGATGGCGACCTTCCAGGGCACGCCGGCGCGGCCGTGCTCGTCGAAGGTGACCTTCAGCTGCGGGGTGTAGACCTTGTCGTAGGGAACGCCGAGGGCGTCGAGGGCCTCGAAGAGCATCTTCTCGTCGGGGCGGATGCGGTCGTACAGGACGGCGAGGTCGGCCATGCTGGGCTCCTGGGGGAAAGCGGGCGGGCGGTCAGGCGTCGCGGCACTGGGGTGCCTGGGCCTGACCGCCCGCTGGGTCCGCTTTACTCGCCCCAGTCCTCCGCTTCCTGCGGGGCGGCCTCGAGGCGGGGGGGGTCGATGGAGACGACCTCGTATTCCACGCCGGTCTCGTCGTCGATGACGAGTTCGCCCAGCTCGGGGTTGGTCAGTTCGATGGTCGCGCCGGTATCGGGATTTTCAAATTGAACGGTAGCCATAATCACTCCTTGCGTTTGATAGGCTAAATGATTTCAGGCTTTTCGTTTGATATTGTCTAGGGGACTCAGACGGGCTCGTCGGCCAGTTCCAGCTCGAACTTCGCGCGGCAGTGCGGGCAGGTCATCAGCGCCACCTCCACGCCGTCCTGTGCGCGCGTCATCGGGGCCGCCTGGAGCAGCTCGGGCGTCACCTCGAACTCCTCGTCACAGTTCGGGCAGGTCGTCATCGCTCCCAGCAGCTCCAGCTCGAAGTCCTCACCACCGTCGTTGCGGGTCACCTCCATCTCCGAATGGCAGGAATCGCAGACGATGACCTCACCGACCGGCAGGTCCGCGCGGTCCTCCTCGGTCAGCTCCAGCACTTCCGCACACACGGGACATTCGATCATCAGGGTCGCCATGCCCCCAGTCTAGGGCGTGAGGGGGCGGCGCCGGGGACACCCCTCCCCCACCGCGCCACCCCCTCAGAGCCCGCTCTCCAGTCGCGCGCGCCCCTTACGCCTCCTCGCCCGGGAAGCGCCCGTGCTTCTTGAAGAACGCCAGGATGCTCCCCTCGGCCAGGGCCTCACGCAGGAATTCCGGCGGCGGCGGCAGCCGCACCGTCCCGCCCGCGTACGTCAGGACGCCCGTCGGCACGTCCAGGGCCACCTCGTCCCCGTCCTCCAGCAGCCCGGTCAGGTCGTACTCGAACGCCGGGATGCCCAGGTTCAGCAGGTTGCGGTAGTGGATGCGCGCGAAGCTGGGCGCGACGATCCCGCCCACCTGCAACTTCTTCAGCGCCTGCGGGGCGTACTCGCGGCTGCTGCCCAGGCCCCAGTTGCGCCCGCCGATCAGCACGTCGCCGGGCCGCACCCCGGCTGCGAACTCCGGGCGGATGTAATGGAACGCGAACGTCTGGAACACGTCCTCGCCCGCCATGAACGGCGCGAACTTGCCCGGCAGGATGTCGTCCGTGTTCACGCTGTCGCCAAATTTCCAGATGCGGGCCATCAGGCCACCTCCCCTGAGCCAGGACGTCCTCGGGCAGCGCGACGCGGCCCATGACGGCGGTCGCGGCGGCCACGGCGGGCGACGCGAGGTAGATGCGGGCGTCCTTGTCGCCCATCCGCCCGATGAAGTTGCGGTTACTCGTGCTGACACAGACCTCGCCGGGCGCCAGGACGCCCTGGTGGCGGCCCATGCACGGCCCGCAGCCCGGTGTACCCAGCACGGCGCCGGCGCGTTGCAGGGTCAGCAGGGTGCCGTCGGCCATGGCGTCCTCCATGACCTGACTGCTCGCCGGGATGACCAGCAGGCGGGTGCCGGGCGCGACGCGCCGCCCGCGCAGGACGTTGGCGGCGGCGTGCAGGTCCTCGATGCGGCCGTTCGTGCAGGTGCCGATGAACACCTGATCCACGTGCTGATCGCGCAGTTCCTCGCGCAGCTGGGCCACGTCGAACACGTTGTCCACCTCACTGGGGGCGCTCATGCGGGGGTTCAGGGCCGCGAGGTCGATCTCGATGCTCTGCACGTACGTGGCGCCCTCGTCAGGGTAGACCCACTCGGGGATGTCGTAGCCGTACGCGGTGAGGATCTCGCCGCCGGGGACGACCAGTCCGGCCTTGGCACCGGCCTCCACGCAGAGGTTCGCCAGGGTCATGCGCTCGCCGCGCGTGAAGCGGTCCCCGGCGTGCATCTCGATGCTCTGGTACGTGGCGCCGTCCGCGCCGAGGCGGCGGATCATCTCCAGCGCGACGTCCTTGGCGGTCACGCCGGATCGCAGGTCGCCCGTGAAGGTGACTTTCACGCTCTCGGGGACCTTCAGCCAGGTCTTGCCGCTCGCGGCGGCCAGGGCGATGTCGGTGGCGCCCATGCCGCTGCCGAACGCGGCGACCGCGCCGTAGGTGGTGGAGTGGCTGTCGCTGCCCAGCACGATCCAGCCGGGGCGGGCCAGCCCTTCTTCCATCAGGACCTGGTGGCAGATGCCGCGGCCCACGTCGAAGAGGCGCACGCCGGTCTGCGCGGCGTACTCGCGCGCCTCCTTCTGCGCCTGCGCGACGCTGACGGTGCTGGCCGGGGCGACGTGGTCGATGACGATGCTGACCCGCTCGGGGTACCTGGGGACGGCGTTCAGGTCCTGCTGCATGCGCTGGATGAAGCTCTGGGCGATGGAGTCCACGACCATGACCTGATCGACCTCGACGACCGCGAGGTCACCGGCGTACACGACCTGCGTGCCGCGCCGGGAGAGGATCTTTTCCGCCATGGTCTGCGGGCGGGGGGTGGGGTTCGTCATGCGCCCCATGATGCCGCATTCCCGGCGGGGCGGCGTGAGATTGACTGGATTTTCCCGGAAAAACTATTCAATCGGCAAGCCAGGGGGCTGCGGCCAGACCAGCTCAGGCCTCAGGCCAGCTTCAGCCGGCCTCGGGTCAGGAGGCTGTGGGGCTGGGCTGCAGCTGACTCCAGGCATCCGGTAGCGCCCCTTCAAGGGCAGACCTTCAGGGGCAGAGCTGCCCGCTACACAACGCGTGGTAGCGGCGCGACATCTCCTGCGCGGGAGTGACGCAGTGGTCCTGCTCGACCCACCACCACGTCAGGGACAGCAGCCCGCCGCTGAAGTAATGCGCCTGGTAGGACACGGCCGGTTCCAGCGGGGTCACGCGGCCCGGCATGAGGAGATCCTGCATGATCACCGCGAACTGACGCTCATACCGGGACAGGATGGCGTGGGAGCCGCTGCGGTCACTGAGTGAACTGAGGATCGGGGCGATGTGGGCGATATGGGCGAAGTAGACGGTCCAGCGGGAGTCGTCCGGGCCGGCCCAGGCGCGCAGCGCGTCGTGGACGCGACCGATCATCTGAATGAGGTACGTGCTGAGAACCTCTTCCTTGTTCTCGAAGTGCAGGTAGAAAGTGGAGCGGCTGATACTGGCCCGGTCACAGATGGCCTGTACCGTCACGGCCTGCAGGTTCCTGTGTTCAAGCAGCAGGTCGACCAGTGCAGACTGGAGCGCCGCTTTGGTTCGCCGGACGCTGCGGTTTCTGGACACCATGAACACAGATTTTAATTTTTCTTCATCTCCATGTCCTGACTGAACCGCCCGCCGACTGGACAACACCTTTGACAGTGTCCATTTATGTGAAATTTTCGGCCATTTCAGCGCAAATTACCCCCATTGTGGGGCGGAAGCCACAACGGCAGGGTCCGCTCATTGACCATCGCCTCCGAGATGAACGGAGCCGCCGACTCATATAGTGCTCATTTCTGGACACTGGGCGCTGTGTGTCCGCTGAACCTGTCGGCGGGGGTCAACCCGGCCCGTCCACACGGGGGGACAGGCCGCCTCCCCCCGGTCACGCCCACCGAGCAGCGGCCCCTGGCGCGCTGCGGGACCGCTCAGTCGAGACGACCCAGGAACGCCTGCGTCTGGTACGCGAGCGCCACCTGCCCATCCCTCTCGTGGGCAGCGAAGGCGGCGTCCAGCGCGCGGGCTATCGCCGGGTAGGCCGGGTCGCCCTGGTTCGGCAGGTAGCTGACGCTGGTCGCCAGTGCGCGCAGGCCCTCGCGGGTCAGGGGGTGGTCGTGCGTGAAGATGTGCCGCTCGAACCCGCCGGGGAGATGCTGGGGCAGTTCGTCCTCAAGCACGCGGACGCGCAGCGGGTCGTCCCCCGTGTGGGCGCGCACCACCTCGCCGTACGCGCGGCTGAAGGGCGTCTCCGCAGCCCTCCAGTCGTTCCAGACGAGGAGCACGAGCCCACCGGGCCGCAGCACCCGCCGGAACTCCGGCACGGTGCGGGCCGGGTCGAACCAGTGCGCCGCCTGCGCCGCCGTGATCAGCCCGGCGCTGCCACCCGGTAGTCCGGTGGCCTCGGAGGTGCCCGCGTGGACACTCAGCTGCCCCGCACGCACGGCGCCGTCCAGGCTGGCTTCGAGGTGCGCGCGCATCTCCGGGTTGGGTTCCACCGCCGCCACGCGCGCCCCGCCCGCCAGCAGCAGCGCCGTGAACCGCCCGGTGCCCGCGCCGATGTCCGCCACACCTGCCGACAGCAGCCCAGTCTCCTCCAGCCACGCGCCCAGGGCAGCGGGGTAACCGGGCCGGGCGGCCGCGTACGCGTCGGCGCGGCCCAGGAAGCGCGCGGGATGATCGGTCGGCGGGAGGGTCATGCCCGCAGGATACGGGCCGGACAGCAGTTCAGCCGCCGGACCTGACCGGCCCGCTCGTGGCCGGTCCGCTCTCGACTGCTCCGGTCGGGGCGGCTTCGGCCGGGGTCGTTTCAGCGGGTGTCGGGGGCGTGGGCGCGGCACTGACTGACCCCGGGCCGGCTGGCGTCGGGGAGACGGGTGCGGGGGCGACCGGTTGCCCGGCGCGGCCCCGCTTCGGGCTGCCGGAGGCCGGGCGCCTGGCCTCCGGCTGGGCCCTGAACGGCCGGACCGGGGCGCGCACGCTGGGCCGCCACGCACTCGCGACGAAGTACACCACGCCCGCCAGGACACCGGTGATCAGCAGGAACCACAGCAGGCGGCCCAGCACCCCGGCGGCGCCCACGATGAACAGGCCCAGGCCGGTCAGGAGCTGCCCGAGCAGCCACACGGCGGCCAGGGCCGTCACGGCCAGCAGCACCACGCCCGCCAGGGCCAGCAGGAGACGCGTCATCAGGGCGCAGTGTAGCAAGGGGCGCGTGCGGATGGACGCGGCGAACGGACCGGGCGGGGCTGGCGTACCCTGGGCGGCGTGAAGATGCTGGAAACGGAGCTGCTCGTGGTGGGCGGCGGGGTGGCCGGGGCGTACGCGACCCTCACGGCGCGCAGTTACGGGGCGGACGTCCTGCTGGCCTGCAAGACGCCGCTGGTGGGCGGTTCGACCCGCTGGGCGCAGGGCGGCATCGCCGCGCCCCTGGCGGAGGGGGACGAGGACGCGCACGCACAGGACACCGTCAAGGCCGGGCGGGGCCTGTGCGAGCCGGAGGCGGTGCAGGCGTTCGTGCGCGACGCCCGCTCGCACGTGGAGACCCTGCGGGACCTGGGCGTGACGTTCAGTCCGCACGCCACACTGGAGGGCGGGCACAGCCGGGCGCGCATCCGGCATCAGGGGGACGCGACGGGGCACGCGATCAGCGTGGCGCTCGCCGAGGCGCTCCAGGCGGGCCGCAGTCCGGCGCTGCGGGTGCTGGAGCACGCCTTCGTGCGCAACCTGCGCGTGTCGGGCGGCGCGGTGGTGGGCGCAGACCTGCTCACGCCGGACGGCCCGGTACGGGTGCGGGCGGGGGCGGTACTACTCGCCACCGGGGGCTTCGGGCGGCTGTACCCGGTGACGACCGCGCCGCCCGAGGGCACCGGGGACGGGCTGGGGCTGGCGTGGCAGGCGGGCGCGGCGCTGCGGGACCTGGAGTTCGTGCAGTTCCACCCGACCGCCGTGGTCCGCAGTGGCGCGGCGCATCTCGTCACCGAGGCCGCACGCGGCGAGGGGGGCCGCCTGCTGAACGCGCGTGGCGAGCGCTTCATGGCGCGCTACGACCCGGCGCTGGAACTCGCGCCGCGGGACGTGGTGGCCCGCGCGATCGCCGCCGAGATCACCGCGACGGGCCGCGTGGATCTGGACCTGCGGCACCTGGGCGCGGCGTTCGTGCGCTCGCGCTTCCCGACGGTGACGGCGTCCCTGGCCCCGCTGGGCCTGGACTTGGGCGCGGACCTCATCCCGGTGCAGCCCGCCGTGCACTACACGATGGGCGGCGTGCAGACGGACGTGCAGGGCCGCTCGACCGTGCCGGGCCTGTACGCAGCGGGCGAGGTGGCGTCCAGTGGCCTGCACGGCGCGAACCGGCTGGCGAGCAACAGTCTCTCGGAGGGGCTGGTGTTCGGCGCGCGGGCGGCCCGCGCGGCCCTGGCGGCGCTGAAGGCCATGCCCGCCCGCTCGGAGGGTCTGCCCGCGCCGCTGGTGGACCCGGCCTGCCTGCCCACTCTGCGCTCGGTGGTGGCGGGCGCGGCGGGCCTGCGCCGGGACGCGGCGGGCCTGCGCGCGGCGCTGGACGGCTGGTACTGGCCGACCGTGACCGCCGGGTCCCGCGAGAGTCTGGAGGCGGGGCACCTCGCCCTGATCGGGGAGCGACTGCTGCGCGCGGCCCTGGCCCGCGAGGAGTCGCGCGGCGGGCATCACCGCACCGACTTCCCGCGTGAGGCGGCGTCGGCCGCGCACTCGGTGCAGTCGCGGGCGCTGGGGGATGGGGTGGCCCGCGTGCCGGTCGGCGTGCCCGAGGCGCGCGCCGCTGTGCTAGGGTCTTCCGCGTGAATTCCCGCACAACACCCCCCGTGGGGGTCAGTCCATGCTGAGTCTGGATGAGCGCCTGCGCGCCGCGCTGGCCGAGGACATCGGCCGGGGCGACGCCACGACCCTCGCCACCATTCCCGCCGCGCAGCAGGCCCGCGCCGAGTTCCTGCTCAAAGAAGCCGGGGTGCTCAGCGGCCTGACGGTCGCCACGCGCGTGTTCGCGCTGGTGGATCCGGCCGTGACCGTCACTTGGACCGCCCGCGACGGCGAGGCGCGCGGGCGTGGCCCGATCGGGACGGTGCAGGGCGCGGCCCGCAGCCTCCTGACCGGGGAGCGGCTGGCACTGAACCTCATGCAGCGCCTGTCGGGCGTGGCGACCCAGACGCGCCGTCACGTGGACGCCCTGGGCAAGTCGCGCACGCGCCTGCTCGACACCCGCAAGACCACGCCGCTGTGGCGCGAACTGGAAAAACAGGCGGTGCGGCACGGCGGCGGGTTCAACCACCGCGCGGGCCTGGACGACGGCATCCTGATCAAGGACAACCACGTCGCCGCCGCCGGGAGTATCACCGAGGCGATCCGCCGCGCGCGGGACGCCGCGTACCTCCTGAAAGTCGAGTGCGAGGTGCCGGACCTCGCCGGGCTGGAGGAAGCCCTGCGCGCCGGGGCGGACCGCGTGCTGCTGGACAACATGAGTGACGACCTGCTCGCTCAGGCAGTCGCGGTGCGGGACCGGCTCGCGCCGCACGTCACGCTGGAGGCCAGCGGCAACATGACGCCCGCGCGCCTGCCCGCCGTCGCGGCCAGCGGCGTGGACTACGTGAGCGCCGGGGGCCTGACCCACTCCGCGCCCGCGCTGGACATCAGCCTGAACTTCATTCCCCTCCCCGAGATTGCCCTGCCCGAGGACCCCAAATGACCAACTCTGACGCCGTGAATCCCGTCGTGCCCCGCCCCCAGACCCCGCACCGCGACCTGCTGCAACTGGAGGTCCTGCCCGACGAGGCGCAGCTCCGCGCGGACATCGAGCGGCTGCGCAAGGAACGCAACGCGGTGATCATCGCGCACAATTACCAGCGGCCCGAGGTGCAACAGATCGCCGACTTCGTGGGGGACTCGCTGGGCCTCTCCCGGCAGGCGGCGAAGACCGACGCGGACGTGATCGTGTTCGCGGGGGTGCACTTCATGGCGGAAACCGCCGCGATCCTCAACCCGGAAAAGACCGTGCTGCTGCCCGACCTGCGCGCCGGATGCTCGCTGGCGGACACCGTGACCGCGCAGGGCATCCGCGACTGGAAGGCGCAGAACCCCGGCGGGCTGGTCGTCACGTACGTGAACACCACCGCCGACGTGAAGGCCGAGAGCGACTACTGCGTCACCAGCGGCAACGCCGTGCAGGTCGTCCAGAGCCTCCCTGAAGGCGTGCCCGTCCTGTTCGCCCCGGACCGCTTCCTGGCCGCGCACGTGATCCGCGAGACGGGCCGCGCCATGGACGTCTGGGACGGCGCGTGCCACGTGCACGAGGCGATCCGCCCCGAGGACGTGCAGGGCCAGCAGGCGGCGTACCCGGACGCGGAACTCCTCATCCACCCCGAGTGCGGCTGCTCCAGCAGGATCCTGGGCGCCATTCCCGAGTTGCAGCTGTACTCCACCGAGGGCATGATCCACCGCGCCAAGGCCAGCCCCGCGCAGGCATTCATCGTCGTCACCGAGACCGGCATGGTGACCCGCCTGGAACACGACGTGCCCGACAAGACCTTCATTCCTGTCAGCCGCACCGCCTGCTGCGAGTACATGAAGATGATCACCCTGGAAAACATCCGCGACGCACTTGCGAACCTGGAACCCCGCGTGACCGTCCCGGCGGACATCCGCGCGCTGGCCCTGAAACCCATCGAGCGCATGCTCGCTATCGGGTAACGCCAGGGCAGTGAACACCAGCGCAGAGGGGCGCGGACTGATCGAACATCCGCGCCCCCTCTGCTTCGGTCAGCCCCGCGCGTCGTCCAGATGTTCCTGCACGTGCTTGCGCAGTCGGGCGGCCAGCGGCCAGCGCAGGTACCCTTCGAGCGTGGCGGCGCCCGGCTTGGCGCCGAACCACAGGTCGAACAGTTCGCCGATGGTCGGGGCGCCGTCCCCGGCGGGCGTGAAGGTCACCGGGTCGCCCGCGCCCACCGTGCCGGGCTGGAGGACGCGCAGGTACGCGCCGGGCCGGCGGGCCTGCGCGAACTGCTTGGCGAAGGTGCCGTCCCCCATGTGGGCCGCGAGGGTCGCGCAGGGAATGCGGGGCGCGGTGACCTCGAACACCACGTCACCGTCGGGGGCGTGCACGGTCAGGCGGTCCCCCACCCGCAGCTGCGCGGACTCCAGTCCGCTCAGGACGAGGTTCTCGCCCAGCGTGCCGGGCCGCAGCGGCTCGCCCAGGGCCTGGGTCCAGTGGTCGTAGTCGGGCGCGGTATACAGGTACGCCGCCTGATCCGGGCCGCCGTGGTGCTTCCTGTTGTCGATGTGGTCGCCGTCCAGCCGTGCCGGGCCGACGGTCACGCGGCCCGGCACCGGGTGCTTGTCGATCCCGCTGATGTCGTCGCGTTTCCCGACGCGCAGGGCGGTCGGCTGCCCGACGCACACGGCGTCCAGCTTGAGGGTGGGGGTCATGCCCGCCAGCGTAGCGTGCCGGGCGCGGGGTGTGGCCGACAGGAGCGTAGGGCGTGGTGACCGCTGTCCTCGTCAGGAACGCGGGCGTGTGATGGAATGCGGGGCGTGAGTGCTCCGCCCCCCGCGTCCCCCTTCGATCCCGCCCTGGCCGAGGCGGGGCGAGTCCCGACCCTGGCCGTGCTGGTGTCCCTGTTCGGCCTGACCGTCCTGCCGTTCCTGGCCGGCCTGCTCCAGGGTCAGACCGAGGGCATTCTGCGGGAACTGATCTACGCGGCGGGCACGGCGTTCCTGCTGAGCATGGTGTGGCGTGGCAGCGTGTGGGCGTGGCGCCTGACCCTGAGTTTCGGGATGCTGGCGGGCTTCCTGGTGTTCATCGTGGGCATGCTGGCGGGCAGCGCGTCCTGGCGCGGCTGGATCGTCAGTCTGGCGGGCGTCGGCTACCTGCTGCTGTGCACCGCGCTGGTGGGCACACCTAGCATCCGCGCGTTCCTCGATTCCCGCTGGGCGCAGCGGTCCGGGCGGCGGGCGTGAGCGGCGAGCGGCGCTTCACGGTGCAGGGCACGAACAACTCGTTCACCTGCGCGAACTGCGGGTCCGAGGTGCACCCCCTCCAGAACGGGTCGGTGCGCAACCACTGCCCGGCGTGCCTGCACAGCCTGCACGTGGACGTCATGCCCGGCGACCGCGCCTGCGACTGCCACGGCGTCATGGAACCCGTGGACGTGGACCAGAGCGGGAAGAAGGGCTGGGTGATCGTGCACCGCTGCCGCAAATGCGGATTCACGGGCCGCAACCGCGCCGCGCTGGACGACCCGGGGCAGCCGGACAGCTGGGACGCGCTGATCGCGATCAGCAGCCGCCGGCGCGACTGATCGGGCAGGGCGGCGCGGCGGCGCTGGCAGGGGGGCGGGGTATCCTGCGCGTCATGGCACTCTGGCTTGTGTTCGGCTTCATCCTCCTCAGCGCGACCCTGATCCTGGCGATGACCTTCGGCCCGCTGCGCGCAGCGGCCAACGTGGGGGTCATCCGCATGATCGCGTACGTACAGTACGCGGCGGCGCTGCTGCTGCTGGGCGCGCGCCTGACCGGGAAGGCATGAACGTCCACACGCTCGACCTGAACTTCCAGGGGGTGGGGGGCGTGATCGCGTCCAGCGTGTTCGACACCGGGGACGGACTGGCGGTGGTGGATACCGGGCCAGGCAGCACCCTGGGTGCGCTGGAGGCCGGACTGGCCGGGCTGGGCGCGGCGCTGGCGGACGTGCGGCACGTGCTGCTGACACACATTCACTTCGATCACGCGGGCGCGGCGGGCACGGTGCTGGGGCGGGTGCCGCAGGCCCGCGCGTACGTGCACGAGCGCGGCGCGGCGCACCTGTCGCGCCCGGAGCGGCTGCTGGCCAGCGCCACGCAGATCTACGGCGAGCACATGGACACCCTGTGGGGCACCATGCAGCCCATCGAGCCTGCGCGCCTGACCGTCCTGAGCGGCGGCGAGACGCTGACACTGGGACGCGTGCCCGTGCAGGTGCACTACACGCCGGGGCACGCCGTGCACCACGTGTCGTACCACGCCGGGGACGACCTGTTCCTCGGGGACGTGGGGGGCCTCCGGCTGGACGTTGCCCAGACACCCCGCGCGCCCACACCGCCGCCGGACATCAATCTGGAGGCGTGGCGCGACAGTCTCTCCGTGCTGGAGACGCTGGACGCCCGGACGCTGCACCTCGCGCATTTCGGGGCGTACCCGAACACGCCCGCCCACTGGGCCGGGCTGCGCGCCACCATGACTGCCGACGCCGAGCGCGTCCGCGCGGGCCTGAGTGCCGGACTGGACCCGCAGGCCATCACGACCGCCTTCACCGAGGAGCTTATGCACGACCTGTCCCTGGAAGACCCGACCCTGCCCGCCCGTTACGATTTCGCCTGCCCGCCGTGGATGAGCGTGCAGGGGCTGCTGCGCTACTGGCAGCGGCAGGCCGCGCGGGGGCAGCGCTGATGCGCGTCCTGGTGATCGGCGGCGGCGGACGCGAGCACGCGATCGTGCACGCCTGCGTCCGCGCGGGACACGAGGTGCTGTGCACGCCCGGCAACCCCGGGATCGCGGAGATGGCCCACGTGATCGGCAGCGCGCAGGACGCCGCGAGCCTCGCGCAGCTGGCCCGCGCCGAGGCGGCCGACGTGGTGATCGTGGGCCCCGAGGCGTACCTCGCGGCGGGCGTCGTGGACGAGTGCGAGGCGCTGGGCATCCCGGCGTTCGGCCCGTCGCGCGCCGCGAGCCGCCTGGAGGGCGACAAGGCCTGGAGCAAGGCGTTCATGCACCGCCACGGCATCCCGACCGCCGCGCACCACACCTTCAGCGACCTGGGCGCGGCCGGGGCGCACGTGGCAGCCCTCACGCCGCCCATCGTGGTGAAGGACGCGGGCCTGAAGGCCGGGAAGGGCGTCACCATCGCCCACACTGCCGAGGAGGCGCACGCGGCGCTGCGGGACATTTTCACGCAGCCGGGCGCGCAGGCGGTCATCGAGGACTTCATGACCGGGCAGGAGGTCACTGTGCTCGCCCTCACCGACGGCGCCGCCTATGCCCTGACGCCCCCCAGCCAGGATCACAAGACCATCCATGCGGGCGACACCGGCCCCATGACCGGCGGGATGGGCGTCATCTGCCCCTTCCCCATCAGCGCCGAGGCGCTGGAAGTTGTGCGGCGCGACATCATTGAACCCACCCTGGCGGGCATGCGCGCCGACGGGCACCCGTTCCGGGGCGTGCTGTACGCCGGGCTGATGCTCACGCCGCAGGGTCCGAAGGTCGTGGAGTTCAACGCCCGCTTCGGCGACCCCGAGGCGGAAGCCGTCCTGCCCCTGCTGGACAGCGACCTCGCGCGGCACGCCCTGGACGCCGCACGCGGGCAGCTCCGACCGGAGGACGTGCGCTTCCGCGACGCCGCCAGCGCCACCATCATCCTCGCCGCGCCCGGCTACCCCGGCGACCCCCAGAAGGGCATTCCCCTGACCCTCCCCGACCCCGGGCACGACGAGATCATCTACCACGCGGGCACCACGGACAGCGCCGCCGGGCTGGTCAGCAGCGGGGGCCGTGTGCTGGCCGTCACGGCCGTCGCGGACACCCTGAACGGCGCGCTGGGCCGCGCGTACACCCTCGCGGACCGCGTGGACTTCCCCGGCGCGCAGCTGCGGCGCGACATCGGCGCCCGCATCGGCGCAGCCCCCGACCCCACCCCCGTTTGACCAGTCCGCGCGCAGACGCTACCATTCCCCACGCACCCACGCCGGTGTGGCGGAATGGTAGACGCACTCGACTCAAAATCGAGCGGGAAACCGTAGGGGTTCGAGTCCCCTCACCGGCACCACGAAGATGAAGCCCGTCCTGGACGGGCTTTTCTTGTGCCCTGGCTGGCGTGCTCCAGGCTGCTCCAGCAACCTGCACAGCACCTGGGGTGTGCTGAAGGTCTGAGTATGGGGAAAGGGCCGGGCCACGTCTCGCCCGGCGTCACTTTCACTCACGCTCCCACTGGCTCGTGGCAGAGGATGAAGCACGGAGCGATCTGCGCTGCTGGCATCGAGTTCCCTCACAGGTCTCCTGTGCTCACTCACCTGACCGGGGCCGTTCAGGGCGGAGCTATGCGGGTGAAGGTCACTGCGGCGCTCGCGGCCTGCTCTGGTGTTCTCAGCGGATCAGGGACGGCCTGACGGGCGGGCCTCTCGTGGGAACAGGCAGTGAACAGGGCGCCCCCTGCCCAGTCGGGTGCGAATGAATCGAGGTGCCTATGGCTGGATTCGGGAGGCATCGGCGGCTGGCCGCCTCAGGAGAGCGTTCATGGGTGGCCCATTCAGGACAGAGTTGGTCGATCTCCAGCGAGTGGCGTGTCCGGCTGGAGGCTGATCCGGGCTGTTCCACGGCCTCACGGGGGGTGAGCGTTGGTTCACGGTTGCTCCCCCCGGCTCGCGGGCGGGATACCCTCGGAGGCATGACTCCCGTCCTGTATCCCCTGTCCAGTTCGACGGTGCCCCGCGCGGGTGTCATCGAGGTGCCCTGCTACGTCGTGCGCTCGTTCAATGGGCGAACGGCGTTGTTGTCCCCTGAGGACAGATGGGTGGCGTTCGATTTCGCGTCTCTGACGGAGCGGGACTTTGAACTGGCCACGGGTGAGCGCGGTGAGGAGTGGACGATCCAGGCGTTGATTGCGGTGGATGTGGACTGGCTGGTCGGGGTGATGGAGGCGGCCAGCCGGAACCAGAGGACGCTGGGCGTGGAACTTGATGACGTGTGGTACTACGTCTCACCGATCAATCTGGAGCCTGCGGTCGTGGCTGAACGGTATGTGGTCGTGGGGTTGTACCGCTAGCAGTAGCGCTCCACGCTGCCTGGGCGTCAACATCTCGGTCTACGGCGTCGTGATTGAGGTCGGGACGTGATGAGGCCAGCACCCACTCGAGTGGCCCGTCACCGGCCGGCCTCCTGAAGCTCGACTGGGCCAGCAGGGCATCTGGCTTGCCAGCTGCGGTCTCTCCCACCGAGGCCGGTGCCTCCATGGAGGCCGTGGGCAGCGTGTCCTCCCGCTCCAGCTGACGGGTCGCGGCAGATTCTCGGCAGGTCGGCCAGCTTCGTCGGGTAACAGGTCTCCGGCGATGTAGGCTGACCGGACCCTCGCTTTCACCCGCAGGCTGGCGAGCAGCTGGCGACCTGACCTTCTGAGCCCCCCTTGCCCGATGCCGCCAGCCACCTGCGTGTCGGCGCAGCGCGCAACTCCCCATGACCCCAGCCGCTGGGGGGAGATAGTTGTTGCAAGCTGGACTTGATACAAAATTGGCATGAACCACCGAGGTCGATCTTTATGATCCGTTCCGTCCTCTTCGATCTGGGCCTGACCCTTCACGGCCTGCGCTGCATGGGCGTCAGCCTGCGGAAACGCTGGTGGCACCCCGTCCTCACGCTGCTCTTCACGACGGTGGTGCTCCTCGTCGTGCACGGCCACCTGTCGGCCGACCTGCTGATCGGCGCCGCAGCGGCCCTCTTCCACACGGCGTGGATTGGCCTGAACTCCGCCTACCGGCACCGCCATGACGCCGGCTCGGTCATGGCCCCGCTCGGACGGCAAGGGGCTGGCGCGCCCATTACCCGGTCCACCTGACGCCCCGCACCTGAAGTTGCCCACCGGGCTCTCCATTGTTCACTCCGCGTCCCGGTGCCCCGACAGCGCGGGCCGGTCACCTGAAAACACCCCCGAAACCGACGGGGGTGTGAAGTGGAGGATTAGGTTGCACGGTCCGCCAGAGATTCGGGGTTCAACCGCACCGAACGTCATTGGAGCAGGTGCAACGCAGGCAGTGTCGACGCTGACACCTCCCGGCTTTGTACGCGTTTTGGCAATGTGGGGCGTTGTTAAACCCATCTCCAAGGAAGCGATGAGAGGGCGGCGGGCCGACCAGACCCCTGATCAACCGATCACGGCGTGACGCCGGCCTCAACGGCAAGACCCCCGCTTGGAACGGGGGTCTTGCCGGTCACGGCTTCAGGCCAGCGCGGCGGGGGGGTCGGCGCGGCTCCCGGCCTTCTGCCAGAAGTACACGGCGGCGATCAGGGCGAGGGCAGAGAGGTTCCACAGGATGTTCGTGGGGATGATCAGGATCAGCGCGGCAATGAGCAGCAGCAGCGCCTGCACGGGGTTGGTGCGGCGGTGCAGGAAGCGCAGCGTGGCGGCGCTGAACGCGACGAGCCCGATGAACGCGAAGAGGATCATGGGGATCGCCTCGACCCAGGTCACGCCGCCCAGCCGGCCGTTCGCGATGAGCAGCAGCTGCGGGTTGAAGAACATCATGTACGCCAGCAGCGCGGTGCGCAGTTCGTACTGGAAGGCCTGCACGCCGGTCGCGACGGGGTTGCCCCCGCTGATGGCGGCGGCAGCGAACGCGGCGAGCGCGACGGGTGGGGTGCTGTCGGCCATGATGCCGAAGTAGAAGACGAACATGTGCACCGGGAGCATCTGGGCGGGGTTGCTGGCGTCCAGGCCGGCGATCTTGGCGATGATGGGGACGATCAGGGCGCTCATCAGGATGTAGTTCGCGGTGGTGGGCAGGCCCATGCCGAGGATCAGCGCGATGAGCTGAGCCATGAGAAGCACGACCACGATGGACGCGAAGGTGGCCACCTGCGGCCCGGCGAAGGCCATGAGGTTCCTGATGCCGTCGCTGGCGAGCTGCACGATGTCCGCGAGGCCGAAGCCCAGGCCGGTGATGGTCACGATCCCGACGATGATGCCGGCGGCGGCCGTGGCGATGGCGATGCCGATCATGGACCGCGCGCCACCCTCGAAGGCTTCAATGATCTTGCGGCCCCCGTCGAGAAGGCCCCGGCCCACGCCGCGCCCGTCACGCTGGGCGAGGACGGCTTCCTGGATGAACATCATGCCGAGCATCAGGAAGATCGTGTTCAGCGCGACGCGTTCGGGGGTGGCGTCGGGGTTGATGGTCAGGGTGCCGATCAGGTAGCCCAGCGGGATCAGGTAGTACCAGCCGGCGAGGAGGGTCTGCCGCACGCGGGGCAGTTCACTTTTCGGCAGGCCGTGCAGGCCGAGTTTCAGCGCCTCGATGTGCGACACGACGAGCAGCGCCCCGTAGCACAGGAAGGCGGGAATGGCCGCCGCGAGGATCAGGCTGCGGTACTCGATATTGAGGTTCTGCGCCATGATGAACGCGGCGGCGCCCATGACGGGCGGCATGAGCTGGCCGTTGCTGGAGCTGGCGACCTCGATCGCCCCGGCCTTCTCGCGGCTGTACCCGGTGCGGATCATGGTGCCGATGGTGATGTTCCCGCCGGTCACGACGTTGCTGACCGCAGAACCGGAGATCACGCCGTTCAGCGCGCTGGACAGGATGCTGGCCTTGGCGGCGCCCCCGCGGAAGCCCCCCAGCAGGCCCTGCGCGACGCGCATGAACCATTCGCCCGCGCCGAGCTTGTCGAAGATCGCGCCGAACAGCACGAACAGGAACACGATCTGCGCCGAGACGCCGATGGCGGTGCCGAAGATGCCTTCGGTGTTCGCGAACAGCTGACCCACGACCTGCGGCCAGGTCTGCCCGGCGTGCAGTTGAAGCTGCGGGCCCAGGTCCCCGCGGATCAGGCCCTTGGGGCCGGTCAGGGCGTACAGCATGAACACGCCCGCGACGATGGGCATGGCGATGCCGATGGTGCGCCACGCGGCGAGCAGCAGCAGGATGATCATGCCGCTGCCGACCCAGACGTCGGTGTTCGTCAGCAGGCCGCCCTGCTCGTTGGCGATGTGCGGGTACTGCGCGATCAGGTACGCGGCGGTGCCGGTCGCGCCGATGCCCAGAATCCAGTCGTACCAGGGCACCCGGGTCTGCGGCTGTCCCGGCGTCTTGCGGTGGGGGAACACGAGGTACGCGAGGAAGAACGCGAAGCCCAGGTGGGTGGCGCGCAGGGTGAGGGTGTCGATGTTGCCGACCTGCGCGGCGTACATCTGGTACAGGCACCACGCGGCGGCGACCAGCGTCACGAGGCTGCGCTGCCAGCCGATGAGTTTGCGTCCGCCGGTCTCGGCGGCCTCGACCATCTCCAGGGCGCGGCGTTCGCCGTCGGTCATCTCCTGGCCGGGTGGGGTGAGGGTGGGGTCACTGCTGATGGGGCGGGTGGGGTCGCTCATGGGTTCCTCATGGGGTGAATGGGGTTGGGGGCCAGCCGCGAACCGTTTCGGGCTGGCCCCCAGGTGCGGGCCGTTACTTGACGCTCAGGCCTTTTTCCTTGAAGAACTTGACGGCCCCGGCGTGCAGCGGCGCGGGGATGCCCTTGACGGCCTTGGCGTAGCTGAAGTTCGTGGCGAGGCTGGGGTGGATGGCCTTCAGCGCGGCCTCGTCGTCGAAGATGGCCTTCATGGCCTTGTACACGGCCTCCTCGCTGACGGCGGTACTGGTGACCAGGGTGGCCTGCACGGCGACGCTGGGCACGGTGGCGCCCACGCCCTTGTAGCTCTTGGCGGGGATGTTGTAGCGGACGTAGAAGGGGTACTTCTTGATCAGGCTGCTGGCCTGGTTGCCGCTCACGGGCACCATGGTGACGTCCACGGTCTGCGCGATCTGGCTGATGGCGCTGGCGCCCACGCCCACGGTGTAGAACAGCGCGTCGGCGCGCTTGTCCTGCATCAGGGTGATGCCCTGCGCGGGCGACACGCGCAGCGCCTGCCCGAGGTCGTCGAAGCCCAGGCCGTAGGATTCGAGCACCTGCTTGGCGGTCAGTTCGGTCCCGGAGCCCAGGTCGCCGATCACGACGCGCTTACCTTTCAGGTCGGCGATGGAGCGGATGCCGCTGTCCTTGCGGGCCACGACGTGCAGGACCTCGGGGTACAGGACGGCCATGGTGCGCAGCTTGCTGTTCGCCTTGCCCTGGAAGGCCTGGAGGCCGGTGCCCTTGTAGGCGTAGTACACGACGTCGTTCTGCGCGACGGCCGCGTCGAGCTCGCCGGTGGCGATGGCGTTCACGTTGAAGACGCTGCCACCGGTCGAGCGGGCGTTGGCGCGCACGCCGGCTCCGGCGTCGTTGACCATCTTGGCCATGCCGGTCGCGACGGGGAAGTACACGCCGGTGGTGCTGCCCGAGCCGATGGTGAGGAACGTGGTGCCCTGCGCGAGGGCGATGGCGGCGGTGCCGAGGACGAACAGGGCACCGAGTTGTGTCGTGGACTTCTTCATGATTCCTCCTGAGTGGCGACGGGCAGATGAGAAGGATCAGCCCGGATTGTGCAGAGTAGGCGGATGGTACCACAGGGGGGTTTACGTCCGTTTGCCAAGTATGGGCACGTGTCCAGCATGCGCCTGAGGCTTGCGGAGGAGGAACGGTACGGTCATCGCGGGCGGCGCTACCATACAGGACATGACGCAGTCCTCCCCCACCGCCACGGGCAGCCAGATCCGCCGGGACGCCCCCCCGATCATCGACGTGCGTGACGTGCACAAGCATTTCGGCAGCTTCCACGCGCTGCGCGGCGTGAACCTGCGCGTCCAGCCGGGCGAGGTCGTGGTCGTGATCGGCCCGTCGGGCAGCGGCAAGAGCACCTTCATCCGCACCATCAACGCCCTGGACCCGCACGACGGGGGCCAGATCACGGTGGACGGCATCCCGCTGGACGGCAAGGGCAACCTGGACGCCATCCGCCGTGAGGTCGGCATGGTGTTCCAGTCCTTCAACCTCTTCCCGCACCTGACCGTGCTGGAGAACATCACGCTGGCGCCCACCCGCGTGCGCAGGGCCAGCAAGGCCGACGCCGAGAAGCGCGGCCTGGAGTTGCTGCGCCGCGTGGGCATCGAGGAGCAGGCGCACAAGTACCCGGCGCAGCTCTCGGGCGGGCAGCAGCAGCGCGTGGCGATCGCGCGCGCCCTGGCGATGGAACCCAAGGTCATGCTGTTCGACGAACCCACCAGCGCCCTGGACCCCGAGATGATCAAGGAGGTGCTGGACGTCATGAAGGAACTGGCGCGCACCGGCATGACCATGCTGGTCGTCACGCACGAGATGGGCTTCGCGCGCGAGGTGGCCGACCGCATCCTGTTCTTCGATCAGGGCAACATCGTCGAGGACACCACCCCGGAAGCCTTCTACCAGAACCCGCAGCACGAGCGCGCCAGGGCGTTCCTCAGCAAGATCCTGGACCACTGAGCGGCAGGACGCGGAGGGTGCCCCCGGCGGACGCTGGCGGGCCCCCTCCTTCTGTTCAGGCGTCGCGGCGGAGTTTCCCGCACCACACCCACGCGGCGGCGCACAGCACGCCGCTGAGGACGAACACCGGGCCGTACCCGGCCTGATCGGCAAGCAGGCCGCCGAGGACCGGGGTGAACAGGGCCGCGCCGACCAGGGTGTTCAGCGTGCCGATGTAGCGGCTGCGGGCGTGTTCGGGCGCGATGTTCAGCAGGTGGTTGGTGTGGCCCAGGTTGAAGCCCTGCGCGGCGGTGCTCGTCAGGATGAACGCGAGGAGGTAGGTCCAGCTGGGCAGGTGCAGCAGCCCGACCGTCAGGGCCCACAGGGGCGCGAGGCCGTAGAAGACGCTGGCGTAGCGGATGATGCGCCGCGAGCCCTTGCGCTCGGCCACGCGCTGCCAGACGATGTTACTGAGGGGAGCGGCGCCGGTCAGGGCCATCACGAAGGTGCCCAGCGTGGCGGCCGGGTAGTGCAGTTCGCGCAGGGCGTACACGGCCAGGAACGGGTCACTCATGCTGGCGGCCGCCAGCAGCAGCCGCACGGTCAGAAAGGCGCGGAAGTGCGGGTCGCGCAGCGTCTCGGGAATCGCGCGGAATTCGGCGCGGGTGCCCTGCCGGTCCAGGGGCGTGTCGGCGGGTTCCTGCACGAGACCGAACACCCAGTACCCGAACGTGAACGCGACGGTGCCCAGCGCGAGGATCAGGGCGTAGTTCAGCGGGAAGGCCAGCTCGCTGCCCAGGATGGCCCGCACGAGCAGGCCCGCCCCGAAGGCGAGCAGGCCGCCGTACAGGTTGCGGGTGCCGAAGAAGCGCGCGCGCCGTTCACTGGGCACCGTCTTGCTGACGACCTCCAGGAACGGGAGGCCGCTGACGCCGGAGGCCAGGGCGTTCAGGCTCATGGCGACGATGAACAGCGTGAGGCACAGCGCGGGCCGGTCGGCGAGCAGCGCGGCGGCCAGCACCATGAAGATGTACGTGGCGGTGCGCACCATGGCGGCCGAGCGGTACACCGGGAGTTTGTGGGTCAGCGGCCGGACGCGCGCGGCGACGAGAAGCTGCGGCAGCATCCACCCGCCGCCCGCGATGGCCGGGAGCAGGCCGATGACCCAGTTGGGCGCGCCGAGACGGGCGGCGAAGCCGGTCAGGACGACGGCGACGCTCATGAAGCCGTCGCCCAGGAACACCGCCCAGCCGTTGAGGATGCCCAGGCGTTCGTTGCGGTTCCACGGCGCGCGGGTCGTCATGCGGCGCATTATCCGCCTGAACCGATTCAGTTGATCGGTCAGCCCGGACGGCGCGCGCCGGTCAGGACCGGACGCTCAGGGCAGCACGTCCAGGCCGTCAAGCACCACGCTGGCGTGCGCCTCGACGGTCAGGGCGTGGTCGCGGTTGTACCCGCCGGCCATCATCGTGACGACCGGAATGCCCGCGCCGCGCGCCCAGGTCAGCACGGCGCGGTTGCGTTCGCGCACGCCGTCCAGCGTGAGGGCGAAGCGCCCGAAGCGGTCCCCGGCCAGGACGTCCACACCCGCGAGGTACAGCAGCACGTCGGGCCGGAAGGCGTCCAGCGCCGGGATCGCCTGCCCGCGCAGCACCTGCAGGTACTCCTGGTCGGTCACGCCGTCCCCCAGCCCCAGGTCCAGACTGCTGCGTTCCTTGCGAAAGGGGTAGTTCCGCTCGCCGTGGATGCTGAGGGTAAACGCCCGCGCCTCGTGTTCCAGCAGCGCGGCGGTGCCGTTGCCCTGGTGCACATCCAGGTCGAGGATCGCCACGCGCCGCGCCAGTCCGTCATCGAGGGCCACGCGGGTCAGGATCGCGGCGTCGTTCACGAGGCAGAAGCCCTCGGCGCGGTCATGGAAGGCGTGGTGCGTGCCGCCCGCCAGGTTGATGCCCCACCCGACCGCCAGCGCGTCGTGCAGGGCGGCCAGGGAGCCCCCGGCGGCGCGGCGGGCGCGTTCCACCACCTCGGCACTCCAGGGCAGGCCGAAGGCGCGTTCCTCGTGCCGGTCGATCTCGCCTCTGCGCCAGCGCCGCAGCCACAGCGGATCGTGGGCGCGCGCGGCGTCCGCCCAGCTCAGGTTCGGGGTGTCCAGCACGGGCAGCCGCCCGCTCAGGCGGTCGCGGACGCCCGCGTACTTGTACGCCGGGAAGCGGTGTCCGTCCGGCAGGGGGAAGGTGTAGGCGGCGGGTGTCCAGGCGCGGTAGGGACCAGTCTGGTCGGGCCCGGGGCGGTCGGGAGGAGTCACGCCCGGCAGTCTGCCGCGTCCGGCCGGTCACGTGAGCGTGAAGGGGCACGAATGGCGCGGCGGGCCCCAGCTGCCGGACAGCACAGGGCCGGGCCTCACGGTGCTGTGAGGGGGTCGCGCTGACCCTGCGCCCGGTGGTCGGCCGGGTGAGAATCGCCACACCTGACGGGGGGGCATTTGGCGGAGTGTTCACTTTGTGTTCCCACAACAATTCAGCCTTGTACAAGGTTTGTACACTCCTGATCAATCGAAGGACAGGCGGCCCCCCACGCACGCCCTCCCACCCCCACGGAGCCTCACGACGCGGGCGGATGAAGCACCCCCAGGAGTACCGGCCATGACCTACATCTCCCCCACGACTGCCCCCACCTACACCGATCCCAACCGCACCGTCCGCCGCGGCCAGACCCTCTACTACGCCGGGGACGCCGCCCCCAGCCTCTACCGCCTGGAAAGCGGCCTGATGCGCGCCGTGCGCCTCACCCCGCAGGGCCGCAACCTGACCGTGCGCCACATCCGCCCCGGCGACATCTTCGGCGAGGAATGCCTGCACGGCACGGCACGCGGCCACCAGGTGGTCGCCCTGACCGACGCCGTCCTGACCCCCATCCACCCGCAGCACCTCTCGCAGGGCGAACTGTGGGACCTGACCCGCAGCCTCAGCCACCAGCTGCAGCGCATGATGACCGACGGCGTGCACATCCAGGACGGCGACCTGCGTGAACGCATCGCGCGCTACCTGCTGAACCTCGCCGACAGCAGTCTGGGCGGCCAGCACCCCGACGGCACCCGTTTCGTGCGCGCCACCCACGAACTGATCGCCGAGGGCACCGGCGCCACCCGCGAGAGCGTCAGCAAGCTGATCGGCGAGATGCGCGACGACGGCCTGCTGAACCCCGCCTACCGCTGCCTGACCCTGACCGACGAGGCGGGCCTGCGCCTGCTCAGCGGCTACCACGGCTGAGCTCACCCGTGCCCTGCGCGCCGTCCCTTCACGGGGGCGGCGTTTTCGTGCGTGGCGCACGTCACCGCACACTTTTTCTGTCCGGCACGTAGAATGGCCCGCATGCGTATCCGCCTTGACCCCTGGCCCGTGGATCTCCAGGGGGGACAGCTCACCCTCAAAGCCTTCGACGGCACCCTCGACGACGTGGAAACCCCCCGCTGGGCCGCCCTGCCCGCCCGGCCCATCCCGGAACGGCTGAAGCAGGTGTTCGTCGTGGACGGCAAACGCCGCATGGAATCCCGCATCTTCATCGAGGACCCCCAGGGCCAGAGCGGCCTGGGCGGCTTCGGTGCGTACGTGGTGGGCGCCGTCGACCTGTGCCCACACGGCACGCGGCAGGCGGAACTGCTCGCCGTGAAGGCCCAGCGTCTGCTCGCGCACGCGCCGAACCTGCTGGTCGAGCCTGCCCAGCTCACGCCCCGCAATCCCCACACCGGGCAGCTGGAGTACGCCCCAGCGCCCATGCAGGGCCACGATCCGCTGGCGGCCCTGAACACCCTGCAGCAGCACATGCTGGGGGCCGAGCAGCTCCTGTCGCACTCCCTGGCGTCGCGCGTGCCGGTGGACGAGACCGACGACCGCGAGTGGCTGACCGCCCTGACGATCCAGGACGGCACCCTGCGCGGCCAGAACCTGCAGGGCGCGGTGGTGGGCTGCGTGAAGACAATGGAGACCATGTACCTGCCGGCCGACCGCGCCGGCCTGCTGAGCGAGTTGAAACCCGGCGAGCGCACCCCGGTGCTGCGCATGACCTACGAGGGCGGGCAGTTCACGCGCCTGATCTGGTACGTGCGGCTGTGCGAGGCGGCTTTCTACCAACACCCCATGAGCGGCGTGATGCGCCTGGAGATGTTCGCACCCGACGACACGGACTTCCTGCCGCCCATCGTGCGTCAGGTGGCGAACCTGTCGGGCACGCTGCTGACGCGCCTGGGCAGCCGGGCGCACAAGGACCCGCGTGCGCCGCAGAACCTGATCCCGACCGCGGCACTGGAACAGGCAATGAACCGCTCGATGGGCAGCGCGGATCTGGTCACGCGGCGCATCCGGGCGCACATCGCGGCGACGTTCGGGCGAGAGGCGGTCGCATGACGGGCGTGCAAGGGCAGTCAGCCGCAACGGGCGCGGTGGTGGGCATGGTGCTGGGCACGCAGGACGTGACCCCGGTGAGTTTCTGGTTCGCGGTGCAGCCCGGCGCGAGCATCCAGCTCGACGATCTGGTGGTCGTGGGCACCCGCAAGCCGGACGGGGCGGAGGTGCGCTTCTACGGGATCGTGGATCACGTCCGGACCCGGCACGAGGGCGTGACCTTCGACAGCGACGTGCAGGACGTCGCGGCGGGCCTGCTGCCCGCGAGTATCAGTTACGCGGCGCGGGTGCTCGTCACGCGGGTCCACCCGGAGAATTTCATTCCGCCGCAGCCGGGGGACGTGGTCCGCCACGCGCGGGACGCGGACCTGCGCATGGCGCTCAGCGCGGACAAGATGGGCGACCGGGCCTTCCCGGGCGGGCTGCTGGCCGACGGACAGGTGCTGCCGCTGAACTACCGCTTCGTGAACGGCGAGAACGGCGGGCACATCAACATCAGCGGGATCTCGGGCGTGGCGACGAAGACCAGTTACGCGCTGTTCCTGCTGCACTCGATCTTCCGCAGCGGCGTGATGGGCGCGTCCGCATCGGCAGGGCGGGCGCTGATCTTCAACGTGAAGGGCGAGGACCTCCTCTTTCTCGATCAGGCGAACAAGGATGTGGGCGCGCGCGAGGCGGACGCGCAGGCGCAGAAGGGCCTGCCGCGCACCCGCTACGACCTGATGAATCTTCCGGCGGAAGCCTTCCGGGACGTGCAGTTCCTCGCGCCGCCCCGGCCCGGCAGCACGGCGGGCGCGATCGTGCCGCACGTCGAGCAGCGCGCCAGTGGTGTGACGCCGTTCCTGTACTCGCTGCGGGAGTTCTGCCTGCGCCGCATGCTGCCCTACGTGTTCGTGGACCGGGACGCCAGCGTGAACCTGGGCTTCGTGATCGGCAGCATCGAGGACCGCCTGTACCGCCTCGCGCAGGGGGCCGACACGCCGTACCTGACGGTCGAGGACTGGCAGCCGGACGACGCCGAGGCACTGATCGACGAGGACATCCGCTTCGACGAACTGGGCGGGGTGCGGATCAGCACCTTCCCGCAGCTGGTCGCGTACCTGGAGTACAAGCTCCTCGACGCGAACGACGGCGAGGGCGACCGCAAGTGGGTGGGCAAGCAGTCCCCCGCTACCCTGCAGGCGTTCATCCGGCGGCTCAGGGGCGTGCAGAAGCACCTCACGCCGCTGGTGCGCGGGGACCTGAGCGCCGCGCAGGCCGCGCAGTACCGCCCCGATCCGCTGAAGCCCGGGGTGCAGACGACCGTGGTGGACATCCACACGCTGTCCGCCACCGCGCAGATGTTCGTGGTGGGCGTTCTGCTGCGCGACCTGTTCGAGCACAAGGAGCGCGTGGGGCGGCAGGACACGGTGTTCGTGGTGCTCGACGAGCTGAACAAGTACGCGCCGCGCGACGGCGACAGCCCGATCAAGGACGTGCTACTGGACATCGCCGAACGCGGCCGCTCGCTGGGGATCATTCTGATCGGCGCGCAGCAGACTGCCAGCGAGGTCGAGCGGCGCATCGTGTCGAACGCCGCGATCCGCGTGGTAGGCCGACTGGACCTCGCGGAGGCCGAGCGACCCGAGTACCGCTTCCTGCCGCAGAGTTTCCGCGCGCGCGCGGGCATCCTCCAGCCGGGCACCATGCTCGTCAGCCAGCCGGACGTACCGAACCCCGTCCTCGTGAACTACCCGTTCCCCGCGTGGGCGACCCGCAAGGACGAGGTGGACGACCTGCGCGGGAAGAAGGTCGAGGACGTCGGCGACGACTGGCTGCGCTGAGGGACCGGAAGGGAGGGGGACCGGGCACACGGGCGCCGGTCCCCCTCCCTTCCGGTGGCCGTTACAGCTGCTGAATCAGGATCGGCGTGGTGGTGGGCTGCTCGCTGCCACCGGCGGGCTCCACGCTGACCGCCACGGTCTGCCCGGCCTGCACCCTGGGGAGCACGACACCCTGACCGTCGAACAGGCCCGCGCTGACGGGTTTCCCGTCCTCGATGCGCCACAGCTGATACACGCGGTCCTGGGGCGCCAGCGCATTCAGGTGCAGGTACGCGCGGCCGTCCGGCAGGCGAATCAGTTCGCCGATGGCCTGCCCGCCCGCAGTCAGGGGCTGCGACTGTGCGCCCGGCGCCGTCTGGTACTCGCTGAGCAGGTCCTGTGTCGCGGGCGGGCGCAGAAAGATCACCCCCAGGGTCACGGCCGCCACGACCGCCAGGAGCATCAGGCGCCAGTTCATGGGCCGAGCTGGGCGGGCCGAAGGGACGGTCGCGGGCGGGTGGAGTGGAATGTTGGCGGGCGCGCTGGTCACGGCCGCTTCTTCCCGCCGGAGACGCTCGATCAGGCGCGCCTCGGCCCCGGCCGGCACCTCGGCCTCGGGCAGGCTGTCGGGCAGACCGTGCAGCAGTTCCAGATCCGCGTGGTATTCGCGGGCCAGGGCGGGATCGGCCTCGATGGCGGCCCGCACGCGTTGCTCGTCGTCGGGGGCCAGTTGCCCCAGGGCGAGCGCCAGGATGTCTTCTCTGCTGATCACGGTTCACCTGCCTGGCGTGTGGCACGCGCGGCGAGAGGGTGCGGGGGGAGGGCGGTCATGGCTGGAGGCCCAGGTGGGTGCGCATGCGGTCGATGGCGGCGCGCAGGCGGGATTTTACCGTACCCACGGGGAGGCCGGTCAGGATCGCCAGTTCACTGTGCGAGTACCCGCGGTAGTAGGCGAGTTCCACGAGCTGCCGGTGTGTCTCGTCCAGCGCCTGCACGGCGCCCTGCGCCATGACCTGCGAGTCCACGTCCGGGGCGGCGGTCGGCGCGTCCCACTCCTCGATTTCCAGCGGGGTGTCGGGGCGGTCGCGCAGTTCCTGCAGGAAGCGGTGGTGGGCGATGCTGACCAGCCAGGTCTTGGCGCTGGCCCGCGCAGGGTCGAAGCGGCCGGCGTGACGCCAGGCGTTCATGAAGGCGTCCTGCACGCAGCTTTCCACGTCGTCGGCCTGGCGGAGCATGCGGTGGCCGAGGCTGTACAGCAGCCGGGCGTAGCGGCGGTGCAGTTCACGCAGCGCGTCCTCGGTGCCGTCGGCCATGGCGCGGATCAGCGCTTCGTCCGGCAGGTCGGGGTGCAAGGGAGAGGTCATAGGTCGCGTCCAGCGTAACAGGGGCGCGGGGGCGCGGTGCCGGGGCGTCCTGAGCCGACGTTCATGAAATCCACGCGTGGGACGCTCACCAGCGGGTGTGCTTCGGGTCAGTCTCACGCGCGGCCCCCCTTACGAGCGGGGCGCGGCGACGTCCTGGGCGGGGGCCGGCTGGACAGCGGCGGCCTGCACGGGAGCCGGCTGAGCGGCTATCGGCTGGGCGGCCATCGCCTGGGCGGTCACGGCCGGCGCGGCGACAGCGGCGGGGGTCATGGCGGCGGGCTGGGAGGGAGCGGTGACGTTCAGCTCGTCGCGCAGGCCCTGGGTGCTCCTGCGGAATTCACGCAGGCCGTTGCCGAGGCTCTTGCCCAGTTCCGGCAGTTTGCGGGGGCCGAAGACGACCAGGGCGACGAGGAGGACAACGAGCAGTTCAGCGGGACCGATGTTGGGCATGGCAGGTCTCCTTGGGGCAGCACTTGGGGGACGTGGCCCGCAGCGCATAACGCCTGCGGCCCCGTCCCCCGGTCGTGGCAGGGGATTACTTGATGAGGGGTTTGACGATCAGCAGGACCTCTTCCATGCTGAGCGGCTTCCAGAACGCGGTGGGCGTGGGGCTGAAGTCACCGTCGAAGTCCGCGACGCTGGTGCTGGTGGGGCTGGCGTCGCTCTGCGGGGCGATGGCGGTCTGGCGGGTGGGCTTGGTGTTGAAGCCCAGCTGGGTGCGCAGTTCCTGGATGCCGCTGGCGTGGTTGGCTTCCACGGCCAGGATGCTGGCGGCGGCGGTCAGGACCTCGCCGTTCTGCACGCGGTCGGCCTGCCCCAGGTAGGCGCGCACGCCCACGGGTTCGAGGGTGGCGGCCAGCGCCAGGAACTTCTGGTCGTTCAGGCCGCTGCCGTCGCCGATCAGGGGGCTGAAGTCGAAGGTGGGCTTGGTGACCGGCGTGCCGCCGAGCTTCTGGATGGTGGCGAACAGGGCGTCCACGTGCGCCTTCTCGTGCGCCGCGAGTTCCTTGGCGTACTCCTTGGCGCGGCCATTGCTGAGCTTGCCGGCCAGGGCGCCGTTGTCGAACGCGGCGTAGAACTCGGCTTCCAAGTATTCCAGGGTCAACGCGTAGTTCAGGATGGCGATGTCCTGCTGGACACTCTTGGTGGAGGGGCTGGTGGCGGCCAGCGCGGACAGGTCGAGGGCGCCCAGGGTCAGGGCCCCGGCACCGGCACCAGCGAACTTCAGGAAGGAACGGCGGTTGCTCATGTCAGTGTCTCCTTGGGCCTTAGCGCTTGATGACCGGGCTCACGATGGCCAGTACCTGGGTCATGGTGAGGGGCTGCCACAGGGCGGTGGGGGTGGGCGAGTAGTTCGCGTCGAAGTCGGCGGCGCTGGTGCTGGTGGGCTTGGCGGCGCTCTGCGGGGCGATGTCGGTCTGGCGGGTGGGCGCCGAGTTCAGGCCCAGGCCCACGCGCAGCTCCTGCACGCCGGAGACGTGGTTCGCCTCGACGGCGTGGATGGCGGCGGCGGCGGCCACGAGTTCCGGGTTGCTCAGGCGGGCCACCTGCCCCAGGTAGGCGCGCACGCCGATGGGTTCGAGGGTGGCGGCCAGCGCCAGGAACAGCGCGTCGTCGACGGTGCGCCCGCCGATCAGGGGGCTGAAGTCGAAGGTGGGCTTGGTCGCGGGGGTACCGCCCAGCTTCTGGATGGTGGCCTTCAGGGCGTCCACGTGGGCCTGCTCGTGGGCGGCAAGTTCCTTGGCGTATTCCTTGGCGCGCGCGTTCTTCAGGTTCGCGGCGTACGCGCCCGTGTCGAAGGCGGCGTAGAACTCGGCTTCCAGGTATTCCAGGGTCAGCGCGTAGTTCAGGATCTCGATGTCCTGCTTCTGGCTGGGCGTCATGCCCATGGCCGGGGCGCAGGAGACGAGCGCCAGGCCTCCGCCGAACAGGGCGGCGTAGCCCATGAACTGCCGGCGCGAGGCGAGGGGCGAGGGGGAGGCGGTCGTGGCGGGTCGGGTGTCCTCTGGCATGTGGTGTCTCCCTTGAGCGGCGCGCTCAGGCACGCGGGTGGCGCTCGATGTTTCCTTCGCTCAGCCAGCCATATGCGGGGGAGGCGCAATCGGATGACGCGCCGCGCAAGCGTGAAGGTCCGGTGAATGCGCGCGGGGAAACCGCCATCCTCCTGTCCCTGCCCTGGCAGGCGACACTGTGCCGGAAACACCGCGCCGGAAGAGGTGTCCTCCAGCGCACGCCCTGCTGGCGTTCCCGGCTGGACGGCTGCTGCCGACGGTGGTCTACACTCGGGCGCGTGAACGACGCCGCGCCCTCCCCTGCCCTCCTGACCCTGACTGCCACGCCCGGACGCCTCGACGCGGTCGTGTCGGCGCTGAGTGGCGCCAGCCGCTCGCAGGTGTCGGCCTGGATCGAGGCGGGGCACGTGCAGGTGGGCGGCGTGGTGGCCGGCAAGGCCAGCCTGAAACTGCGCGGCGGGGAGGTCCTGACCGTGCAGGTGCCGCCGCCCGCCGACGCGACGGTGGCGCCCGAGCAGGTGCCTCTGGACGTGATCTTCGAGGACGAGCACCTGATCGCCGTGAACAAACCCGCCGGGATGGTCACGCACCCCGCGCCGGGCGTCACGACGGGCACGCTCGTGAACGCCCTGCTGGGCCGCATGACACTGCCCGAGCAGTCCGGCTTCGACGGCCCGGACGGGTACCGGCCCGGCATCGTGCACCGGCTGGACAAGGACACCAGCGGCGTGATCGTCGTGGCCAAGACGGTCGCGGCCCACGCGCGGCTGGCGGCGGCGTTCAAGGACCGCGAGACGCGCAAGGCGTATCTGGCCATTGCGGCGGGCGCGTGGGCCGCGCAGGCCCCGGTGAACGTGGACGTCCCCATCGGGCGGCACCCGGTGCAGCGCCAGCGCATGACGGTGGGCGGCGCCCAGCCGCGCGAGGCGCAGACGCTGTTCACGCCGCTGGATACCCGTCCGGACGGGCACGGCCGCATCCTGACCCTGGTGCGGGCGCAGCCGCGCACGGGCCGCACGCACCAGCTGCGCGTGCATCTGGCACATCTGGGCAGCCCGATCCTGGGGGACACCGCATACGGCCGCCCCTCGGACCTGATCGCCCGGCAGGCGCTGCACGCACAGTTCCTGACCATCCCGCATCCGGTGACGGGCGAGGCGCTGCACCTGCACGCGCCCATCCCGGACGACATCCTCCAGGCGTGGGTCGCGCTGGGCGGCGTCCTGCCCGCCGGGCTGGAACAGGCCCCCTGACACCCCGGGGCCTGCGCCTCACAGGACGATCACGCCCGCGCACCGCAGGCGTCACTTGCATTCAGTCCAGAGATCCGGTACCATTTCAATTCGTGCGCCGCGACGGGAGGTTCCCGTGCGGCTGGAAGGTGCCCCCACTTTCAGGACATGCTGGATGCCGTTTCAAAGGGCGTTTGCTGGTCACTGGGGCTGTGCTTTCCCGAAAGGACTACAAATGAACTTTGATCAACTGATTGCGCCCGAACTCGCGGCGCGTCTCGCCGAGCGCGGTATCACGGAAGCTAGCCCCATCCAGGCCGAGAGCCTGCCCCTCACCCTGGCCGGGAAGGACATGATCGGCCGCGCCCGCACGGGCACCGGCAAGACCCTGGCCTTCGCGCTGCCGATCCTGAGCAAGCTGGAAACCAGCCGCGAGCGCGCCCGCCTGCCCCGCGCCATCGTCGTGGCCCCCACCCGCGAACTCGCCAAGCAGGTCGCGGACGAGTTCAGCAAGAGCGGCGCCCACCTGACCACCGTCACGGTGTACGGCGGCGCCAGCTACGGCCCGCAGGAGAACGCCCTGCGCCGCGGCGTGGACGTCGTGGTCGGCACCCCCGGCCGCCTGATCGACCACCTCGAGCGCGGCAACCTCGACCTGAGCGCCGTGGAATTCGCGGTGCTGGACGAGGCCGACGAGATGCTCAGCGTGGGCTTCGCCGACGCCATCGAGACCATCCTCAAGAGCACCCCCGAGACCCGTCAGACGCTGCTGTTCAGCGCCACGCTGACGAACGACATCAACCGCCTGTCCCGCAAGTACCTGAACGACCCCGTCATCGTGGACATGGTCGGCGAGGGCAAGAGCCAGGCCGCGCAGACCGTCGAGCACCTGAAGGTCAAGGTGGGCCGCACCCGCACCCGCGTGCTGGCCGACCTGCTCACCGTGTACAACCCGGAAAAGGCCATCGTCTTCACCCGCACCAAGCGTGAAGCGGACGAACTGGCGAACGAACTGATCCACCGCGGCATCGAGAGCGAGGCGCTGCACGGCGACCTGGCGCAGAGCCAGCGTGAACGCGCCCTGGGTGCGTTCCGCAGCGGCCGGGCCGGCGTGCTGGTCGCCACCGACGTGGCCGCGCGCGGCCTGGACATCCCCGAGGTCGACCTGGTCGTGCAGTACCACCTGCCCCAGGACCCCGAGAGCTACGTGCACCGCTCCGGCCGCACGGGCCGCGCGGGCCGCACCGGCACCGCGATCATCATGTACGGCGACCGTGAAGGCCGCGAGGTGGCGGGCCTGGAACGCATCACCGGCGTGCGCTTCATCGAGCGTCCCCTGCCCACGCCCAAGGAAGTCGCGCAGGCCAGCGCCCGCGCCAGCGCCGACATGGTCCGCAAGGTGGACGAGAGCGCCGCAGCGAACTTCCAGGCGGAAGCCGAGCGCCTCTTCAGCGAGCTGGGCCTGGAGGCCCTGAGCCGCGCCCTGGCGAAGATCAGCGGCGTGACCGAGCCCGTGAAGGCCGCCAGCCTCCTGAGCGGCGAGGAAGGCCTGACCACCATCATCCTGCACGCCGAGCGCATGAGCGTGGCGCGCGCCGTGGCCGTCCTGGCCCGCAACGGCGACCTGGACACCCGCCGCCTCGGCAAGGTGCGCCAGTGGCGCGGCGGCGCCGTGGCCGACGTGCCCAGCGAGTTCGTCGAGAAGCTGATGGCCGCCAGCCCGCTGGAAGGCGAGGTGCAGGTCGAGATCGCGCAGGAACTGCCCGAACTGTTCGAGCAGCCCACCCGCGAGCGCCGCGACCAGGGCGGCTACCAGGGTGGCCGCGGCTACCGTGACGAGAGCGGCTACCGTGGCCGCGGCAACGGCGGCGGCGGCTACGGCAACCGTGGCGGCGGGTACCAGGGCCAGGGCGGCGGCGACCGCGGCGGGTACCAGGGTGGCAACCGTGGCGGACAGGGCCAGGGCCGCTGGAGCCGTGACCGTGACGACCGCGCCCCGCGCCGCGAGGACTTCGCCGACCGCGAATTCGTCCCCGCCGGCCGCTGAGCCTCACTGAATAGGAAGCGCCTCCCGTTCCTGGGAGGCGCTTCTCTTGTGGGTCGAGGTCAGGGTTCGCGTCCAGCAGTCAGCCAGTGAGCCTCGTGGTCGCCTGCCCCGGCCGGGCCGTGCGCGCGGGCCCACGCGGCAGCCGCCTGCGTGTCGTAGGGCACGCGGCGGAACTCGGCGGTCCAGTGCCCGGCGCGGCGGGTGAGCTGCACCCAGCGGGCCAGCGGCAGCCCGTCCTTCTGCCGGGAGACCGGTCCGGCGTTCACCACGGTCAGGCCGTCCACGACGGTCAGCATCTCGCGGTGGGTGTGCCCGACGACGCACACGCGGCCGCCCGTGTCGAAGCGGAAGCCGCCGAGCCGCTCGCGCAGTTCCCGGAAACGGGCGGGACGGGTGTGCCCATCCGGGGTCCCGGTGAGCATCAGGTCCTCCCAGGGACTGCGGGGGCTGCCGTGCGCGACGCGGACCTCGCCGCCGGCCGTGTCGAGGTGGATGGGCAGGGCGGCCAGGGTGGCGGGGACGTCTTCGGGCAGCTGGGCGCGCACCCAGGCGCGCATGGTCTCCTTGCCGTCGCGCAGGCCCGCGACGCGTTCGTCGGTGTTGCCGCGCACGCTGGGGGGCGCGAACTCCTGTTGCAGCGCCCAGGCGCTGGCGGGGTCGGCGCAGCCCCACACGGTGTCCCCCAGGTTCAGCACCTGATCGGGGCTTGCCGCGCCGATGTCCTTCAGCACGGCGCGCAGCGCGAAGGCGTTGCCGTGCACGTCGCCCAGCACCGCGAGGCGCATCAGCGGGTGGGCTTGCGGATCGCGGCGAACAGCAGCGAGAACACGGCCACCGTGATCAGGTACGACACGAGCGACCCGGCCGGCTGAAACGCGGGGCTCAGGGCGTCGTGCGCGAACTTGTAGATCGCGTACGGCACCGCCCAGCCCATCGCGTACAGCGCGGCGCGCGGCAGGAACTCCCGCGTGACCGCCGCCTGCGGGAAGTACCGGATGGGGAGCAGCATGGCGGGCAGCAGCAGCAGCTGCGCGAGGTAGAACCAGGGCGGCAGGGTGTCCAGGCCGTAGTCGAGCGCGGCGAACAGGATGTTCACGGCAGCGATCACCACGCCGGTGATCAGGGCCGTGCGGAGGATGGGGGCATTCACCCGCCCATGCTGCCACGAGCGGGGCGGGGGAACGCGGCGGGGCGCTTCATGCCCCCTCCACGTTCCCCCACCCCGGGGTGGCTCAGCGGTTCACGCTGTTCATGGTCGCCTCGGGGTAGCGGGTGCCCTGCGCCGCGCCGGGCGGGAACGCCGCGTCGATGCGGGCCAGATCATCCGGGGTGAGCTGCACGTCCAGCGCGCCGAGGTTGTCCTCCAGGTACTTCACGCGCCGCGTGCCGGGGATCGGCACCAGATCGTCCCCCTGCGCGAGGACCCACGCGAGGGCCAGCTGCGACGGCGTGCAGCCCTTCTGCGCGGCCATGGCCTGCACCTCGCGCACGAGGTCGAGGTTCTGCTGGAAGTTCTCGCCCTGGAAGCGGGGGTTGTGCTTGCGGAAGTCGTCGTCGGCCAGGTCGTCCGGGCTCCTGATCTCGCCGGTCAGGAAACCGCGGCCCAGGGGGCTGTACGGTACGAAGCCCACACCCAGTTCGCGGCAGGCGGCCAGGACGCCCTGTTCGGGGTCGCGGGTCCACAGGGAGTATTCGCTCTGCACGGCGGTGATGGGGTGTACGGCGTTCGCGCGGCGCAGGGTGTCCGCGCTGACCTCGCTCAGGCCGATGGCCCGCACCAGTCCCTCCTGCACGAGCTGGCCCATCGCACCGACGGTGTCCTCGATGGGCGTCTCCGGGTCCACGCGGTGCAGGTAGTACAGGTCGACGTGATCGGTGCGCAGGCGCCTGAGGCTCCCCTCGATGGCCTGCCGGACGTACCCGGGCCGCCCGTTGATGCGCCGCCCGCCGGGCGCGTCCGGGGCAATCTGAATGCCGAACTTCGTGGCGAGCACCACCCGGTCGCGTTTGTCCTGGAGCCAGTCGCCGAGGAGTTCCTCGTTGGTGTGCGGGCCGTACATGTCGGCGGTGTCGTAGAAGGTGACGCCCAGCTCCAGGGCGCGGTCCAGGGTGCCCAGGTTCTGCGCGCGGTCGGTGGGGCCGTAGAAGGCGCTCATGCCCATGCAGCCCAGGCCCAGGGCCGAGACGGTCAGGTCGCGCAGGTGGCGGGTGGGGAGTGGGGTGGTGGGGGTCATGCGGGGCTCCTCTGCGCGCCGGGAAGCCAGGGGCGGGCGCGCGGTATCAGGCGGGGCAGGATCACGAGGGACTGGACGGCGGCACGGCGGTGAGCGTGACGGCCAGCGTGATCAGGGGGATGGGGGCGCGCCCGGCCAGGACGGGCAGCACCACCGGCGGCACGGCGGCGATCAGGGGATAGGTGACGGCCCAGACGGGCAGGGCCACGCGGTGGTGCGCCGCGCCGCGCCGGGAAGCGCACCCAGCCGCCGGTCAGCCGCTCGACGAGCGGGAACACGACGTAGTGCGTTATGGGGACGAGCAGGGCGGTCAGCAGCAGGGCCACGAGCGGCGTGGGGGAGTGACCCAGCAGGTAGGGGCCCAGGAGGAGCAGCAGCGCGGTGATGCTGGGGTAGCTCCCCAGCCAGCGGCCCACCGTGAGGCGCAGCGGACTGGACGGTGCAGCGCCGGTCGGAGGCGAAGGGACAGGGCTGCTCAAGCGTTGACCTCCGGCGGGGCGGCCCGCTGCGCGGCCAGGACGGGGCCGTCCAGCACGGGTCGTGCGGGCGCGCCGTCGCAGCCCAGGTGCGCGTCGTAGCGGGCGATCTTGGCGCGGATGGCGCTGAGGTCCGCCTGAAGGTCGAGCAGTCGGGCCTCGACCTCCTGTTCGTGCCTGACAAGCAGCGCGCGGCGTTCAGGGGCGGTGTGCTCGCCCTCGCGCACCAGGGCCATGTAGGCGCGCAGGCCCGCCATGCCCATGCCGGTGCCGCGCAGGTGCAGCAGGAAGCGCAGCAGGGTCAGTTCGCGTTCGCTGTAGCGGCGCTCGCCCCCCGAGGCGCGCGGAACGTCCAGCAGGCCCTCGCGGTCGTAGTAGCGCAGGGTGTGCGGGCTGACGCCCAGCCGCGCGGCGGCCTCCTGGATGCTGAGTGGAGCTGGGGCGGACATGACCGCACCGTACGCCTTCGAGTGCGCGCGAAGTCAAGCGGGCCTCACGTCATGAAGGGCGCGTGAAGCTCCGGCGTTCCAGCACCAGCAGTCCGGTCATTACCACCACGCAGGCCGCGAGCTGCCACAGGCCGCCCAGGTGCTGCCCCAGGGGAACGGTCAGGGCCACCAGTCCGGCCGTGACCAGCCGGGGCCGCAGCGCCCCCAGGCCCAGCAGGCGGCGGTACAGGCTGTCGCCCAGCAGGTACACGCTCAGGCCCAGTCCCAGATGCCACGGGTCGTGCGCGGGTGCGTGCCCCAGCGGGTGCGCCACCACCCCCTTGATGCCCGCCGACAGCACGATGATGCCCGAGAGCATCAGGAAATGCCCGTACCCGAAGGCCAGCAGCGCCGCCCGGGCCCGCGTCCGGTCGGGCATCGCCTGCATGGCGTGTTCGGCGCGCGCGTCGTCCTGATCGAAGTACGTCCACCACAGCGCGGCGGCCAGCGCCAGCCCCAGCACGGCAGGGATCAGGACCGTCCAGTCCAGCGCCCGTTCCCGCGCGCCGATCCCGATGGAGACCACGCTCTCGCCTAGCGCCACGATCACGACCAGACCGTGCCGCTCGACGAAATGCGCCGGACTGAGGGTAAAGCCCCGCTCGCGGCGCAGGGAACTGCCCATCACCGTGAGCACCGCCGCGATCCACAGCGGCCAGTCCCACGGTTCGGGCACCAGGCCCGCGACGAGCACCAGCAGCGCGGCGGCCACGTTGAACGGCGCGATCCCCAGGATCGCCTGGGCGCTGCCGGTCGTCGCGGACCGGAACAGTCCGGCGTGCACCAGCGTCACGAGCAGCAGCCCCGCCCCGTACACCAGTCCGCTCGCGCCGAACACGTCCGGGATGGCCAGCGCCATCAGCAGGAACCCGGCCATGCCCGTGAACATCAGCAGGCGGTGGCGGGTGCCGTCGGTGCCGACGTTGCTCGTCAGCCACACGTACCCGCTGTAGATCCACCACAGGGTCATGAACACCAGCGCCGCCTTCAGGTAGTCCGCCGGTGCGTGCGCGGCGACGATTACCCGCGTGAACTGCGTGACGGTGAACACGAACACCAGATCCAGGAACAGTTCCAGCGTGCTGGCCCGCTCGACGACAGCTGAGGACTGCGCGGTGGACGTCATGGCTCATCTTGCACCGGCCAGGGCCGGGAGGGAACCGCCGCCGGGTGGGCAGGATCAGGCGTGGGTGTCGAGCAGCAGCCGGGGCCGGAATTTCAGGCCGTCCGCCGCGACCAGATGCGCTGGGACGCCGTTCACGTGCCGCATGGCGCGTTCGGGCGCGACGCCGTGCAGGTGCCCGTACACGATCAGGTCGGGCCGGGCGTCGTCGATCACGCGGGTGATCGGGTTGGCCGGGTACGGCGGGGTGGCCGGGGGGTAGTGCAGCATCAGGATCAGGTGGTCGCCGGGTTGCCGGAGGGTGCGGGCGGCCTGCACGCTCAGGCTGAGACGCTCGGCCTCGCGGTCCAGCAGGCGCTGGTCGTCCGCACCGAGGGCCTCGAAGCCGGGCGTGATCCAGCCGCGTGAGCCGCACACGACGACGTTCCCCACGCGCACGGCGTCGTTCACGACCGCCAGCATGCCCTCCGGGAGGGCCGCGCGGAGTTTCGAGGCGGTCGGCCACCAGTAGTCGTGGTTGCCGCGCAGCAGCACCTTCGTGCCGGGCAACGCGGCGACCGGCGCGAGGTCCTGCATCGCCTCGGGCAGCCGCATCGCCCAGGACAGGTCACCGGGCAGCAGCACCAGATCCCCGTCCTGCACAGTGGTGCGCCACTCGTCGAAGATCGCCTGCGGATGACCGGCCCACTGCGGCCCGAACACCGTCATGGGTTTCGGGGTGCAGAAGGCGAGGTGCAGGTCGGCTATCGCGTACACGCGCATGGGGCAGTCTCCGGGGTGGGTGGGCGGCGTGAAAAAAGCCCTCCCGGCGGGGAGGGCTTCCTTGATGGTCGGGGCGAGAGGATTCGAACCTCCGACCCCGTCGTCCCGAACGACGTGCGCTACCAGGCTGCGCTACGCCCCGAACCCGACCATCACCCGCCGGTAGGCTGGGCAGGGAGAAGTCTACGCGGCACCCCCCGGGGTGTCAAGCGAGGCGCGCCGCCCGGGCCGGAGCCTGGAGCGGCGCGCCACGCGGATTTACTTCAGTTTCGCGAGGGTCGCCTTGGCGGTCTCCTCGTCACGCTTTTCCCAGAAGGTCGTGGCATTGAAGCTGATGGCCTTTTCAAGCTGCGCGGCGGCCTCGGCCTTGCGGCCCTGGAGGATCAGGGCGTTGGCGTACTCGATGCGGTGCACGGCGGTGGTGGGTTCCAGTGCGATGGCCTTCTCGAAGTTGGGGATGATCTGGCCCTTGTCCGCGCCGGTCGCGCGGGTGGCGATGAAGCCCTTGGAGACGAGGTTGGCGTTCCACAGGCCCAGCGCCACGTACGCGCCGGCCATCTTGGGGTCGAGCTTGACGGCCATGTCGAGGTTCTTCTTCATCTCGCCGGCCAGCCCGAGGCTCTGGAGGATGCCGCTGAACTGCGCGAGGCGGCCCTGCGCGCGGGCGAGTTCGAAGTACGCGTCGGCGTTGTTCCTGTCCTTGGCGATGGCCTGCTTGGCGTACGCCTGGGCCTTCTCGAACAGCGCCTTCTTCTGTCCGTCGGCGACCAGTCCAGCGCCGGCGGTGGTGGCCTCGGCGGCCAGGGCGAGACCGTCGCTGGTGTTCAGTTCGGCGGCGGCGGCGGCGGCGTCTTGCCATTTGCCCTGGTCGTAGAGGGCCTGGGCGCTCTGCAGGGACTGGGCGGACGCGGTGGTGATCAGGGCAAGGGACAGGGTCAGGGCGATCTTACGCATGTGGGGTTCCTCCGGTGGGGACAGTTGGGTTGGGTGCTGGGTCCGACTATACACGCGCGGACCGCCATGAAGCTGACGGAGGCGTCAGGTACGGTGCGCGCGGGTTGTTCTGCACCCGGTCCAGTGCGGGCGGCGGGGGTGCTACGCTCAGCGTGACCGTGGACTGGAAAGCGACCCTGAACGACCTGCGTGGCCGGGTGCCCCCCGGCGGGGGGGTGTCGTGCCCGGCAGCCTGCGCTGGCTGGAGGCCCGCATGCGCGAGCGCGGCGCGAATCCCAGCAGCGTGCGCAACATCGTGTACCGCGACGTGGGTACCGCGCGCGACAAGGCCGAGCTGCGCGCAGTGCTGGAGGAGCTGGCGCGCGAGCTGGGCGCGCCCCTGCCGGACGGGCCGGTGGGCGCGGCCCCGGCGCCGGACGATCTGGAACTGCTGGGCCGCAGCAAGAAACGGGCGTTCCGGCAGTTCACGGCGGGCGTCCGCGCAGGCCGCGCGCCGCGCCTGATCGTGAGCGGCCCACCCGGCGCCGGGAAGACGGTGCTGCTCTCACGGGTGGCGGCGGCGCTGGCGGCGCAGGGCGTGCCGGTGGTGACGCTGCGCCTGGGCGGGACCGGAGACGGACTGGCCGCCCCGGCAGGTCCGGTGGGGTCGTCCTTCGCGGCGCAGGCGCAGGCGCAGCTGGACGCGGCGCGCGCGGTCCTGCCGGCCAGTGGGGCGCTGCTGCTGCGGGTCTCTACAGACCTGCGCCCGCTGGGCTGCGCGCCGCGCCTGCCGGGCGGCGAGGGCACCACCCCGGCCGGCTGGGCGCTGGAGGCGCTGCTGCGCCGCGCGCCGGCCGGGGTGGCGGTGCTGCTGGCCGTCGAGGGCGACGCGCCCGGCGGGACGGACGTGGAAGTCATCGAGCTGCGTCCCCCCACGCCCACCGAGGCGCGCGCGTTCCTGATGACCCGGCTGGGCATCACCCGCGCCGAGGCCGACCGGCTGGTGCGTGAAACGGGCCGGCACCTCGACCGCCTGACCCTCCTGGCGAACGTGGCGGGCGAGGGCGGCGCCGCGCCCGCCGAGCTGCTGGACGACCCGGAGTCGCGGCGGCTGGTCACGCTGACCGGCGCGCTGCACGCCGCGCACCCGGCCGGGCGAGACTGGCCCGAGGCGCTGCTGGCCGCGCTGCTGGGCGGCTCGCCGCTGGGCGTGCCGCCGCACGCTCGGGCGCTGCTGCTGGGCGGTGCGGGCGGCTGGCGGGCCACCCCGGCGCTGGAGCGGGCCTGGCCGGTCGTCCCCGCCCCCGACCGGCTCGCGGCGCTGCGGGCGGTCGCGGCGCTCGACGCCGGGCAGGGGTTCGGGCCGTACCGGCTGGGCGCGCTGGCGGCGCTGGGCGACTGGGCGGCGCTGGCGGCGCAGGTGACGCAGCGGCCGGACGACGCGCGGCACCTTCCGGCGCTGTGGCCGCGTCTGCGCGCCGCGACGGGCGAGGCGCGCGAGACGCTGGCGCGCGCGATCGTCATGCATCACGCGGGGCGTGGGGAGTACAACGACCCGCGCGCGCGCGACGCGCTGTTCACCCTGCTGGAATCCGGCAGTGACGCGGTGCGCGGCTGGGCGCGCGTGAAACTCGCCGAGAGCAGCCTGGAGGCCGGGCGGATGGACGCGGCCCGCTCGCAATTGCAACACCCGGACGTGACCGGCATGGACGCCCGCGACCCCTGGGCGGCGGCCGCCGAGGTGGACGCGCTGCTCGTGCAGGCGGCGCTGGCCCGCTGGCAGGGGGACCTGGGGGGCGCGACCCGCGCGGCGCAGGACCCGCGGCTGGCGCGGGGTGGGCCGCGCGCGCTGCTGTGGCGGGGCCTGATCGCCAAGGATGCCGGGCGCTGGCCCGAGGCGCTGGAGGCCCTGCGGGGCGTGCCTGCGGCCAGTCCGCTGCTGTCGGCGCGGGCGCGGTATCAGGAGGGTGACCTGCTGCTGCGCCTGGGGCAGCCGCACGCGGCGCTGGGAGCGCTGCTGGACGCGGGGGCGCGCCTGACGGACGCGGGCGGGTCGCGCGAGGAGCGGGCGCGGGTGCTGGCGCGCGCGGGCACGGCGCTGCGCCGCCTGGGCCGCCCGGCCGAGGGTCTGGAGCGGCTGCGCGGCGCGCTGGCGCTGGTCCCGCCGGACGAGCGGCGCCACGTGGACGGCGTGCCCCGCGCGCGCCTGCTCTCGGAGGGAGTGCCGCTGCTGCTGGCGCTGGGGCAGGTGGAAGACGCGCAGCGGCAGGCGGCGCAGGCACTGACGCTGCTGTCGCGCAGCGAGGCCCGCCCGGCCGAGGTCGGGTACCGCGAGCGGCGCACCCGCTACCGCGCGGCCCTGACGTACCTCACGCGGGGACTGGGCGTGCCGTACCTGCCGCCGCTCGGTGGCGCGGCGGCCGACAACGCCGACCTGCACCGGGCCCGGATGCTGCTGGGCGCGCTGCTGGAACGGACGGGCGGGCCGGCCGACCGGGAGGTGACCCTGCGCTTCGACATGCTCCTGAGCCTCGCACTGGCCACCCCCGACGCCGGTCAGGCCACGGCGCTCATCCAGGAGGCGCTGACACTGGCCTCGCACCCGTACGAGGAGGTGCAGGCGCGCGCGATGCTGGCCGACGCGCAACTGCGGGCCGGACGGCCGGACGCCGCGCTGGGCAGCGTGAACCGCGCGCACGCCCTGCTGCGCCGCCCCGCGCCGGGCGGCCCGCCCCTCGATCCGGGTCTGGACGCGCAGCTGCTGGCGCTGGAGGCCCGCGCCGGACTGCTGGATCCCGGCGCCGCGCCGCTGGACGCACTGCGGGCTCTGCGGGACGCCCTGGACAGCCCCGCGCTGGAACCGTTCCGCGCGGGCGTGTGGCGCGAGGCTGGCCGCGCGCTGGAAGCCAGAGGCGGGGACCCGGGCGACACGCTGCGGGCCTGGGGTGTCCCGGCGGAACTCCTGGACTGGCGCGCGCCGGACGCCCTGGCCGCCTGGGAGCTGGCGCGGGACGCCGCGTCCACGCGGGGGGCGGCGGGCGGGTATGCTGTGGCGCGTGAGCATCAGTGAACCCGCCCCCGGTGGCCGCGCGGCCGTGCGGCTCCTTCAGGGGTACGTGTGGCACCCGCAGGACGCCGACATCGACCTGGAGACGTTCCTGCCGCATGAACTCGATCTGCCCGCGCCGGACGAGCACGGCGAGCAGGAGGGCGCGCACGTCCTGTGGGACAGCGTGAACCCGCCGTTCGCGTTCTTCGAGAACGGCGAGCCGACCGCGTCGCAGGCGTTCTACCAGTTCACGGTGCTGCGCGTATACGAGCCGCGCCCCGACAACGACTCGCTGCACGCGGACGCCCAGGCGGCCAGCGGGCTGCTCGGGCCGCTGCTGGAGGGCACCCCGGACGGCGTGGGCTGGCAGCTGTGGGAGGACCTGCGTGATCTCTGACCAGGGGCTGCCCTGGCTGGACCTGCGGGTCGAGGGTGACCCCCACCCCCGGCGCTTCGATGGTCAGGCGACGGCGCTGCAGTACCTGCTGCGGGTCGAGCGGCTCTCGGCGGACGCCGCGCACGAGCTGCTCGAACGCGGCGAGGTGGGCCCGCCCGCCGCGCGGCGCGCGTATACGCTGCGGCCCCTGGGGCAATGACCGGCGAGACGCCGCCCGCCGACGCGCCGCAGGAGTACACCGGGCCGGTCGTGGCGATTCCCGTGTACGCGGGCGTCAGTGAACTGGAACTGGGCGTGATGGTGTCGGTGCTGCGCCTGTGCGGCGGTGAGGGCTGCGTGCGGACCGTGAACCGCTCACGGGCCAGTATCGTCACGGCGGGCGGGCTGGTCAGCACCCCGCACGTGCTGTTCGCGGCGCTGCCGGAACCCGCCGCCCTCTTGATTCCCGGCGGGCCGGGCGCGGCGAAGGCGGCGCGTGATCCGCTGCTCCAGGGGTTCCTGCGGGCGCACGCGGCCCTGACCACCGGCACCGGCGGCAGCGGACTGCTCCTGCCGGGCGAGGCGGGCACCCTGGACGGGCGCGTCCTGGGCGGCCCGGCCGAACTGGCGGACACGCTGTGGGGCTTCACCCCGGCGGACGTGCGACCCGGCGAGGTCGTCACGGACGGCGCGCTGTGTTCCGCCCCGGCGGGCTTCGCGGCGCTGCACGCGACGCTGCACGTCGCGTCGGCCCTGTGGGGAGAGCAGGCCGCCCGGGACGCGGCGGAGCGGCTGGGCGGCTCTCTCCTGCTGGGTTAGACCAGGGCGCCGCGCGCGGTCAGTTCGGCGCGCAGGTCGTCCGGGCTGACCGCGCGGACTTCTCCGGCGTGGTCCCGCGCGGCCCAGGCGGCGGCGATCCCGGCGGCCTCGCCCATGGAGTGGCAGTTCTGCTGCACGCGGATGCTGGACTGCGCCTCGAAGGTGCTGCTCGCGGCGCGGCCCGGCACGAGCAGGTTCGTGACGTTCAGCGGGATGATGGCGCGCAGCGGGATGTCGTGGAACGCGCCGGGCGCGAAGTACGGCGCGGCGCCCTCACGTTCGTGCAGCAGTTTCGCGCCCCCCCTGACCGAGTGGATGTCCACCGGGTAATGATTGCGGCAGATGCCGTCCGGGAAGCGGGCGCAGTCGAGGATGTCCGTGACGGTCAGCGTGTACTCCCCGTGGATGCGCCGGGTCTCGCGCACGCCGATCATCGGGGCGACCACGCCGATGAACGCGTGCTCGCAGCCGGGCAGGAACGCGCGGCAGAACGCCGTGAGGCGCGTGATGGCCTGCCGGCCGTCCAGCTGCGCCCCGCTGAGCTGCCAGGGGTCGGTGCCGTCGTGCAGGTCGGCGCGGATGCGCGGGCAGTTGAAGCTGAGTTCACCGGGGCGGCCTGGCACGCTGAACGCCTGGAAGTAGTCCCCGTCGCGTTCCAGCAGCACGCCGCTCTCGACCGCCTGCCGGAAGAGGGGTTCGAGGCTGCTGCGGCGGCCCCAGACCATCCAGAAGTGCAGGAAGTCCGGATGGTCCTGCCCTTGGCCGCTGGCAGTCAGGAAGGCACGCAGGCGGGTCACGTCCACGCCGGCCAGCGTGAAGCGCAGGCTCATGGCCTGATGCACGCCGTCCTCGTCCCCGCCGCTCATGGGCACGCCCGCCATTGCCGCCACGTCCGCGTCGCCAGTCGCGTCGATGAACGTCCGGGCGCGCAGGGCCTGCAATCCGCCCTTGTTATGCACGACCAGCGCCTCGATCCGCGACCCGGCCATGACGGGCTGCACGACCTGGGTGTGGAACAGCACCTCCGCCCCCGCCTCGCGCAGCAGGTCGTCCAGCACGAACTTCAGGCCCTCCGGGTTGAACCAGTTGTCGTTCCCGGACGGGTCGGTCGCGCCGTCGCCGCGCGCCCGCAGGCGGGCCTTGAGTTCCTCGGTCAGGCCCCGGTTGAGGTTCTGCCCGTCGGCGACGTTGCGCATCAGCGGCGTGACCCAGGCGTTCGTGCCGGTGCCACCCAGGCTGCCCTGCGCCTCGACGACCAGCGTGCGCGCCCCGCTGCGGGCGGCGGCAATGCCTGCAATGGCCCCGGCGGTGCCGCCCCCGGCGACGATCACGTCCCACTCGCGGTCCAGCGTGCGGTAGGTCAGGGTCATGCGTCCGCCCAGGCGTGTGCGTCCAGGTGGCGCAGCGCGGCGAGGGTCAGCCAGTTGAAGTCCCCGGGGCGGGTCTGCACCTGGGTGCGCAGGTCGCGCACCGGGACCCAGCGGGGCGCCTCGGCATGGTCACCGCGGGTCAGGGGTTCGCCGCTGGCCCGCACGCGGAAGAAAAAGCCCACGCTGTCCACCGGGCCGCGCGTCGTCTGGTACACGAAGGCGGGCGTCAGGCACTCCACGTCCCCGCCGGGCGCGCTGGAGGTGGTGTCGTGCGGGTCATCCAGGAAGGCGGTGACAGTCAGGCCGGTCTCCTCCAGCACCTCGCGGCGCAGGGCGGCCGGGATGGACTCGAAGGGGTCGAGCTGCCCGCCGGGGAGTTCCAGCGTGCGGGGCTCGCCGGGCTTGGCGCGCACCTGCAGGAGCACCTCGGGCCCGCGCTCGCCGCTGCGCTCGATGACCGCGCGGGCGTTCACGTAGAAGTCCTTCTTCCGGCGGAACATCAGCCCTTGACCGCGCCTTCCAGGCCTTTCATGAAGTACTTCTGGCCCATCAGGAACACGATCAGGATGGGGATGATCGTGATGACGGCGCCCGCCATGACGGCGCGGGAGTTCGTGCTGAACGTGCCGGACAGTTCCAGCAGGCCCGCCGAGAGCGGGAGCATGTTCTTGTCGGGCAGCATGACGCGCGCCCACAGGAACGAGTTCCAGTACGCCACGAATTCCAGGATGGCGAACGCGGCGATGGTGGGGGTCGCCAGTGGCAGCATGATGCGGCGCCAGATGGTGAGTTCGCGCGCGCCGTCGATGCGGGCCGCCTCGATGAGTTCCTGCGGGATACCCAGGTACGCCTGGCGCAGCAGGAACAGGCCCACGATACTGGCCGCGCCGGGCAGCACGACCGCGAGGTACTGCCGCGCGGCGTCCGCCAGCGGACTGGTCTGCGCCAGCAGGCCCAGTTTGATGGTGGTGATGTAGTTGACGATCAGCCCGGCCTCGTTGGGCAGCACCATCAGGATCAGGATGGAGTAGAAGATCAGGTCGCGGCCGGGGAAACGCATGCGGGCCAGCGGGTACGCGGCGAGCGTGGCGAGGGTCGTGGTGAAGGTCACGCCCAGGACGCAGATGATCACGGAATTCAGGATCAGCCGCCAGAAGGGGACGGTGGTGCCGCTGAAGACCTCCAGATAGTTGCGCAGGCTGAGGGCGGTGGGGAGGATCTTCGCCTCGTAGATGTTCCCGGTGGGTTCCAGGGACGTCACGAGCGTCCAGTAGAACGGGTAGAGCATGATCAGCGCGATGAGGATCAGCACGGCGTACGCGGCGGCGTTGCGCAGGCGTTCGCGGCGCTGACGCTGGGCTTTGAGCTGCGCGGCCAGCTGCGCGTGCGGGTCGCTGACCAGGGCGGTCTGGGGCAGGGTGGTCTCAGGCATCGCTGCGGCCTCCTTTGGTCAGGCGGAAGTTGATCAGGCCGAACAGGATGCTGACCACCGCGACGACCATGCTGGCGGCGGCGGCCAGCCCGAAGTTGAAATCCCCTCCGAACGCCTTGGAGAACGAGTACATCAGCGCGGAGTACGTGCTGCCCGCCGGGTAGCCGTTGGGCGTCATGACGTACAGTTCCTCGAACACCTTGATGGCGCTGATCGTGGACAGCAGGCTGCACACCAGGATGGTGGGGCGCAGGCCCGGCAGGGTGATGTTCCAGAACACCTGCGAGCGGGTGGCGCCGTCGATGGTGGCGGCTTCCTCCAGTTCCCGGCTGATGCCCTGGAGGCCCGCGAGGTACAGCACCATGTAGTACCCGATGCCCTTCCAGAGGGTCACGAACATCACCGCGAACAGCGCCGTGGCGGGGTTGTCGAGCAGGCTGTGGTCGCCGCGCATCAGGCCCAGGCCCATCAGGACGCTGTTCACGGCGCCGCCCTGCTTGTACAGCCACGACCAGATCAGGCCGACCACCGCGAAGCTCGTCACGACCGGCACGTAGTACGCGGTGCGGAAGAAGCCGATGCCGCGCAGCGGGCGGTTCACGAGCAGCGCCACCAGGATCGAGATGACCTGGATGACCGGCACGACCAGTACGTACTTGAGGCTGTTGCGCAGGCCCGACCAGAACTGCTCGTCGGCGAACAGTTCGCGGAAATTCGCCAGCCCCACCCACTGCGGCGGGCTGATGATGTTGTACTTCGTGAACGCCAGGTACGACCCGAAGATCACGGGCCAGGTGTGGTACACGACGAGCAGGATCAGGAACGGCAGCATGAACGCGTACGCGATCAGGGTGTTGCGCACCGTGACAGACGCGCCGGTGCCGCCGATGCGGTGTTGTTCGCGGCGAGAAACGCGCCGCCCCTTTGTGGTCATGGGGCGCAGTGTAGCGGCCCCCGCGCGCCGAGGCGTGAAAAAACCAGCCTCTCCGCGTAGGAGGGGCTGGTCAGGGCAGGTCGAGGCTGGGGCCTTAGTGGCCGTCGCCGTCCTTGGCTTCGCGTTTACCTTCGGTGTACTCGGCGTTGGCTTCACGGTTGTGCACTTCGGCCTTGGCGCGGTCCTCGAGGGCTTCCGCCTTGTGGTGGGCGTCGCCGGTCACGGCGTGGGCGACGTTGTGCCCGGCCTCGCGCAGGCGGTCGGCGCCTTCGTTCACTTTGGCCTTGGCGGCGTCCAGCATGTTTTCAGCGGTGCTTTTATCACTCATCGGTTGAGTCCTCCTGCGGTGTGGATTCCCGTGTGGGTGCCCCCAGCTTGCCGCGTCCGGCCGGGTGCGGGGTGAGGTTGAGCTTGAGGGTCACTGCACGCAGACTTCAGGAATCTTCATGGTTTGCGGGGCTGGGTCCCGATCTGCGTGAACCGGGTATAAACCCTTGGGGTAACAGGTACACCAACTCCGGTTCATGCCGCTTGGAGTACAGTGTCCGGGTCATGGATAAGCACATCACGGTGCCCGCGCAGGGCGAGAAGATCACGATGAAAGACGGCAAGCTGCACGTGCCGAACCACCCCGTCATTCCCTTCGTGGAAGGCGACGGCACCGGCCCCGACATCTGGCGCGCCAGCGTCCGCGTGCTCGACGCGGCGGTCGAGATCGCCTACGGCGGCGAGCGCAAGATCGAGTGGATGGAAGTCTACGCCGGCGAGAAGAGCGTGAACGTCTACGGCGAGGGCGAGTGGCTGCCGCAGGGCACGCTGGACGCCTTCAACGAGTACCTGTTCGGCATCAAGGGCCCGCTGACCACCCCGGTCGGCGGCGGCATCCGCTCGATCAACGTGGCGCTGCGCCAGGAACTCGACCTGTACGCCTGCGTGCGCCCCGTGCAGTACTTCGACGGCGTGCCCAGCCCCGTCAAGCGTCCCCAGGACGTGGACATGGTGATCTTCCGCGAGAACACCGAGGACATCTACGCCGGGATCGAGTACAAGGCCGGCACGCCCGAGGCCGACAAGGTCCGCGAGTTCCTGGTGGGCGAGATGGGCGTGAACAAGATCCGCTTCCCGGACAGCTCCTCCTTCGGCGTGAAGCCCGTGTCGAAGGAAGGCACCGAGCGCCTCGTGCGCGCCGCGATCCAGTACGCCGTGGACAACGGCCGCAAGAGCGTCGCCCTCGTGCACAAGGGCAACATCATGAAGTTCACGGAAGGCGGCTTCCGCGACTGGGGCTACGAGCTCGCCAAGCGTGAATTCGGCGCCGTGGAGATCGACGGCGGCCCCTGGTGCCAGCTGCCGAACGGCATCGTCATCAAGGACGTCATCGCCGACAACTTCCTCCAGCAGATCCTGCTGCGCCCCACCGACTACGACGTGATCGCCACGCTGAACCTGAACGGCGACTACGTCAGCGACGCGCTGGCCGCGCAGGTCGGCGGGATCGGCATCGCCCCCGGCGCGAACATCAACTACGTGACCGGCCACGCCATCTTCGAGGCGACCCACGGCACCGCGCCCAAGTACGCCGGCAAGGACGTCATCAACCCCAGCTCCGTGATCCTCAGCGGCGAGATGATGCTGCGCTACATGGGCTGGACCGAGGCCGCCGACCTGATCCTCAAGGGTCTGGACGACACCATCCAGCAGAAGGTCGTGACCTACGACTTCGCCCGCAACATGGAGGGCGCGACCGAAGTGAAGACCAGCGTCTTCGGGGACAAAATCATCGAGAACATGAAGGCCCGCAAGGCCTGAGCCGACCGATGAACGAAGGCGGCGAGGGCATGTCCCCTCGCCGCCCTTCTGTACTGCCTTACGCGCGCAGGCGGTCGCTGTAGTACTGGCGCATCTTCGACACCTTGGGCGCGATGACGGCCATGCAGTACGGCTGGCGCGGGTTGTTCTCGTAGTAGTTCTGGTGGTAGTCCTCGGCCAAGAAGAACTCGCCGGCGGGCTCGATGGTCGTCACGATGGGCTTGCCGAACACGTCCTGCGCGGTCAGGTCGGCGATCACCTCACGCGTCTGCGCTTCCTGCTCGGGGGTCAGGGGGAACACGGCGCTGCGGTACTGGGTGCCCACGTCCGCGCCCTGGCGGTTCAGGCTGGTGGGATCGTGCGTGGCGAAGAACAGCCCCAGCAGGTCCTTGTAGGACACCAGCGCCGGGTCGAAGGTGACGCGCACCGCCTCGGCGTGCCCGGTCGAGCCGTTGCACACGCTGCGGTAGTCGGGGTTGGGCGTGTGCCCGCCGATGTAGCCGCTCTCGATCTTCTGCACGCCGCGCACGTCCTTCAGGACGGCCTCCGTGCACCAGAAGCAGCCTCCGGCCAGAATCGCCTGCTGCATGCCTGTCGTCGCACTTGTCATGGGGCGCATTCTTCCGCGTTCGGGGCCGGAGGACGGGAAGGGCGGGCACCTTCCGCCGCCGCCGGACTTTACGAACTGTTACGGATTCGCCCGCACGCGCGCCGGGGGGGTCAGGGCGCGGGGGCGCTGGTGGTATCGCCCTCGCTGACGAGCGCGTCGAGCAGCTTGAGGGCTTCTTCCAGGCGGTGGGCCTGCACGCGCGCGGCGGTGCGGGCCTGCCGCCATTCCAGCCGCACGCGCGCGAGGCTGACGGGATCACCGCCCAGCTGCGCCAGCTGCGTCGCGCGGCGCTCCAGCGTCTCCACCTGGGTCTTCAGGTCGCGCAGCGCCGCCTGATGCGACCGGGCGGCCTGCAGGGTCGTGTCCAGCTGCCCGCGCGCCTCCTCCTCGGCCAGCCGCAGCGCCTGCCGGGCCTGCGCGACGGCCGGCGAGGTCTCGGCAGTCTCTCCCGCGTGCCACTGCGCGTAGTTCAGCGCCTGCCGGGCGCGCAGCACGTTGGGATGCAGCGGCACGCCCAGCGAGAAGCGCGCGTTCGCGAGGTCCACATCCAGCATGGTCAGCGGCGTGTCGGCGTCGGCCAGGTCGATCAGGGGCGTGAAGGCGTCCAGGAAGGCGCGGGTCTGCGAGGCCATCAGCTGCGTGTGGGCCAGGCGCGGCCCGACCGCCTGCCCGCTGCGCAGCGCGCCGCTCAGCTCGCGGACATTCAGGTCGAGCAGCTGGGCCTGCGCGGCGGCCGCCGCCACCTGATCGGCCACCTCGATGCGGGCGTGATCGGCGCGCAGGCGGCTGAGCATCTCCTCGGTCTCCCAGCGGCGCACCTCGGCCTGGGTGGCCTGCACGTCCCACTCGGCGGCGCGTTCCAGGGCGCGCAGCTCCGGGTTGGCACGGATCGCGGCGAGGCTGCGCCCAGCGATCTCGGCGTGCGAGCGGGCCAGCAGCAGCGGCAGGTCGTGCGCGCGCCGGCCCCAGCGTACCGGGCCGGGGGCAGGCGCGATGGGGCCCTCGGTGGGCTGCGCCGGGACCGGGACGGTCTCCGCGAAGCGGGCCAGGTCCAGGGTGGTGCCTTCCAGCCAGCGGTCGGCGCGGGCGTCGCCGTACTCGTCACGCATCCGCGAGTACACGTCCTGCAGGGCGGCCACCACGTCGCGCGGTCCCAGGGCCCGCATGGCCGTCCAGCCTCGGCGCTGCACGGCGCCCTGGATGACCTGCTCGGCCTCGCTCACGCCCAGTTCGGCGCTCAGGCGGGCGCGCAGCCAGTCGCGGTACGGGTCACTGGGGGGCTGGATCATGCCCCGCTCCCCCTGCTGCGCCCAGCGCGGCGCTGGCGGGCGCATTCGAAGAGCATCAGGGCGGCGGCCGTGGCGACGTTCAGGGAGTCCGCGCCCCGGCTGGCGCTCATGGGAATGCTGACGCTATGGTCGGTGCGGCGCCAGTGTTCGGGCAGGCCCTCGTGCTCGGTGCCCAGCAGCAGCGCCACGCGGCCGGTCAGCGGCGCGTCCCAGTAGGCGCGCTCGGCGTCCGGGGTGCAGGCGAAGGTGGTGAACTGCCGCTCGCGCAGCCACGCCTGCGCCTCGTCCTCGGTCATCACGGCGACCGGCAGGGTGAACACGCTGCCCTGCGAGGACCGGATCACGTTCGGGCCGTAGGGGTCGGCGCCGCGCCCCAGGACGATCACGCTGTCGGCCCCGGCGGCGTCGGCGCTGCGCAGGATCGCGCCCACGTTGCCGGGCTTTTCCAGACCGTGCAGCAGCACGGTGACCGCCTGCTCGCCGGGTTCGGGCAGGATCACGCCGGGCGTGGGCGCCAGGGCCAGCAGGCCGTCGGGGTTCTCGCGGCCGCTGACCTTCTCGAAGGCCGCGCGGGACAGCAGGTGCGTGGGCGCGCGCAGCGTGGGGGCCAGACTCTCCCCTTCCGGGCTGTGCAGGTCGGGAGCGCTGTACACGGCGCTCAGGGTGAGACCGCTGGCGACGGCCCGGGCGATCTCGCGGGCGCCCTCGATCAGGATCACGCCGTCCTGTTCACGTTCGCGGCGGCCCCGCAGGCGCACGAGCCGCTTGACATGCGCGTTCTGCAGGGAGGTGATGACTTCGGTGGCACTCATTGCCGTCATTATGGCCTGTCCCCTCCCGGTCACGGCCTGCGCCCAAATGCTCTAGCCTGCGCGCATGCCCCTCGCGTACCCACCGTTCAAGTCGTGTCCCTGCGGTTCCGGGCGCAGTTACGGGCACTGCTGCGGCCCGCTGCACGCCGGTCAGGCGGCCGCCACCCCGGAGGCCCTGATGCGCTCGCGGTACGCGGCCTACGCGCTGGGGGACAGCGCCTACGTGCAGCGCACCTGGCACCCGGACACCCGCCCGGCCACGCTGGACCTGCGCGACGGGACCCGGTACCTGGGCCTGCGGATTCACGGGGCGCAGGGAAACGAGGTGACCTTCACCGCGCAGCTGCGCCTGCCGGACGGCGAGCGCTACGCCCTGCGCGAACGCAGCCGCTTCACGCAGCTGGATGGCCGCTGGGTCTACGTGGACGGCGAGACCCCCGAAGCGTGAACGGACACATGGGAACGGCGTGAGAGCCAGGGACGTACCGGAGGCATGACTGATCAGAAGAGCCGCGCCACGCCGAAGCTGACCGTCCGCCCGAACCGCCGCGCCGCGCTGCTCCTCGGGGGGCTGCTGATCGCGGGGGTGCTGGTCGCCCAGAGCGTCAAGGTGGTGCCGGCCGGGTACGTGGGCGTGGCCTTCAGCGCCCTCACCGGCGTGAAGGGCCAGCCGCTCCAGGAGGGCGTGCATTTCCTGGTGCCGTTCGTGGATCACGTGACGCTGTACGACGCGCGGCTGCAGGAGGTCACGCTGGCGCACAACATCCAGGACGGGGACGAGGGCGCCATCCGCGCGCGCAGCAAGGAGGGCCTGGAGATCACGGCGGACGTGACCGTACAGTTCCGCGTGGACCGCGCCAAGGCCGCGCAGCTGCACAAGGAGCTGGGCCGCGACTACGTCCGCACCGTGATCCGGCCGCAGGTGCGCAGCAAGGTCCGCGACGCGATCGGGCAGTTCAGCGCGGCCGACATCATCAGCACGCAGCGTCAGCAGGTCGAGGCGAGCATCACGAACGCCCTGCGGCAGGTGTTCGAGCAGAACAACCTCACGCTGGACAGCGTGCTGCTGCGTGAACTGCGCATCCCGGACAGCGTCGCCAAGGCCATCGAGCAGAAGCAGACGGCCGAGCAGCAGGTGGCGGTGGAACGCAACAAGCTGCAACAGGCGAACATCGCCGCGCAGCGTCAGGTCGTGGAGGCCGAGGGCGCCGCGAAGGCCTCCATCGCCAGGGCGCGCGGCGAGGCCGAGGCGCTGTCCCTGCGCGGCCGGGCCCTGCGCGAGAACCCGCAGCTGATCCAGCTGACCGTCGCGGAGAAACTCTCGCCCGGCATCCAGACCGTCATGCTGCCCAGCAGCGGCAACTTCCTGCTGGACGTGGGGACCCTCACCGGTCGCGGCGCGACCCCCGCCGCGGCCACCAGACCATGACGCCGCTGCTGATCCTGGCGCTGGCCGCCGTCCTGATCGTGCTCGCCACCCGCCGGGCGCCGCCGCCGGCCGAGCCCGGACCCGCTGTGGCGGCGCCCGCGCCGGCGCCCACGGCCGACGACCTGCTGCGCCTGCCCGAACCGGCCCGGACGCGCGCCTGGGCGCTGCTGTGCAGCCTGCACGACGCCCTGCGGGAGCCGCCGGGGGACGCCCGCAGCACCTTCCTGCTCCAGCAGACCCGCGACCAGTACCTGCCCGACACGGTCAGCGCCTACCTGCACCTGACCCCGGCGGCCCGCGCGCAGCTGGACCGGCAGGGGCAGCCGCCCGAGACCCTGCTGCTCGAACAGCTCACCCTGATCGAGGGTGGCGTCACCGAGGTGCTGCGCCGCGACCACGCCGCCGCCGACCGGTTGCTCACGCAGGGCCGCTTCCTGCGGGAGCGCTTCAGCCCTCCGGCCGGGGGGGAGCTGCGGGTCAAGGACCGCTGAGGGCCGCCCAGGTCCCGCCGAGCAACGACATGAAGACCGGTCCTCGGCGGACGTCCGGGGCGGACAGGGCCCCGAGGTGCTCTCATGAGACCCGTACAGGACGGCGCCGACCGGCCCGGGGAACACCCGACAGACCTAGCCTCCACTCCTCTGTGCGCGGGACTTGGATTCGTCGATCGTACGCCCGGCGCGGGCCGGATGCAAGCGCCAGTGACCGCTGAGGCGAACTTTTTCTCCTGCCGCCCGGAAGTGTGAAGGAGCGGGGCGGGGCCCAGCCTGTAAGCCCCCGGGCAGGGCCGGCAGGCTAGCGTCAGGCATGGCGGAGCGACTGCAGCAGTTCATCGGCGCGGACAGCGAACAGGTGTCCAGAGCGCCGGCGGCCCCGCCCCGCCTGCTGTTCCTCTCCGACACCCTGCCGCCGCTGGGGCAGTACCTTCAGGAGCGCAGCCCCTTCCTGCGCGGCTGCGCCGTGACCGACGTCCGCTCGCAGGAGGAGGCCACCGGGCTGAGCGGCCCGGCGCCCGATCTGGTCGTGTTGCAGATCGCGCCGGGCCGCACGCCCTGCGACGCCCTGGTGGAGCACGCCAAGCGCCACTGGCCCCAGACGGCCCTGCTGGCGTTCAGCGTCGAGGCGGGGCAGGACCTGACCAGCCTGGGCGAGCGTTTCGGGGTCATGACGACCCTCGCCGCCCCGAACCTCAAGGCGCTGCACGACAGCATCGAGCAGGAGGTCACCCAGCTCAGCTTCGGGGCGATCCGGGGCGTCACCCTGCCCAACCTGCTCCAGATCCTGCACTGGGAGAGCCGCACGCTGGCCGTGAAGGTGCAGGACGCCGGCAACTGGGGCCGACTGCACCTACGCGGCGGCGACGTGGTGGACGCCTACGAGCACGCCGGGGGGCGCACGGGCGAGGAGGGCGCGCTGATCCTGCTGGGCCTGCCGCACCCGCGCCTGAGCCTGGAGCGCTCGTACCACAACCAGCGGCGCGTGATCCGGTCGTCCCTGACCACCCTGCTCATGGAAGCGATGAAACGCCTGGATGAAACTCCGGCCGCTGCGGCCCCCGACACCCCACTTCTGGAGGACGCGATGTTCTTCAAACGCTGGCTCGAACCCTACGCCGCCCACAGCGCCGATGTGGCCTCGCCCGACCCGCCCGCGCCGGGTGCGGCCGGCCCATCACCCACCCCCCACTCACCGGAGGACACCACTATGAGCAACGTCAAGGACATTCTCGATTCGGCCATGGGGATCGACGGCGCGCTGGCCGCCGCGCTGGTGGACTACAGCAGCGGCATGGCGCTGGGCACCGCCGGCGGCGGCATGAACCTGGAACTGGCGGCTGCCGGGAACACCGAGGTCGTGCGCGCCAAGCTGCGCACCATGGAGAGCCTCGGGATCAAGGGGCAGATCGAGGACATCCTGATCACCCTGGAGTCGCAGTACCACATCATCTACGTGATGCCGCAGCTGTCGATGTTCCTGTACCTGGTGCTCTCCAAGGACCGCGCCAACCTGGCGATGGCGCGCTTCAAGCTCAAGAGTCTGGCGGGCACGATCTCGGTCTGATCCCGGCTTCGCCACCTCAGCAGCGGGCCCCGCCACACCAGATCAGTGTGCGCCGGGGCCCGCGCTGCGGGGCGCACGGACGGCTGGACCGCGATGGGGAGGCGGGCAACCATCGGGCTGACAGGCAGCCCGTATAGTTGGCACTCATGAATTCGTCAGCTTGTGTGTCTGCCTCTGAATCCGCCGGACGTCGCCCGTGAAGGTGGCGGTGTTGTGTCACGCCAGTGCGGGCGGCTCGGGGGTGGTCGCCACCGAACTGGGGTTGCAGGTGGCCCGCGCCGGACACGAGGTGCATTTCGTGGGCGCGGCGCAGCCGTTCCGCCTGACCGGGCAGCGCTGCGTGAGCGGGCCGTACTTTCATCAGGTGGGCGGGTACGCGTACGCCCTGTTCGACCAGCCGTACCCGGAACTGGCCGCGGCGAACACCCTGACGGAGGTGATCCAGGAGTACGGGGTGGAACTCTCGCACGCCCACTACGCCATTCCGCACGCCACGGCCGCCATTCACGCCAAGGCGATCACGGGCCGCTCGCGGGTGATCACGACCCTGCACGGCACCGACGTGACGCTGGTGGGCCTCGAACCCGCCTTCCGCTCGACGACCCGGCACGCCATCGAGCGCAGCGATCACGTGACGGCGGTGTCGCATTACCTCGCGGCGCACACGCTGGAGGTGTTCGGGGTGGAGCGCGAGATCGAGGTGATCCACAACTTCGTGGACAGTGACCGCTTCGTGCGCGTGACCGATCCGGCGGTGCGCGCCCGCTTCGCGCATCCGGACGAGGCGCTGCTCGTGCACGTCAGCAACTTCCGCCCGGTGAAGCGCGCCGCGGACGTGGTGGAGGTCTTCGCGCGCGTGGCGTCCGAGATCCCGGCGCGGCTGCTGATGATCGGGGACGGCCCGGAGCGCGCCAAGGCGATGGAACTGGCGCAGTCGCTCGGCGTGATCGGCCGCACGCACTTCCTGGGCTCGTTCCCGGACGTGGAGACGGTGCTGGGCATCAGCGACCTGTTCCTGCTGCCCAGTCAGCAGGAGAGTTTCGGGCTGGCCGCGCTGGAGGCCATGAGCTGCGAGGTGCCGGTGGTGGCCTCGCGCGCCGGGGGCATCCCGGAGGTCGTGCAGGACGGCGTGACCGGCTTCCTGGCCGACGTGGGCGACGTGGACACCATGGCCGACCGGGCGCTCCGGGTGCTGCGCAACCGCGAGCTGTACCTCAGCATGGGGCAGGCCGGGCGGCAGGCGGCGGCCGGGCCGTTCCACCCGTCGGTGATCGTGCCGCAGTACCTCGCGGCGTACGAACGCACGCTGAGCGCGCGCTGAGCCGCCAGTCCCGCAGGCGCCCTGTCTGGGCGGCCCGGCCCAGGCCCACTTGACCGGGGCGGGGCGTCTGTCCCAGACTGTGGCCTAAAGTTCACAGGCAACGCTTGCCCCCACGCGGGCACGACCTCTCTCCGCAGATCCTGCGGGCAGAGGTCGTGCCCGCCTGTCCTGCTGTCTCATCCTCGCCGGAGGCCCCATCCATGAGTATCTTTCCCCTGCTGTCCACCCAACATGACCACACCCCCGCGTACACCGAGCGCCTGGGCGCGCCGCTGGGCGCCTCGGTGCGGGTGAGGGTCCGCACGACGCTGCCCGTGACCGGCGTGAGCCTGAAGTTCGTCCGGGTCGGCGAGATCGAGTCCGTGCCTGCCCGCGAGATCGCGCCGCTCGGCGACGAGCCGGGCCGCTGGTTCGAGGCGGACCTGCCCGTCCACGAGGGCCGCGTGCGCTACGCCTGGCAGCTGGACTTCCTGAACGACCACCTGAACCTGACCGGCCTGGGTCTGCACCGCACCCGCCGGGGCTTCCGCTCGTGGTTCACGTACCTGACCGGGCACACGGCGCCCGAGTGGGCCTGGGAGAGTGTGTTCTACCAGATCTTCCCGGACCGCTTCCGCAACGGGGACCCCACGAACGACGTGCAGACCGGCGAGTACGTGTACGGCGAGCGTGTGGTCGAGCACGTCGAGTGGAACACCCCGATCGACTCGTGGGGCGACATTCACGGGCATTACGGCGGCGACCTGAACGGCATCACGCAGGCGCTGCCGTACCTGCAGGACCTGGGCATCACGGGGCTGTGGCTCACGCCGATCTTCGTGTCGCCCAGCAACCACCGCTACGACATCACCGACTACCGGCACGTGGACCCGCACCTGGGCGGCGACGAGGCCTGGGAGGAACTGGCGCGCAGCGCCGGGGAGGCGGGCATCCGGATCGTGCTGGACGGCGTGTTCAACCACGTCGGGAATGAGAACGCGCTGTTCCGCGCGGCCGTGGACGACGAACTGTCTCCCGAGCGGGCGATGTTCACGTGGCGGGACGAGCCGGGCAAGCTGCCCTACCACGCGTTCTTCGACGTGCCCACCCTGCCGAAGATCGACTACCGCAACGAGACGGCCGTGCAGGAATTCTTCAGCGGCGAGGAGAGCGTCGTGCGGCACTGGCTGCGCCGGGGCGCGGCGGGCTGGCGGCTGGACGTGGCGCACATGATCGGCACGGGCGGCACCGACGAGGACAACCTCCCGCTGCACCGCACCCTGAAACGCGCCGCGCGCGAGGAGCGCGGGGACGCGTACGTGTTCGGCGAGCGCTTCTACGACCCGGAGCATGCCCTGGACGGCCAGGGCGAGGACGGCAGCATGAACTACCACGGGTTCGGCCTGCCCGTCATGCAGTGGCTGGCGCGCGCGAACATGATGTTCGAGCCCAGCCGCCTGAGCGGCGAGGAACTCGTGGAGATCCTCTGGGACGCGTACCACGCGCTGCCGCCGCAGGTGGCGCTGAGCATGTTCAACGTGCTCGAATCGCACGACATCGCCCGGGCGCTGTACCGCGTCGGCAACGACCGCACGCAGTTCCTGGCGGGCGTGACCCTGCTGATGGGCTACGCCGGGGTGCCCTGCACGTACTACGGCAGCGAGGTCGGCGTGACGCAGTCCCGCGACGGCGCGATGCCCTGGTGCCGCGAGGCGATGCCCTGGGACGAGTCGCAGTGGGACACGGACCTGCGCGGGCGCATGAAGGCCCTGATCGGCGTGCGCCGCGCCACGCGCGCCCTGCAGCGCGGCGGGCTGCGCTTCGTGCACGCCGAGGAGGACGCCGTGGCCTTCCTGCGCGAGTACACCCAGGAGGGCGGACTGGTCGAGCGGGCCGCCGTGATCGCCAGCCGCCGCGCCGAACGCCACGAGGTATCCCTCTCCCTGCCGGACGGCGAGTGGCGCGACGCGGTGACCGGCGAGGTGTTCCAGGGTGGGCACGTGACGCTGGACGCCTCGGGGGGCCGGATCCTGCTGCTGAACTGATCCGGACCCGGATTGACTGGTGTGCGCGCCGTTCGATCCGGGCAGGGACGACTCGCAGCGTGGGCGTGAAATGGGCAACCCAGTGAAATGCCGGGTCGTCAATGAAACAGCCGGAATCCGGATGACGCGGATTCCGGCGCGGGGCGTGGACGGCCGGTTCCACGCCCCGCGCCGCTGTGGGGTATGCTCGTGTCACATGTCACATGCACACGACTCGGCGTTGTACGCGCAGTGGGTGGAGTTGCTCGGCTGGCTGGAGGCCGAGGCGGGCGCCCGCGGTCTGGGCTTCGAGAAGGTCGCGGACTTCCCGGACTACATCTACCGCATGGAGCGCCCCTACGACCTGCCCACCACGGTCATGAGCGTCAGCCTGAGCGACCAGGGCCAGCCGCTGCTGGTGGCGGCCGTCAGCCCCCGCCACGTGGACCTGAAGGGCGTGTCGCTGCGCCTGATGGGCGGGAGCAAACACTGGCACCTGCACGCCGGGGAGCGCACGCTGCTGGAGGGCAAGCGGCCCTTCACGCGCGAGCGGCTGGCGGCGCTGCTGGACGGCGCGGTGCGGGGCGTACGCCAGAGCGCCTGACCCTGAACGCGGTGATACGCGGCGCGGGCTTCCCCAGATCAGCCAGGGGAGGCCCGCGCCAATGCAGGTCAGTGGTCAGTGCTCGCGGATCAGACCGCCTGCCAGGAAGTCCTGCACCATGGTTTCCAGGTCGTGCAGGGCGATGTCGGTGCGCAGAGCGTACTCGGCCGGGGAGATGTCCTCGCCCAGGGCGCGCATGAACGCGATGCCCGGCTGGCCGTGCTTGGCGCGGAACGTCTGGTGCATGTCGGTGATGGCGTTCAGGGCGTCCTTGCCGCGCAGGGTCAGCGCATAGTGGTGATGCGCCCAGCCGGCCAGGCTGCGCGGCAGGATCAGCGTCTGCGGGCGCAGCGGGGCCGGGAAGGCCCCCTCGTACGGAAGGGTGGCGGGTATGGTCGCGGTGATCTCTCCCTTCACGTAGAAGATCGCCCCGCCGGGCCGCGCGTGCAGGCCGGTGAAATCCTCGGTCAGGTTGAATTTCCAGGCGCGTGAGCCGATCCCGCTCAGGACGTGGGTCAGCTGCGCCGGCAGCGGGTGGGCGCTCAGTCGCGCGCCCTGCTCGTACAGGCTGAGCAGTTCGCCCAGCGCCTGCTCGCCCGTGGCGCTGGCGGCGGCGGCGGTCACGGCGCGCCCCTCGTAGAGCAGCACGAAGGCCTGCTGCTCCCCGTACGCGGCGTGCAGGTAGCCGTACCACGCCTGCTCATGCAGGTACTTCAGGAAGGCGTGCAGGTCGCAGAAGTGGTGGGTCAGCCCGGCGTGACTGGGGGTCGATTCCGGCAGGAAGCGCGCCAGGAAGGGCGCGGCCTCCGGGAACATGGGCCGCAGTTCCGTGACCGGATCGGCCGGGTCCGGCGCGGGGGGCGTGACGGGGGCGGGTGGGACTGCCGGGGTGTGGGGGGGGCCGCTGGAATCGGTCATGCGTCGCTCCGGGAAGAGAGTGGACAGCGCGGGGTGGTCAGGACACGCATTCTTCGGTCGCTGCCGGGCCGCTGTCCACCTCGGGCAGGTGACGCAGCCCGGCCTGGAACCGCTGGGCGTTCCTGACATACCGCTGCGCGTTGCCGCCGCTGGGCGCCGGGCGCACCACGCGGGCCGGCACGCCGACGGCCAGCATGCCGTCCGGGACATGGGCGCCTTCGGGCAGGACGGCGCCGGCGCCCAGCATGGCTCCCGCGCCCAGACTGCTGCCGCTGAGCATGATCGCGCCCATGCCGACCAGACTGCCGGGGCCGCAGGTCGCGCCGTGCACGACCGCGCGGTGACCGACCGTGACGTGATCCGCCAGCACGCAGGGCCAGCCGGCGTCGGTGTGCAGCACGGCGCCGTCCTGCACGTTGCAGCCGGGACCGACCGTGATGGGTTCCAGGTCACCGCGCAGCACGGCACCGAACCACACGCTCGCGCTCTGGGCGACCTGCACCTGCCCGATCAGATCGGCGCTCGGGGCGATGAAGGCGGTGGGGTGAATGTCGGGGTGATGCCCGTCCAGGGCGTAGAGCGGCATGCGGCCTCCAGAGGCGGTCACGGCGGGCGCCGCTTCCCCGCCGGCAGGGGCTGGAGGTCGGCGCGGCGCCGTGAACAGGTGAAGTGCCGCCAGGGTAGCACGGGGCGCGCGGGCCGCGCCGGGCGGTGTGGGCGGCGGCCAGGACCGCCCGCTCATAGTTGCCACATGAGCGGCGGGGGCCGTGCGATACTCCAGCTGTCTCAACGTGTTCTGCCACCATGAAGGGTTCAGCCTTAGAGGGCCGGACCCGGCTGGACGCGCGAATTGAGATGCAAGGAGAGTTATGGCTCAAGGTCGTGTGAAGTGGTTCAACGTGGAAAAGGGATACGGCTTCATCGAGCATCCGGGCAACCCCGACGTGTTCGTGCACTACAGCGCCATTCAGAGCGGCGGCTTCCGCAAGCTGAACGAGGGTGATGAAGTCGAGTTCGAGGTGGAGCCCGGCCAGGGCAGCAAGGGCCCGCAGGCCAAGAACGTCACGGTGACCAACGCCGCGCCGGCCCCCGTCGCCGCCCGCAGCGCGAGCCGCTGGTAGAGGCCGCTCCGAGGACCGCGCTGCACGGCAGACCGGGTGGGCCGCTGGGCTCACCCGGTCTGCCGTGCAGCGTGGTCGGGGTGCATGGGGCGGGGCGGTCAGGTCTGGCACCGCCCGGTCATCCCGCCCCATACCATGGGGGCATGAGTGAGTTCCCGCTGCCAGACCCGCGCCCGCTGGGCCGTCACGAGGTACTCCTGCCCGGACCGCCCGTCGCCCGGGTGCCCGAGGACGGCGCGGCCCGGCCGAACGTCGTCCGGCACGACCTGCGGTTCACGGGCAGCGCGGGGGAGTACTTCCGGCTGTGGATCGTGAACGTCGCGCTGACGCTCGTGACGCTGGGCCTCTACCTGCCGTGGGCGCGCGTGCGGACGCGGCAGTACTTCTACGGGCATACGTGGCTGGACGGGCAGAACTTCGAGTACCGCGCCAACCCGGCGGCGCTGCTGCGTGGGTACCTGCTGGTGGGCGCGCTGTTCGTGCTGTACAGCTTCGCCATGCAGCGGGAACTGTACTGGCTGGGGCTGCCGCTGCTGCTGGCGTACGTGGGCCTGTACCCGTGGCTGGTGTGGCGCTCGCTGCGCTTCCAGGCCGCGAACACCTTTCACCGGGGGCTGAACTTCTCGTTCCACGGGTCGGCGGGCGAGTCGTACGTGGCGTACGGCGCGGCGAACCTCGCCGCCAGCGTCGCGGGCATCTTCGCGCTGCCGTGGGCGTGGTTCATGCAACGGCAGTATCAGGTGAAGGGGCTGGGGTACGGGCAGGCGCGCGGGCACTTCCGGGGGGATGTCGCGCCGTTCTACCTGATCGGGCTGACGTCGCTGGGCCTCAGTCTCGTCGGGGGCGTGGTCGCGCTGCTGCTGGGCGGCGTGGTGGCCGCCGCGTGGTCGACCCTGAGCGGTGAACTGACCGCCGGGACGGGCGAGCTGTGGGAGCGGGTGTCGGGCACGACCTGGGCGATCTTCGCGGCAGTGGCGTACGTGTCGTTCCTGCTGCTGTACGTGGTGGCGTGGCAGTACGTGCGCGGCGCGACCATGAAGTACGTACTGAACAACGCCGAGCTGGGCGGCGTGGTGCGCTCGGGCGCCACCTTCAGTCCCTGGGGGCTGGTGTGGCTGAGCGTCACGAACAGCCTCGCGCAGGTCGTCACGCTGGGTCTGGCGACCCCGTGGGCCGCCATCCGCCGCACGCGCTACGTCCTGGACGGCGTGCATGTCCGCACGATCACCGACCTCGACCACTTCCGGGGGCAGGCGCAGCGGCCCGGCACGGCGCTGGGCGAGGCCGCCACGGAACTCCTCGACATCCAGGTGGGCTTCTGATGACCCGGCCGCCGCCGGCCGTCACCCTGCGCGGCGTGTACTTCGACGGCCACAGCAGCCGCGACCGAGCCGCGACGCTCACGCTAGGCGACCCGGCGTGGCTCACGCTGGACGGCGAGTCTCACTCGATTCAGGCCGGGGCCCTGCGGGTGGACCCACCGGTGCCCGGGGTGCGGCGGGTGATCCACCTGCCCGGCGGGGCGAGGTTCGAGACGACCGACTTCGCCCCGCTGCTCGCCTGGGAACGGGCCAGCGGGCGTAACCGCGCGCTCCGGGGCGTGGCGTGGCTCGAAGCCCACTGGGGAAGCGCGCTGGCGGCGGTGGCGCTGGCGTTCGCCCTGCTGGGGGGCTTCACCGTGTGGGGTATTCCGGCGCTGGCGACGCAGGCGGCGCGCGTCACGCCCCGGGGCGTGCTGGCGTCTTTCGACGCGCAGACGCTGCGCTTTCTGGAAGAACAGGATTTCATCGGGCCCAGTGGACTGCCCCGCGAGCGGCAGGCGCAGCTGCAACGCGAATTCCGGCAGGTGCAGGGCTGGGCGGGGGGCGGGTACCCGTACCGGCTGCTGCTGCGTGACGGTAAACCGGGCGGAGAGGCGGGCGTGGGGTCGAACGCCTTCGCCCTGCCGAACGGCACGATCGTCATGACGGATCAGCTCGTGGCCCTGGCCCGCAGTGACCGCGAGCTGCTGGGCGTCCTGGCGCACGAGACCGGGCACGTCACGCGGCGGCACGGGCTGGCCACGGTGTACCAGGGGCTGGGGCTGGGGCTGGTCACGACCCTGCTCACCGGGGACCTTGTCAGTGCGAGTACCTTCGCGGCGGCGGTGCCGGCGGCGATCCTGCGCGGCGGCTACTCGCGCGCGGCCGAGGCCGAGGCCGACCGCGTCTCGGCGGACTTCATGCGGGGCCGCTACGGCACCACGAAGCCCCTTCAGGACATCCTGACCCGGCTGGAGGCCGGCGCACGCGGACCGGACGCGCGGGACAGCGAGCCGACGTGGCTGGACATCTTCCGCTCGCATCCGGTCACGGCCGACCGGGTGGCGGCACTGAAGGCCCTGGACGCGCGCTAGCCGGCCGGCAGATGCGGAGAGCCGGGGATGCCAGAATGCGCGCGTGACCGGCCCCCTGACTGACCGCCCCGCTGACACCTCTCCCCTGCCAGCCCTGGCTCCCGTGCTGGCCCTGGATATCGGGGGGACGAGCATGCGCGCCGCGCTCGTGCAGGGCGGGCGGGTGCTGGAGCGCGTGGAGGCCCGCACGCCCCGCCCGGCGACGCCGGAGGCGGTGATCGCGGCGGCGCTGGAGCTGGCCCGGCCCCTGGCCGCGCGGGCGGAGGCCGTGGGGGTGGCCTGCGCGGGCGCGGTGGCGCGGGGCCGCGTGACGGCCACTGCGGCCCATACCTTTCCCGGCTGGGTGGACATTCCCCTGGCCGAGCGGCTGGGCGCGGGGCTGGGCCGGCCGTGCGCCGCGCTGAACGACGCGCGGGCCGCCGCGTGGGGCGAGTTCGCGGCGGGGGCGGGCGTGGGCACCACCGAGTTCATGTTCGTGACCGTCAGCACGGGCGTGGGCGCGGGGCTGGTGCTGGGCGGACAGCTGCATCTGGCAGGCAACGGCCTGGACGCCGAGCTGGGCTTCGTGAGTGTCCCGGCGCGGTGGCACGCGGGGGCGCCCACCCCGGCCGGGGCGCTCGCGCCGCTGGAGTTCGAGTCGAGCGGCACGGCCCTGAACGCCCGCGCCGCAGCGCTGGGCTTCGCGGACGCCCGCGCCCTGTGTGACGCCGCCGACGCCGGGGACGCGGCGGCGGACGCGGAGTACCGGCACTCGGCGGCGGGACTGGCGTGGAAGATCGCGGACATCGCCGCGCTGCTCGGCGTGACGCGCGTGGCGCTGGGCGGCAGCGTGGGCCTGCGCCCCGGCTACCGGTCGCGGGTGCAGGAGGCGCTGGCGGCGTTCCCGGAGCGCTACCGGCCCGAGGTGGTGCACGCGGCGCTGGGCGCGGACGCCGGGCTGATCGGCGCGGCGCTGTGGGCGCAGCGGTCTGCCCAGCGCGCGGCAGCCGGCATGGTCTGAGGCCGGGCGACCGGACCGGCCGGTCGGCGGACCAGCCCGGGGGCCACCCTCGCGGCGCCCGCCAGTGCGGCTGCACGCCGGCAGCGCCGCCGCGCCCGCGTGCAGCCCCAAACGGCCACCTTTCAATTGACAGGTCTGGGGCGCGTTTCGCCACCTGCGCCGAACCTCCCGGTCAGGCATTTTGAGCGTCTGACAGCGTGTTTCCCTGCCCCGGGGCGGGTGTGTTAGCCTCGCGGCAACCGCAAGGAGGTCCGTATGAGCAGCACCCTGATGGAAGGGTTCCTTCCCTTCGAGCATGAACCGTACTTCAACTTCAAGGACGAGCAGGTCGCCGCGCGGCAGCGCGCCGCGTTCACGCAGGTCCGCGAGCGGTACCTCGGCCAGACGTTCCCCCTGATCGTGAACGGGCAGGAGGTCCAGGGCGAGGGCACCTTCGACGTCCGCAACCCCGCCGACACGCGCGAGGTCGTCTGGTCCTTCCAGAAGGCCACCCCCGCGCAGCTGGACGAGGCCGTGCAGGCCGCGCAGGCCGCGTTCGAGGAGTGGCGCTTCACCGAGCCGTTCCAGCGCGCCACGATCTTCAAGCGGGCCGCCGAGCTGCTGCGCGCGCGCCGCATGGAGTTCAACGCCGTCATGACCCTGGAGAACGGCAAGAACTGGGCCGAGGCCGACGGTGAGGTCGCGGAGTCCGTGGATCACTTCGAGGTCTTCGCGCGCGAGGCCCTGCGCTGGGCGAGCGGCAAACCCGTGTACCCCATGCCGGACGAGCACGTCACGACCGTGTACGAGCCGCTGGGCGTCGTGGCCTGCATCAGCCCCTGGAACTTCCCCAGCGCGATCCCACTGGGCATGGCGCTGGGCGCGCTGGCCGCCGGGAACACCGTCGTGTGGAAGCCCGCGTCCGAGACGCCACTGTCGTCGTACCTGATGATCGAACTGCTGTTCGAGGCCGGGCTGCCGCGCGGCGCGGTGCAGTTCCTGACCGGCACGGACGACGTGCTGGGCGATCCCCTGGTCGATCACCCCGGCGTGCGGATGATCGCGTTCACGGGCAGCAAGGAGATCGGCTGCCGCATCTACGAGCGGGCCGCGCGGGTGCAGCCGGGCCAGAAGTGGCTCAAGCGCGTCATCGCCGAGATGGGCGGCAAGGACCCGACGGTGGTGTGCGCCGACGGTGACCTGGAGGCCGCCGCGACCGGCATCGTGCAGGCGGCGTTCGGGTACAGCGGGCAGAAGTGCAGCGCCTGCTCGCGCGTGATCGTCGAGGAGAGCGTGTACGACGACCTGCTGGTCCGGGTGGTCGAGAAGGCGCGCGGCCTGAAGGTGGGCCTGCCCGAGGAGAACGCCGACCTCGGCCCGGTGATCACGCAGGGCAGCGCCGAGCGCATCCAGACGTACGTGCAGGAGGGGCAGGGCCGCGTGCGCCTGCTGCTGGGCGGCGAGACGCCCGACGTGGGCGAGCGCGTGGGCGGCTACGTGGCCCCCACCATCCTCGCGGACGTGCCCGCCGACGACGCCCTGTTCCAGGAGGAGATCTTCGGCCCCGTCCTGGCGTTCACGAAGGCACGCGACTGGCAGCACGCCATCGAACTGGCGAACGACAGCGAGTACGGCCTGACCGCCGCGTTCTACTCCCGCGACCCCCGCAAGATCGACGAGGCCCGGAAAAAGATGCACGTCGGCAACCTGTACATCAACCGCAAGTGCACGGGCGCGCTGAGCGGCACGCACGCCTTCGGCGGTTACGGCATGAGCGGCACGAACGCCAAGGTGGGCGGCCCGGACTACCTGTTCTGGTTCCTCCAGACGAAGACCATCGCGCAGCGCTACTGATGCCCACTCCGATTGAATGGTCTGGCAAAAACCGTTCAATCCGAGCGGACGCGAGTGGGAGCCCAGAGGATTCCGGGCGTGGAGTGGGCAACCCGGTGCTCTGCCGGGTTGTCAACGAAACAGACGGAATCCAGATGACCGGGTACGCGGGCTGTGGTCAGGGTTGCCCACGCAGCCACGCCCGCCCCGCCGCCTCGCCCGGCACGAAGCGGATGAGTGGATGGCGGGCGTGCTCGCGGGCGAGTTCCGCGAAGCGCTCGCCGTACCGGGCCGGGTCGGGCACGACCACCGCGACGGGCAGGCGGTAGTTCACGAACTTCTGGAACAGCTCACCCAGCAGGCCCGTACGCAGGTTCAGGAAGTCGGGGCCCAGGTCGGTGTCGCGCAGCAGCAGCCCCGGCTGACCGTACAGCGCGCCAATCAGGGCCGGGATGTCCGCCGCGCGGCGCAGGCGCAGGCCCAGGTCGGACAGGGTCGTGACCTTGTCGGACTGTTGGGGTTCCATCCGCCCATTCTCGTTTCTCGCCTCAATCTGGGACACTAGCCACATGACGGATGACACCCGCAATCAACGCTCGCAGCTCGCGTTCGCCCGGCTCCTGCCGAAACTGTTCCGGGGGGGGCAGGCGTTCGTGGGGGTCGAGGCGTCCCTCAGCGGCCTGACCGACGAGCAGGCCGCGGCGCGCCCGGCGGGGCTGCCGCACAGCGTCGCGGAACTCGTGGCGCACGTGAACTGGTGGAACCGCTGGATGCTGGACATCATCGAGATGGGTCAGGCCCAGCCGTACCCGAAGCACGCGGCGGACACCTGGCCCGAGGTGCAGCCCAGCGACTGGCCGCGCGTGAAGAACGAGTTCTACGAGCTGCTGGCCCGCATCGACCCGCACGCGGCCCGCCCGGACCTGTCCAACCCCGTGAACCACGAGGAGACCATCGGGGAGCTGCTGGCGGACATGGCGCTGCATACCGCGCATCACTTCGGGCAGGTGGTGACGGTGCGGCAGGCGCTGGGGGCGTGGCCTCCTCCCGGCGGCGGCGACACCTGGTGAAGACCCGGCCCCCGCGCGGGCCGGAAAGGATAGTTATGTCGAACGTGTTCTACCGCAGCAGCAAGTCGTACCCGGTCGCCGTGCGCGCCGGGGGCGTGTTCATCGAGACGCAGGACGGCCGGTCGTTCCTGGACGGGTCGTCCGGGGCGCTCGTGGCGAACATCGGGCATGGGCGGGCGGCCGTAGCGCAGGCGATGGCCGCGCAGGCGTCGCGGCTGGCGTTTGTGCACGGCTCGCAGCTCACGAGTGACGTGCTGGAGGCGTACGCGTCGCGCCTCGCGGACTTCCTGAGCCTGCCCGCCTTCCGCTTCTGGGCGGTGTCGGGGGGCTCCGAGGCGAACGAGAGCGCGATCAAGCTGGCCCGCCAGTACCACGTCGAGCGGGGCGAGCCGGGGCGCTTCAAGGTGATCACGCGAGTGCCCAGTTACCACGGGGCGTCGCTGGGCGCGCTGGCCGCGTCGGGGATGGGCGCGCGGCGCGAGGTGTACGCGCCCCTGATCCGCGAGGATGCCTGGCCGAAGATGCCGAAACCCGACCCGACCCTGAGCGGCGAGGAGGACGCCGAGCGGCTGCGCGCGGTGCTGGAGGACGCCGGGCCGGAGTCCGTCGCGGCGTTCATCTGCGAGCCGGTGGTGGGCGCGTCGGACGCGGCGCTCGCCCCGAACGCCGGGTACCACGCGCGGATCGCGGCGATCTGCCGGGAGTACGGCGTGCTGTTCGTCGCGGACGAGGTCATGAGCGGGATGGGCCGCTGCGGCGCGCCGCTGGCCGTGCGCCTGGACGGGGATGTCACGCCGGACATCGTGGTGCTGGGCAAGGGGCTGGCGGCGGGCTACGCGCCCCTGGCAGGCCTGATGGCCAGCCCGCCGATCTACGACACGGTCATGGGTGGCAGCGGCGCCTTCAAGCACGGCTTCACGTACGCCGGTCATCCGGTCAGCGTGGCGGCAGGGCTGAGCGTCCTGGACATCGTCGAGCAGGAGGGTCTGGTGCAGGCGGCCCGCGAGCGCGGCGCGCAGCTCCTGTCCGGTCTGGAGGGCCTGAAGGCGCGGCACCCGCAGGTCCTGGCGGTGCGTGGGCAGGGGCTGCTGCTGGGCGTGGTGCTGGGCGATCCGGCGACCGGGCAGGCCTCCGAACGGCCCGGGCTGGCCGAACGGGTGGCTGCCGCCGCGCGCGAGGAGGGCCTGCTGACCTACCCGGGCTCCGGCGCGGTGGACGGCGTGCGCGGCGATCACCTGCTGCTGGGGCCGCCCCTGAGCATCACGGCCGCCGAGGTGAACCTGCTGCTCGAACGTCTGGACCGGGCGCTGCTGGCCATGACCGTTCCAGCCTGACGCCAGCTGGACGAGGGGGCCGCACCGGCATGTCCGGTGCGGCCCCCTCGTTCGGGCCCGGCTTACTCGACGCGGGTTTCCACGCTGATGTCGCTGTTCAGGCTGGCCGCCACGGAGCAGTACTTCTCGTGGCTGAGGTGCGCCGCCTTGCTCAGCGCGTCCTCGGTGACACCCTCACCACTGGCGATGTGGCGCACGGTGATGGTCGTGTAGCGCTTGGGGTCGGTGTCGGCGCGCTCGCCCTCGACCTCAATGCGGTAGCTCGCCAGGGGCGTGCGGCGTTTTTTCATGATCTCGACCACGTCGTAGGCGGTGCAGGTGGCCAGGGCGCCCAGCAGGGCCTCCATGGGGGACACGCCGATCTTGGTGGGGCTGTTGTCGATCAGGAGCTGGTGGCCGCTCTCGCTGACGCCCAGGTAACGCTGCTCGCCGAGCCAGGTGACGTTCAGGGTCTTCTTCATGCCCTCACGCTAGCGCGTCCGGGCGCACGCCGCTCGGCCCTGTCCGGGTCTCTGTACCGTCCGCCCCTGTCTCCTCACGCTCGCCTTCGCGCAGCGACGTCTCGGTCAGGGCGTCCAGTTCGCTCTCGCTGAGGGTCAGGTCGCTGCTCAGGTCGTCCTCGGGCTCGTCGTCCTCCAGTTCGGGCAGGCGCACCCGGAAGGTGGCCCCGCCGCCCGGCGTGTCGATCACGTCGATGGTGCCGCCGTGCGCCGTGACGACCTGCTGCGCGATGGTCAGGCCCAGGCCGGCCGACCCGGCCTCCTTGCCGCGGTAGAACTTGTCGAAGATGCGGGGTTTGACGGCGTCGGGCACGCCGGGACCGTGATCCACGACCCGCACCTCGATCTCGCCGGCACGCGGCTCGACCTCCAGCTGCACCAGGCCGGCGTTGCCGGTCACGCGGATCGCGTTCGACACCAGGTTCACGAACACCTGGGTGAGGCGCCCGGGGTCGCCCACGATCTCGTAGTTGCCGTCCGGGGCCTGCACGCCGTAGTCGCGGCCCACCTGCCGCAGCAGGTTCCCGAGGTTCGTGAAGTGCATCTCGATGCTCTGCACGAGTTCCCCGCGCGAGAGTTGCAGCAGGTCGTTCACGAGGCGGGTCATGTTCTCCGCGACGCGCTGCGCGTCCTGGAGGGTCTGGCTGCCGCCGGCCTCGCGTTCGGCGCGGCGCAGGTAGCCGTGCAGGGCCGTCAGGGGGGTGCGCAGTTCGTGGCTGGTCTCGGCCAGGAAGGTCTTCTGGAGGTTCAGGGCCTCCTCGAGCTGCTTGGCCTGGATTTCCAGGCGCTGGCTCTGGCGTTCGGCGGTGTTACGCAGCCGCTCGACCTCGTCCAGTCGGGCGCGCAGGCGTTCGTTCAGGGCGCGGATCTCCCGCTCGGCCCGCTCACGCTGGATGCGCGACTCGACCTCGTTCATGGCGCGGCGGATGCTGGACGGCAACCGCTCGAGCCGCTGCTTGAGGATGTAGTCGGTGACGCCCTCGCGCAGGGTGTCCACGGCCGTCTCCTCGCCCATGGCGCCGGTCACGATGATGAACGGCACGCTGGGCACCCGCACGTGCGCGGCGCGGTAGGCGCTCAGGCCGTCGTAGCTGGGCAGCGCGAAGTCGCTCAGGATCAGGTGGGGCTGCACGCTGCTCAGGGCGCTCAGGAAGGCCGGTTCGTCCTCGACGCGCGTGAACTCGACCGGCCAGGGCAGCTCGGCCTCCACGTGCATGGTGACGAGTTCATGGTCGAGTTCGCTGTCTTCGAGGTGCAGGACGCGCAGGGGCGCGCCGCTGACGGGCAGGGCGTCGCTCATGCGGGCCCCTGGAGGGGCAGGGTGACGCTGAAGGTGGCGCCCTCGCCGGGGCGTCCCTCGGCGCTCACGCGGCCTCCGTGGCGGGTGACGATCCGGCGGACGTTCGCCAGGCCGATGCCGATGCCTTCGAATTCGTCGGCGCGGTGCAGTCGTTGAAACACGCCGAACAGTTTATCCGCGTAACGGGGATCGAAACCGAGGCCGTTGTCCCGGACGTTTACCGTCACTTCATGTTGAGTGGTCTCGGCGCTGACCGTCACCTGCGCCTCCTCACGGCCCCGCGAGTACTTGATGGCGTTGCTGAGCAGGTTGGTGAACACCAGGGTCAGCAGGGACTCGTCGCCCTGCACGGTGGGCAGCCTGTCCGGCAGCGTGAAGCGGATGACCCGCCCGGCCCGGTCAGGCTCCAGGCTGTGCCAGCTCGTCTCGATCACGCGCCTCAGGTCCACCGGCACCTGGCGCATCTCCTGGCGGCCCATGCGCGAGAAGGCCAGCAGATCGTCGATGAGCTGGCTCATGCGGCTGGCCGAGTCCTTGATGACCGTCAGGTAGCGCTGGCCCTTGGGGCTCAGGCCCTCGCCGGTCTCCTTGGCGAGCAGCTCGCCGAAGCCCACGATGTGCCGCAGCGGCGTGCGCAGGTCGTGGCTGACCGAGTAACTGAAGGCCTCCAGTTCGCGGTTGGCGCTCTCCAGTTCCCGGGTGCGCTGCTGCACGCGCTCCTCCAGCGACTGGTTGAGGAGCTGCAGGTCGGCCTGCGCGGCCAGCACGCGCTCCTGCAGGCGGTCGTTCGTTAGGGCGGACGCGAAACGCCCCGCGAGTTCCTGCGCGAGGTCCTGATCCCGGGCGGTCAGGGCCTGACGGTAGAGCAGGCCCAGCACGCCGATCAGCGCGCCGTCCCGGCCCGTCAGGGGGTAGAACAGCGCGCCGGTCGCGTGCACCCGGTGCAGCGCCGGATCGGCGTCAATGAATACCGGGTCCTCACTGGACATGACCTGCTCGATGGCGCGTCCGGCCACCACCTGGAGGGCCGCGGCGTGCCACGTGGCCGAGGGCGAGGACACCGCGACCAGCTGCGTCGGACTGACCGTCCACAGGGCGCCGCTGTCCACGAAGCGGGTATCCAGGCGGGCCAGCGCGGCGCGGTAGCGGTCGTGGCGCAGGTGGCTGGGGTCGTCGCTGCGTCCGGCCAGCTGCTCGGTCACGTCGGCCAGCAGGCGGGCGGTCTGCTCGGCGTACACCTGATCGTCCACGTCGGTGCTCGTCCCCACCCATTCCATGACCTGCCCCTCGCCGTCGAGCACCGGCAGGCCGCGGGTCACGAAGGCGCGGTACTGGCCGTCGGCGCGCAGCAGGCGGTGCTCGGCCTCGAAGGCCCGCCCGGTACTCAGGGCTGCCTGCCAGCCGCGCTGGTAGTCGGCGCGGTCTTCCGGGTGGATCAGGCTGCTCAGCGGCTGCGCGGCGCGCGCCTCGCCCACGAATTCCGACCAGCGGCGGTTGAAGTACGCGAACGTGCCGCGCGGGTCGGTCAGCCACACGATCTGCGGCATGCCCTCCAGCACGGCGCGGTAGCGTTCCTCGTTGCGCTGGGCGCGCCTTTCGGCCACCAGACGGTCGTGGATGTCCGTGGCGGTGGTCACCCAGCCGCTCAGCGTCTGCTCACCGGGATCGGTGGGGTCGCGCACCGGATTGACCCGCACCTGAAACCAGCGCTCGCCGCGCGCGGTGGTGAGCTGCCACTCGCTGCTGGCGTCGCGGCCGCTGGCGCCCACCTGCTCGCGCCACTGCGCGAAGGCGCCGCGCTCCTCGGGCCGCAGGTGCTCGGCCAGATCCGCCCGGCCCAGCTGCTGCTGGTGCGCGAGGTTGCGGTAACGGACGCGGCCGCTGCGGCCCGAGAGCTGCACCACGGTCGGCAGGGCGTCCAGGATGGCCCGCGAGCGCCGCTCCTCGGCCTGCACGGCCTGCTCGGCCGCCACCCGCTCGCGGATGTCCCGCACGACTTCCAGCAGGCCCAGCGGCGTGCCGTCCGGGGAGAGCACCTCGCTGCGCTGCGCCTCGCCGGAAAAGACGCTGCCATCGGCGCGCACGTAGCTGGTGGACAGCGGCGCGAAGCGGCTGCGCCCGTCGAGCCGCCGGTCGGCGTGAATGATGCCCAGCGGACGGCCCTCCAGATCGTCCCGGCCCAGCCAGTCCCGCAGGGCCCGGTTGACCAGCCGGATGCGGCCCTCGGCGTCGGTGAACACGGCGGCGTCCTGCATGGACTGGAAGATCGCCTCGAATTCCGCGCGGGCCGCCTCCTGCAGCGCGCGGGCGCCATTCAGGGAGACGTTCAGCCGCTCGGCCCGGCTGCGGGCGTCCACCTGCGCCTTGACGGTCATGAACGAGAACCCGGCGATCAGCAGGCCCAGCAGGGCGATCAGGTACGGCAGCGGCGCCGCCTCGTCGCGCCCGAAGTCGCTGCCGGCCGTGAACTCCAGCGTCCAGGACTGCCCCGCCAGGTTCAGGTCGGTGCGGGTGCGGAACACCGGCGTGCCCGCCGACGTCCCGGCCGTGAGGGACTGACCGGCCAGCCGCACCTCCGGCCGCAGCGGCGCGCCGGTGCCCGGCGTGCCCGGCGCGGGCAGCAGTCCCTGCAGGAAGGCGTCGGAGCGCACCGCGAGGTACAGCATGCCGCTGCGCCCCGCGACCGTGACCGGCAGGACGATCAGGAAGCCCGGTATGGCGCGGCCCTGCGCGTCCCGCTGCGCGAGGCCCAGCGGCGCGGTCACCTGCGCCTGCCCGCTGCGGGCCGCCGCCTGGAAGGCCGCGCGGCGCAGCGGCTCGCTGTTCATGTCGTACCCCAGCACCGCCAGGTTGGTGGGCGTGCTGGGCGCCACGCGCGAGATCACGACCCGCTCGGGCTGCACCGGGCCGCTGGCGCGGATCTGGACGTCGGGCGCCACCGTGCGCCGCAGCTCGGTCTGGAGCGCCGCCGACGCGCCGCTGGGAATGCGGGCGGCGTAGCCGAGCGCCTGCACGCCGGGGTAGCGGTCGGCGAGGTTCAGGCCATTGACGTACCGCACGAAGTCCTGCTCGGTGCTGCTGGGCCCCAGGGTCAGCCAGCTCGACCGGGTGGCTTCCAGCAGGCGCTCGTACACCGAGACGCGCTCCCGCAGGGCCTGGGTGTACGCGTCGGCTTCCCGCTCGAAGCGGCTGCGCTGCTGCTCCTGCACGAACGCGTGCACCACGAACGCCACGAGCAGGGTCAGGATCACCACCAGCAGCATGACCTGCAGGGGCACCTGACGTCCGCGCGCCCGGTGCAGCGCCGTCACGCGGGCTCCGGGGGCCGCAGGGCGTCCAGGAACACGTGGGCGGGCACGTCCGCGCCCGTCCAGGCGCGGAAGGCCAGCCGCGCCTGATGGGCCAGCATGCCCAGGCCGTTGTCGGCGCTCAGGCCGAGGGCGCGCGCCTCGCGCATCAGGCGGGTCTCGGCGGGCTTGTAGACCATGTCGTACACGAGCGCCCCCGCCGGCAGCCGGGCCAGCAGGGCGGCGTCCAGCGGGGTCTGCCCGGGGTCGTTCAGGCCGGCGCTGCTGGCGTTGATGACCAGCGGCGCGGCGTCCCAGGGCGTGGCCCCGGCGGACGCCGCCCGCACCTCCCCGAACGCCCGGAACTCGTCCGCGAGGGCCTGCGCGCGCTCCAGGGTGCGGTTCACGATCCAGGCCGGGCGGCGCAGGTCGCGCAGCGCCACGAAGGCGGCGGCGCGCGCCGCGCCCCCGGCGCCCAGGATCACGACCGGCGCGCCGGGCGAGAGCTCGGCGAGGCCAGCGTCGCGCAGGGCCGCCAGCAGGCCGGGCGCGTCGGTGTTCTCGCCGCGCAGCTGCCCGGCCTCGTGGATGACGGTGTTCACCGCGCCGATGGCGCGCGCGGCGTCACTGAGCGCATCGAGTAGCGGCAGCGCCGCTTCCTTGTGCGGCAGGCTGAGGTTCGCGCCCAGCACGTCCGGCGCGCGCAGGCCCGCGACGGCGGCGGGCAGTTCGGCGGCGCTCACGCGCCGCGCCTCGTAGGTGCCGCGCAGCCCGGCGTGCGCGAAGGCCGCGCCATGCATGCGCGGCGAGAGCGAGTGCGCCGCTGGATCCGCGAACAGGAAGGCGCGCGGGGTCTTCAGTCGATCCGGGACGGTCACGCGCCCAGTGTACGGGGGCGCGCGGTGGCAAGTCTGAAGGAACTGGCGGAAATGGCGGATGCAGCTGCCCGCGTCAGCGGCGCACAATGTGCCAGGGAGCACCCCGGACCCCGCGCCCGTGCGCGAGACTGCGGGCCTTCCGCACGACCCTTCCGTCCCTCTTCCCTCCGCCCCACCCGTGCGGGCGAGGACCGCGCCCCGCGCACTGGAGTTGATTTGACACAGCCTCAACAGGACAGCGGCACCCTGCCTACCCCCGGCGCGTTCAGCGCGACCGTGACCCTGGAAAACCAGCGCGAGGCGTACGCGCTGCTCGGGCGGGAGACGCGAACCTGCGCCGCATGCGCGAACTGACCAAGGCGAAACTGGTGGCGCGCGGCGAGACCATCACGATCACCGGTGACCAGGATCAGGTCGCGTCGGCCGAGCGCATGGTGCGCGACGCCCTGGACGTGGTGCGGGGCGGCGGCGAACTGACCCCCGACAGCCTGCTGCGCTCGGCGCGCCTGAGCGGCGAGGGCCGCAGCCTCGCGGCCGAGACCCAGGTGACCGGCCTGAGCCTCCCGCGCGGCCTGAAACCTAAGACGCCCGGCCAGAAGCTGTACCTCGACAGCATCGACAAGAGCGACATCACCTTCGGGATCGGCCCGGCCGGCACCGGCAAGACGTACATGGCGGTTGCCATGGCCGTGCAGGCCCTGAAGGCCAAGAAGGTCAAGCGCATCATCCTGACCCGCCCGGCCGTGGAGGCTGGGGAGCGCCTGGGCTTCCTGCCGGGCGACCTGCAGGCCAAGATCGACCCGTACCTGCGCCCGCTGTACGACGCGCTGCAGGACATGCTGGACCAGGAGAAGTTCGAGTCGTACCTGACGAGCGGCGTGATCGAGATCGCCCCGCTGGCGTTCATGCGCGGCCGCACGCTGAACGACGCGTTCATCATTCTGGACGAGGCGCAGAACACCACGGGCGAGCAGATGAAGATGTTCCTGACCCGCATGGGCTTTTCCAGCAAGGTCGTCGTGACCGGCGACGTGACGCAGATCGACCTGCCGCGCCACGTCACGAGCGGCCTGGCAGTCGCCAAGCGCGTGCTGGGCAACATCGACGGCATCGCGTGGCATGAGTTCACGGACGCGGACGTGGTCCGCCACCCGCTGGTGGGCCGCATCATCAAGGCGTACGAGACAGCCGAGAACGCCGAGCAGGACAAGCGCGCCGCGCGCCGAGGCGAGTTCGCCAGCATTCCCGAGGGCGAAGGGGACGGCGCGGCGGAGAGCGAGAGGTAAATAGTCGATCGTTGATGAGGAGGCCCGGCGCGCACAGCTGCCGGGCCCTTTCCATCTGCCATCAGCCATCCTCTATCCTCTACGGAGTGATTGATCTGATTGTCCGCAAGACGCCCCCCGCCGGTCTGCGTCCCGCGCTGCGCGGGAGCCTGGAGGCGGTGATGGTGCACTTCGGCGTGCCGGAGCGCGAGGTGACGGTCGTGCTCGTCGGGGACCGCACCATCCGCGCCCTGAAGCGCGAGCACTGGGGTGAGGACGCCGTGACGGACGTGCTGAGTTTCCCCACCTGGGAGCCGGGTGATCCGTTCATCCCGCCTCACCTGGGGGACATCGTGATCAGCCTGGACACCGCCGCGCGGCAGGCAGAGGCGCGCGGGCACAGCCTGACGCGCGAGGTGGCGCTCCTGGCCAGCCACGGCCTGACGCATCTGGTGGGGCACGACCATCCGCACGCGGAGGGCCTGGGCTTCGAGGAGGGCGCGACCGGCCCCGAGTGGGCGGTCTTCCACGGCGCGTGGGACGCGGCCCGCGCGGCCCTGCCCGACGGGGCCTGAGCCGCCGACATGCGCAGTGACGGCTCGGCCTGGAACGCGCGGCGCTGGCAGCGCTCGGCGGGGTTCGCGTGGGCGGGCGTCCGGCACGCCTACCGCACGCAGGCGAATTTCCGCATCGAGTGCTGGGCCGCCGCCCTGGCGCTGGGGGCGGCGCTGGCCCTGCGCGTCCCGCTCGCCCCCGTGGCGCTGGCCTGCGCGCTGGTGCTGAGCCTGGAACTCGTGAACACCGCGCTGGAGGCGACCGTGGATCTCGTCAGCCCGGAGCGGCACCCGCTGGCGAAGGTGGCGAAGGACGCCGCCGCCGCCGCCGTGCTGATCGCGTCGGCGGGCGCGCTGCTCGTCGCGGCGGGCACGCTGCTGCCCGCGCTGCTGCGGGCGCTGAAGCTCAGCTGAAGGCCCGCACGCGGTCCGGGGGGCGTGGGTGTGGCAGCATGCGCGCGTGTCCTCCCCTGCCGACCTCTCCCCTGCCGCCGTGAGCCTGCGGGGTCGCCGCCCGCGTGACGTGCCGGTGCTGACCCGCTGGCTGACCGACCCGGACGCCGCGTGGCGCGCCTGGGACGCCCCGTACCTGCCCCCTGGGGACACCACCGCGAACCTGCAGCGGTACGCGCAGGCGCTGGCGTCCAGCCCGCCGAACCCGAACGAGCGGGTGATCGACGTGGGCGGCGTGGTGGTGGGCATGGTGAACCGCGCCGAGGAGGACCCGGTGGGGGGCGGCTGGTGGGATCTGGGCATCCTGATCTACTCGGCGGAGCACTGGGGTCGGGGCCTGGGGTCGCGGGCGCTGGCGCTGTGGGTGCAGGCCACGCTGGACGAGACCGACGCGCACGTCCTGACCTTCAGCACCTGGGGCGGGAACGACCGCATGATCCGCGCGGCCCTGCGGCTGGGCTTCCGGGAGGCCGGGCGGGTGCGCGAGGCGCGCGTGGTGCGCGGCGAGCGCTTCGACGCGGTGCGGCTGGACCTGCTGCGGCGCGAGTGGCCGGGCCTGGACGGGCGGCGCTGAGGTGGCGCGCGGCGAGACACCGGTCAATCCGCCAGGGTTCCTGGCGACGCAGGACCTCAAGGAGCGCGGCTGGACGCCCGCGCTGATCCGCCGCTTCCTGGGCGAGCACGACCGGACGCGCCCGAACGGCCTGCGGATGGGCCGCCGCCGCCTGCCTCCGGTGAAGCTGTACGAGGAGGCGCGCGTGCTGGAGGTCGAGCGGGACGACACGTTCCTGGCGGCGCAGGCGCGCGCGGCGGACGCGCGGGAACGCGCCGAGCAGACCCGCGCGTCGCGCGCCCTGGCGCGGCAGGAGTTGCTGGAACGCGCGGCGGCCGAGTACGTGCCGGTCATCCACCCCGAGCCGCTGCGCAAGGGCTCGGTGCGCAAGGCGCGCGAGCCGTACCAGGGGGCGCTGGACGCCCGGCTGGAGGCCCTGCGCCGCGAGATCCCGAAGCTGACGGCCAGGGAGGAGACCACACTGGCCGGGCTGCTGCGCACGCAGCTGGACCGCGCCCTGCATGTCGCCTATCCCTGGTACCCGTCGCCGGACGCGCCGGCGGCATCCGCCGGGCCGGGCGCGGCCAGGGCCAGCGACTGGCGCGAGTGGGACTGGGACTGACCGCCGGGGACCACGCCCGCGCATGGCCGCCGGCAGCGCCGCCTACAGCACGTCGTCGGCGCTGCCGCGTTTGCGGAGGTTGTTCTGCGTCTTGCGCCAGCGCAGCGCCCTGACGATGGCGGGCGCGGCGGGGTTGAGGTTCAGGTCGTACGCGGGGTACCAGACGCGCTGCTCGCTGAACTTCAGCTTCATCTTGAACACGCCGTACGAGTGCTTGCTCTCGTCCAGCACGCGCGGAATGCCCCAGAAGTCGAAGAGCTCGTACCCGCGCTGCTTGGCGTCGAGCATGGCGTTCCAGTAGAAGGCGTCCGGGGCCTTGGCGTCCTTCAGGGGGCTGCCGTCCTCGTTCACGCGGTCGTCGCGGACGCTGCCGCCGAACAGGTAGTAGGTCCCCTTGCCCATCGCCAGGAAGAAGCCCCCAGCCAGGGCGCGGCCCTGGTAGCGCGACAGGACGATGTACGCCTCGCCGCCGTGCGCGTTGCCCTCACGCAGCATGGTCTCGTAGTACGCGCGGGGGAACGCCCCGAGTTTGGCGCGTTCGTTCGTGGCGGTGAAGATCTCCCAGAACGCGTCGAAGTCGTCGTCGCGCCCGGCCACGACGCCGAGCTTCTGCGCGGTGCGGACGTTGCGCCGCGCCATGGAGTGCAGGTCCGCGAAGAGCTCGTCCTCGCTGCGGGTCAGGTCGGCCACGATGGTGTGCTCCGGCTGCTCGGTGTCGGCGCGGCGGAACGGGCCGTAGCCCTCGGGCAGCGTGACGCCCTCGGCCGCCAGGAACGGCACGGGCGGCTCGATCTTCAGCAGGGCGTCGGTGGGCCGCGCGATGCGCTTCACCGCGTCGGCGACGTCGGGCAGCAGGTCCAGCGACTCCAGCGCGGGGCCGCGCGGGGCGTACAGGGTGCTGAAGCCCGGCACGAGCCGCTTGCGGATCAGTTGCAGGGCGCCGACCGTGCGGCCACCCTGCTGGATCAGGTACCGGGCGGGGGTCTGCCCGAGCTGCCGCCTGGCCTCGCCGTAGCCCCAGCCCTGCAGGGCACTGGTGATGGGCAGGGTCCGCACGGCGTCGTCATAGACGCGCGGGTCGGTGGTTTCCACGAGGTTCAGGCGCACGCGGGGGATTGTAGCAGTCACGCGCCGCATTCACGCCGCTGTCACGGTGCAGCGGCGCGGGGACGCTAGAGTGGCGGGGTGAAACAATTCCTGTTGACTGCCCTGCTGCTGTCCGGGGCTGCCCTGGCTCAGACCGACACGACCGCCCCGGCGACGCCGGCCCCGGCCATCACGGCCCCCGCCCCCACGACCGCCGCGCCCGCCCAGGACCCGGCGGCCGTCGTGGCCCGCGTGGGCGCGCAGTCGTACACCCTCGCCACCTACGAGCAGGCGTTCCGCCTGGCCGTGGCCCGCGTGCTGAACGCCCAGGGCATCCCCTTCGAGGATAGCTACCTGACCCAGTTCGCCGAGGCCCGCGCGGACTTCTTGAAGCAGTACGTGCGTGACCGCGCCGTGGAGCAGCTCGCCCGCGCGTCCGGCAGCGCCGACGCGGCGGTGATCGACACCCAGATGCAGGAAGCCCGCGCGGACTTCAAGGACGACGCCGAGTTCCTGGACGCCCTGAAGGCCACCGGGTACGGCAGCGCCGACGACCTGCGCGCCGAACTGGAACGCCGCGCCGTGGTGAACGCGTACCTGGAGAAGGTGCAGGGCCGCTTCACGTTCGGGGACGCGCTGGTGAACGGGTTCTACAACCTGCACAAGGCCGAGTTCCAGCGCGACCCGGAAGCCTGCGTGAAGCACATCCTGGTGCCCACCCAGGCCGAGGCGCAGGCCATCGCCAAGGAGCTCGAGGGCGGCGCGGACTTCGCGGCGCTCGCCAAGGCCAGGAGTCAGGATCCGGGCAGCGCCGCGCAGGGCGGCGACCTGGGCTGCTTCGGCCCCGGCGAGATGGTCGCGTCCTTCGACACGGCCAGCTTCAAGGGCCCGCTGAACAAGGTGCAGACCGTGCAGTCCCAGTTCGGCTGGCACCTCGTGCTCGTCACCAAGCGCACCGAGGCCGGCCTGATGCCCTTGACGGAGGCCGCGCCGCTGATCCGCGCCAAACTGTCGAGCGAGGCGGCGCAGAAGTACCTCGACGCGCAGATCGCCAAACTGCGCACCGAAAGCTTCCCCGACCGGGTCCAGGTGACGGTCGCGCCCGCCGACAAGTAAGCCCGCACCCGGGGGAGGGATGGAGATGACGGCCCTCTCGGCTCCCGGACGGCCGGGAAGCAAGCTTCAACCAAGACAGGACGGACAGGAGCTCCCCTGTCCGTCCTGCTTTTCCCTGCTCCCTGCTCTTTCCTGCTGCTGCCCCGGTCAGCTCCAGTCGGCCGGCCGATCCGCCAGCCCGAAGTGCCACGCGATGGCCTGCGCGATGCGCCGCGCGGCCTGACCGTCGCCGTAGGGGTTGCGGGCGGCGCGCATGGCCGCCAGGGTCGCCTCCTGATCCAGCAGGGCGTTCAGGATGGCTTCCAGCTGCGCCGGGTCGTTCCCGGCGAGGCGCAGGACGCCGGCCTCGACCCCCTCGGGCCGCTCGGTGACGTTGCGCAGCACCGCGACCGGCACGCCCAGCGCGGCGCCCTCCTCCTGCAGGCCGCCGCTGTCGGTCGCGAGCAGGCGTGAGGCGGCCATCAGGGGCGCCATGTCGCTGTAGTCGAGGGGATCGGTCAGCTCGAAGTTGGGCACGCCCGCCAGGGCCGGACGCACCGCCTCCTGCACGGCGGGCGAGAGGTGCACCGGGTAGATGAAGTGGTGATCCGGGTGGGCCTGCGCCACGCGGGCGAGCGCCTGGGCCATCTCGCGCATCACGGGCTGGTTCTCGCGGCGGTGCATGGTGACGGTCACGAGGGGCTGGCCGGCGTCCACGCGGGCCTGCCACCCGGCGCGCAGGGGCACGCGCCCGGCCACCTCGCGCACGGCGTCCACGGCGGTCTGCCCGGTCACCACGATGCCCTCGGCCGCCTTGCCCTCGCGCAGCAGGTTGGCCTTGCTGCCGGCCGTGGGCGCGAAGTCCAGGGTGGACAGCACCCCGGTCAGGCGGCGGTTGGCTTCCTCGGGGAAGGGTTCACGCAGGCTGCCGCTGCGCAGCCCCGCCTCGACGTGTCCGACCGGGATGCCCTCGTAGAAGGCGCTCAGGGCCACGCAGAAGCTCGTACTCGTGTCCCCATGGACGAGGACCATGTCCGCGCCCATCTCGCGCAGGGTGCGCCCGGCCTGCGGCACGATCCGCGCGGTCAGGTCGGCGAGGGTCTGCCGGTCGGTCATGACGTTCAGGTCCCGGTCGGGGACCAGACCGAACACACCCAGCGCGCCGTCGAGCATCTGCCGCTGCTGCCCGGTCGAGAGGATCAGGGGCGTCAGGCCGCTCTGGGCCTCCACGGCGCGGTACACGGGGGCCATCTTGGTGGCCTCGGGTCGCGTCCCGAAGGCCAGAACAATCTTCTTCATTCGTCGTCTCCCTCTCCGGTCTGGGCGAGTTCGAGGTTGCGGGCGCGGACGCGGCGGTACGCCACGAACAGCAGACAGAGCATGGCGGCCGCGATGGTACCGGCGATCGCCTGCACGCGCAGGCCCTGGAGGCTCATCCCGACCGCGCCGCAGGCCAGCGCGATCAGCCACAGGATCACGGCGGTGCGGCGGGCGCTGCTCGTGCGGGCCAGCACGCGGTGGTGGATGTGGGTCTTGTCGGGGTGGCGCAGCGGGTTGCGGATGCCGCGCGCCAGCCGGCCGATGACCACCTGGGTGGTGTCCACCAGCGGCAGCGCCAGCACGATCAGCGGCACGATCAGGCTGGCGCCCGCACTGAACTTCAGGGTGCCCAGCAGGCTCACGGCGGCCAGGGTGTAGCCGAAGAGGGTGCTGCCCGCGTCCCCCATGATGATGCGGCTGGGATTGAAGTTGTGCCGCAGGTACCCCAGGGCCGCGCCGGACAGCCCCGCCAGCAGCACGACGGCCGCGGCGCGGTCCGGGAACTGCGCGGCGGTGGCGAGCAGCACGAAGCTGGCCACGAAGGCCACGCCCCCCACCACGCCGTCCACGCCGTCGAGGAGGTTCACGGCGTTCGTGAGGCCCACCACCCACAGGACCGTGACCAGGCTGCTCAGCGGCTGGTTCACGGCGTCCGGCAGCACCGGCAGGAAGGGAATGGCGTTGAAGTCGATCCGCAGGTCGTTGACCAGCAGCAGCACCGCCGCGAGCGTCTGCACGAGCAGGCGCGTGACGGGCGAGAGGCCGTACTGGTCGTCGATGAACCCGACCAGCACCAGCATGGACGCCCCCAGCAGGATCGCGAGCACCTGGATGTTCACGATGTCCACCGCGATGGGCCGCAGCGCCCACGCCAGGATGATGCTCACGATGAACCCGCCGTAGATGGCGAGCCCCCCGGCGTTGGGCAGGGGCTCCTTGTTCAGGCGGCGTTCGTTGGGCTGGTCGGCCCAGCCGACCTGGATGGCGAAGTCACGCAGGCGCGGGATGAAGAACCAGGTGAACACCCCGGCGCTGACGAAGGTGATCAGGACACTGAGGAAGCCCCGTCCGGTCAGGTCGGCGATGCCCAGTTGGGCGGCAATTGAACGGATCGACTCCATAAACGGCCCCAAGTGTAACGGCTGCCACGACCGGAAGGTTCAGGTGGATTGAAGGCGGTCTCATCCAGTGCGGCGCCCGGCCGGCACCGGCGGACGGTCAGGGCGTCACGGTGAGGGTCGTGACGCTGCCCAGTCCGTCCAGCGGCCCGGCGCCGACATGCAGGCTGCGGCTGTCGGCGCTCCAGGCGAGAAAGGCGGGGGGGCCGTCCAGCGGGGCGCTGCGGGCCAGCTCCCGGCCACTGGCGGGATCGTGCAGGGTCACGACCCAGCCGCCCGACGTGGACGTTCCCAGCGCCAGCAGCGTGCTGTCCGGACTGAACCGGGCGGGCGCGCCGCCCCCCAGGGTGGCGACCGGCTGCCGCTGGCCCGGCAGGTACAGATCCGTCCGGCCGTCGGCCCGCAGGTACGCGAAGACGCCCTTACCGCTGATCTGCACGTCCCGGTACAGCACGCCCGGCTGCGCGGGCAGCGCGAAGGTCTTGCGGCTGGCGAGCAGCATGACGCGAGGGTCGCCGCTGGCCGGGAACAGGTAGGCGCGGGTGGCGTCGGGCGAGACGGTCACGCGCGCGTAGGCGCCGGGCGCGCTGACGATCACCCGGCCGGTCTTCTGCGCGGTGACACTGAATCCCTGGCCGTTCCAGGTGGCGGCGTGGTTGCCCCAGTGGTTCAGGCTCAGGTGGTCAGCGGCGCGCTGCCCGGGCAGGGGCCGCAGGGCCGCGCCCTGCACCTCGGCCAGGGCGCCCGCCCGCAGCGTGAAGGCGGCGCGTCCCGCGCCCGCCACCTCCTGCACGCCACTGGCCAGCCCCCGGCCGTCCGGTCCGCGCAGGGCGCCGCCTGTCAGGGTCAGCAGCGTTCCGTCACTCCCCACGGCGCCGCCGGAGACGACCCCCGGCAGGGTCAGGAGGGGCTGGGCGCCGCTCAGATCCGGGCGGCTGAGGTTCAGGCTGAGCCCGGTCAGGGTCAGCAGGTCCTCCGCACCAGTCAGGATTGCCGGTGCGCCCCGCAGGCCCGGCACCACCCGGCGGGTCTCACGGTGCCCGGTCTGAAGGTCGCGGACCTGCGTCTCGCCGTCTCGCAGGATCAGCGCGGTGTTGTCCCGCAGGGGCAGCGCGCTGGTCGGCCCGGCCAGTTCAGGGTCGGCGGCGCGCAGCACCGTCGTGGCGGGGTAGCCGTCTCGCAGCGCCGTGACGCCCTGGGCCGTCTGGACGGTGGCGCTGCGCCCGTCGGCACTGAAGTGCACGGCGCCGGGCGGGCACGCCGCGTCGCAGCTGCTGCCGCTCAGGACGCGCAGGGTACCGGCGTCGATCAACTGGGTCCGCTCGCCGCGGCCCACGACTGCCCGCATTCCGTCGGGGGCCACGACCAGGGTGGTGACCGGCGTCCGGTCAAGCGCCGCGCGCGTGAGGCCCGGCAGCGTGATCCGTTCCAGGCCCGCCGGTGAGCCGATCAGCAGCGTGCCGTCTGCCGTGAAGCCGGCGCCGCTGAGCCCCGGGATGGGCAGCGTGCCCGTGACGCTGCGGGTGGACAGGTCAAGCAGGTCGAGCCGCCCGTCACCCAGCACGGCGGCCTGCCGCGCGTCCACGCTGACGGTCACGCCCTGGCAGGGCCCGGGCAGGGCCACGCCGCTCGGGCGGACGGGGCTGGCCGCGTTCACGCTGAGCAGGCGCGCGCCCAGACACAGGTGCAGCCGCCCGGCCGTGTCCCAGGCGACGGCCTGCAGCGCGCCCGGACCGGGCAGGCTGGGGCTCTCGCGGAACGTCAGGGTCACGCCGCCCGCCGCGCCGAGCGTCAGGGCGACCCCCAGACTGCCCGCACGGCGCAGTGCGGGACGGAGCAAAGTGAGACGGGGCAAGGTGATACGGAACAGGCGGGACACGCGGCGGAGTGTAGCGTGACCCACCTGACAGCGGCCTTGCCGTGCGCTGGACAGCCCCCGGTAGCGACAAAGGCGGGCCCTTCCAGCTGCTCTCCGGCCGGGCCCACCTTCAGCCGCGCACCGGGTGCGGTCCCTCAGGGGATCAGAAGGTGTAGCCCTTCGGCACCACGACCACGCCGCTGTCGGTGACGTTGAACCCGTGTTCGCGGTCCTCTTCCGCGTTCAGGCCGATCTTCATGCCGGGCGGGATCACCACGTTCTTGTCCACGATGCAGTTGCGCAGGTGGGCGTGTCGGCCGACCTCCACGTCGTCGAACAGGACGCAGCTTTCCACCAGCGAATACGAGTGGGTGCGCACGTTGCGCCCCAGGACACTGTCGCGGACGGTGCCGCCGCTGATGATCGTGCCGCCGGCCATGATCGAGTTGAAAGCCTGCCCCTTGCGGCCGTCGCTCTCGTGGACGAACTTGGCGGGCGGGGAGAACTCGCTGCTGGTGCGCAGCGGCCACTGCGGGTTGTAGATGTCGAACTCGGGGTTCACGCTGACCAGGTCCATGTTCGCCTCGAAATAGGCGTCCAGCGTCCCCACGTCGCGCCAGTAGGTGTTCGGACCGGCCTGACCGGGGATGGGGTTGTGGTGGAAGTCGTAGGCCATGACGTTGTAGCCGTCGCTCAGGGCGCGGGGGATCACGTCACCGCCGAAGTCGAAGCCTGCCTCGCCGCCGCCCATGTTCGTCTCGAGCAGTTCCTCCAGCGCGCGGCGCGAGAAGATGTAGTTGCCCATACTCGTCAGGCTGGTACCCTCCTGCCCCGGAATGCTGGGCGGGTTCTTGGGTTTTTCCAGGAAGTCCGTGACGCGCCAGTTGTGATCGACGTGCATCACGCCGAACTGGTGCGCCTGCGCCTGCGGCATCGGGTAGGCGGCGATGGTCACGTCCGCGCGGGTTTCGATGTGCTTTTGCAGCATGTGCTCGACGTTCATCTTGTAGATGTGATCGCCGCTGAAGATGGCGACGTAGTCGGCCTCGTAGTTGTCGATGAGGTGCATGTTCTGGTACACGGCGTCGGCGGTCCCGCGGTACCACACCGGCCCGAGTTCCTCGATGCGGTACATCTGGGCGGGGACCAGCGTGATGAAGTAGTCGCTGAGGAACGTCCCGAAGCGCCAGCCGCGCTGGATGTGCTCGGTGAGGCTCTGCGCCTTGTACTGCGTGAGCACGTAGATGGAGAACACACCGCTGTTGATGAAGTTGTTGATCGCGAAGTCGATGATGCGGTACTTGCTGCCGAACGGCACGGCCGGCTTGCTGCGCTTCTGCGTCAGCGGGGCCAGGCGACTGCCCTGTCCGCCCGCGAGGATCATTCCCAGAACGCGTGGTTTCATGTGTGTTCCCTCCCAGTAGATGCCGGTGGACGTGGGCTGACGGGTCCTGCGTGCGCTCACAATACCCGGGCCCGGGGCGGCTGCGTGCACCTCAGCCTGAACGAGTGGGCGCCCTCGCCGGGCCGCCGCGCGGGGCGCCGGCCGGGGCGGCACGTCAGGGTCAGCGGTCAGAGACGCCGCCCACCCTAGCGGGCGAGCTGACGGGTCAGGTGCCGCGCGGCTTCATGCGGGCTTAACAGCGGGGCGCGCAGCTGGGTGCGGATGAAGGTGAGCTGCCGCTTGGCGTACTGCCGGGTGGCGAGCGTGATCTGCGCGGCGGCCTCCGGCACGCCCAGGGTGCCGCGCGCGACCGCCAGCGCCTCGCGGTAGCCCAGGGTCTGCCACGCGGTGGGGCGCGGTTCCAGCGCCGGGTCGAGCCGGTCGGCCAGCCACGCGGCCTCCGGCGCCCAGCCCCGGCGGAACATCTCCAGCGTGCGGGCGTGCACGCGGGCCTCGAGCTCCTGCGGCGCGCGCGTGAACGCGATGGGCGCGTACGTGAAGGCCGGTTCGCTGCGGCCGAACGCCCCCGGGTACCGGCCGGTGCGGCGGTAGACCTCCACGGCGCGCACCACGCGGCGGGGATTGCGTTCCATGCGCGCCGCCTCGGCCGGATCGGTCGCAGCGATCC